>CAYOET010000081.1:0-12182 GCA_964402985.1 uncultured Bauldia sp. | reverse complement strand
CTGATAGGCGGCGACTGTTTCCGCGCCCCGCGGCGGCAGGGCAGCGGCCTCAGCCAGCGCCGCTTCGATCTCGGCGACGAGCCTCTCGCCGCGCTCGGGATGACCGACCAGCGCCCCGACCTCGCGGATCTGCGCGAGACCGGCGTCAACGCTGCGGATCGAGTTGAGGAGCACCACCTCGTAGCCGAGCCGCCCGAGCATCTCGCGGGTCGCGAGCCGCGTCAGCCGGCCGGCGAGAATGAGGTCGGGCTCGAGCCGCACCACGCTCTCCGCGTTGAACGCGGCGTGGGGAAAGCGCTCGGCGTCGGCGGCAAGGTAAGACAGCTCACGATCGGTCGCGCGGTTGGACAGCGAGGCGATCTGTCCCGGGTCGGCAAGCGCGAGCAGCAGCTGGTCGGCGCACACATTGATGGAGACGATGCGCTGGGGAGGCGTGGCGGGGAGGGCGAGCGTGGTCGCGGCGGGAGCCTGCCCGAGCGCGGCGCCCCCGCAGGCCAACGCCACCGCCCCGGCCAGGAAACCCATCCACACGCGCTTCATCGAAAACATTCTCCAGCCACGCCGAGGCTGTTGCTACCAAGACCCGATTCCGGTACCTCGGCAAGGCCGGTGCGACAACATCGGACGGGCCCGGGACACTGACGTGACGGGCGCGATTTCTAGCCAGATCGATCCACCCGAGGTCTGCATGGTCCGACATTCCGGGCGCGCGTCGCGCGACCCGTCCCCGCCACGTCCCGACAGGACAGCCGGCTCCGCCGCTTGCCGCGGCGACCCCGCATGAGCGCTACGTCCCAAGCGACCCCCGCGGCGCGGAGCCGCGCGCCGGTCATCGGCGTCACCGCGGTTCTGGCGGTCCTCGTCATGCTCGCGTTCGTCGTCTCCCTCGGCGTCGGCTCACTCACCCTGTCGCCGGCCGGCGTGTGGGCAGGCCTCGCCGGCACCGGGAGCGACGCCGAGACGATCATCGTGCGTGAGATCAGACTGCCGCGCGCGATCCTCGGCTTCCTGATCGGCGCCACGCTCGGCCTCTCCGGCGCGGCCCTTCAAGGCCTGCTCCGCAACCCGCTCGCCTCGCCCTCGCTTTTCGGCGCTCCGCAGCTCGCCGCGCTCGCCGCGGTGATCGTGCTCGGCTACGGCCTTGCCGACGCCCTGTCCTTCGCCCTTCCGGTCGCCGCGATGGCCGGTGCGGCTCTCTCGGTCGGGCTCCTCCTTCTCGTCGCCGGACCGCGCGCGAGCCTCCTCGTCCTCATCCTCGCCGGGCTCGCGATCTCGAGCCTTGCCGGTGCGGGAACCGCGCTCGCCCTCAACCTCGCGCCGAGCCCCTTCGCCGCCCTTGAGATCACCTTCTGGCTGCTCGGCTCGGTCGAGGATAGGAGCTTCCAGCACGTCCTCATCGCGGTGCCCTTCATGGCGGTGAGCTGGGTGCTGCTCCTCTGGGACCGCAACGCCTTCCGCGCCCTCACCCTCGGCGAGGAGGCGGCCGAGAGTCTCGGCTTCGACCTCGGCCGTGTGCGCCTCAGGGTCGTCGCCGGCGTGGCGGCCGGCGTCGGAGCGGCGGTCGCCGTCTCGGGCACCATCGCCTTCGTCGGCCTCGTCGCGCCGCATCTGGTGCGGCCCTTCCTCCGCTATGACCCCGGGCGTCTCCTCGTGCCGGCCGCGCTGAGCGGTGCGCTCCTCCTCATGGTCGCGGACATCGTGGTGCGCCTCATCCCCTCGCAGACCGAGCTCAAGGTCGGCGTGCTGACGGCGCTGATCGGCGCGCCGTTCTTCATTGCGCTGATCTTCCGCCGGCGGCGCGAAATGACGGGGGCGGCGACGTGACCGGCCCAAGACTCACAGTCACGGGCCTCTCGGTGGAGCTCGGCGGTCGGGACGTCGTGCGCGGCGCGAATTTCAGCCTCGAGGCCGGCAAGCTCACCGTCCTCATCGGCCCCAACGGCGCCGGCAAGACGACGATCCTTCGCGCCCTCGCCGGGCTCACCCCCGGGCGGGGCTCGATCGACCTCGATGGCGCGCCCATCGCGCGGCTGTCGCGGCGGGACCGCGCGCGGCGCATCGCCTATCTCCCGCAAGGCCATGTCTTCCACTGGCCGCTCTCGGTGCTCGACGTGGTCGCCCTCGGCCGCATCCCGCACGGCGCGGGCGCCGGCGACCTCGGCGAGGCCGACCGCCGCGCGGTGGCCGAGGCAATGCGCGTGTGCGGCCTCGAGCAACTCGCCGACAGGCCGGTGACGACCCTATCCGGCGGCGAGCGCTCGCGCGTCGCGCTCGCCCGAGTCCTCGCCGTCGAGGCGGACATCGTGCTGGCCGACGAGCCGGTCGCCTCGCTCGACCCGAGACACCAGCTCACGGTGCTCACCCTCCTCGCCGATCTCGCGCGGAACGGCCGCACCGTGCTCGCCGTCATGCACGACCTCGCGCTTGCCGGCCGCTTCGCCGATCGGGTGATCGCCATCGACAGCGGCACCGTCGTCGCGGCAGGTCCGCCGGGCGAGGTGCTTCGGCCGGACCTCCTCCGCCGCCTCTTCGGCGTCGAGGCGCGCGCCTTCCACGACGGCGACCACACGGTCATCGTGCCCTGGGCGCCGGCCTAGCTACCGGGCTCGCTAGCGTACGAGGTGGAGGCCCGGCGGGCTTGGCTCCAGCCCGTCGCGGACCATTTTCGCGATCGCTTCCTCGAGACGGGGAAAGGCGTCGGTCGGCGGCAGACCGACGCGGACCCAGTCGGGGCGCTCCGCGAACGCCCGTGTCCAGATGCCCTGTCGTGCGAGCGCTGCGTGTACTTCCCTTGCCAGCGGGTGCTGCACGAGCGCGAAAAGGTCCGTACCGCCGACGACGCTAAGCCCCCCCGACACGAAAATTCCACGGAGCCGCGTGGCCGCTTCGGCGAGATATCGCCTGGTATCGCTCGCCCACACGTCGTCGCCGGTCGCCTTCTCGGCGACGAACAGGGCAGGGCCGCTCACCGGCCATGCGCCGAGGAGGTCGCGGAGACGATCGAGCACAGTGCGGTTGGTCGTGGCGGCCATTCCCAGGCGCAAGCCCGGCAGGCCGTAGAACTTCCCGAACGAGCGAAGGACGATGGCGGGAGCTTTGGTGAGATAGGGAAGGAAGCTCAGCTCGGGGGCGACATCGACGAAGGCCTCGTCGATCACCAGCGCGCCGCCACGCGCCGCGAGAAGCTGCGCGATCGGCACGAGATTCCGCGGGTCGTGGCGCGTTCCGTCCGGATTGTTGGGATTGCCGAGCGCGAGGACGCTTGCGTCATCCGGAATCTCCCGCAGCTCGCCTGTCTCGACGACGGTCCGCCCCGCGCTTCGCCACGCGGCCGCATGGCTGCTGTAGGTGGGGCTAAGCACCGCCACGCTTGTCACCTCGGGCAACGCATGGGGCAGAAGGCGTATCAGCAGCTCCGATCCCGCTGCCACGACCGCGCGCGGTGGAATCTCGCGCGGCAGCATAATCATCACCCCCCGCCACGCGTCGTCGGGCAGACGCGTGAACTCCTCGGCCGGAATCGCCGGGATCGGGTAGGGGCGCGGATTGATCCCGGTCGAAAGGTCGAGCCAGCCGTCCGGCGGCAGGCCAAACGCTGTCGTAGCAGCGTTCAGGTCGCCGCCATGGCCAAAGATGCGCGCGGGGTTAGGGAACATCTGCGCTCCGCCCCCTCAATCGAGGAGGGTTGGAGGCCTCGCCCGGAATTGAACCGGGGTACGCGGATTTGCAGTCCGCTGCGTCACCACTCCGCCACGAGGCCACCTTGGGGAGCGCATGTATAGGTGCGGCCCATGGCAGCGCAAGGCCTTTGGCCGCCTTGTGCCGGTTCCGCCCAGCCAATAAGGATGGCGGCCTTTTGCAGGGAACCGCCTCGCCCATGGCCGACTTCGTCGCGCTCCGAGACGCCATGGTCGACAGCCAGATCCGCACCGTCGAGGTCGGCGAGAAGCGCGTCCTCGACGCCTTCCGGTCCGTGCCGCGCGAACGCTTCGTGCCTGGCCGCCAGCGCACTCTCGCCTATTCCGACGAGCATCTCCTCATCAAGGCGGCCGGCCCCGGCGCTCCGGCGCGCTATCTGCTGGGCCCCGCCGTGCTTGCCCGGCTGGTCCAGGCCGCCGAGATCGCGCCGAGCGCCATCGTGCTCGACCTCGGCGCCGGCAGCGGCTACGGGGCGGCGATTCTCTCGCGCCTCGCCAACTCGGTGGTGGCGCTCGAGCCCGACGCCGATCTCGCGGCCCTCGCCACCGAGAATCTGGAGTCGGCCGAAATCAGCAACGTGGCCGTCCTGAGCGAGCCCCTGGCCGGAGGCTTTCCCGACCGGGCCCCCTACGACGCGATCCTCATCGAGGGAGCGGTCGACGAAGTTCCCGCTGCGCTCCTCGAGGAGTTGAAGGATGGCGGCCGCCTCGTCGCCATGGTCGGCCGCGGGCAGGCCGCGGCGGGTACGGTCTATCTTCGTTCCGACGGTGCCGTGAGTTCGCGCACCCTCTTCAACGCCCGAGCCGAGACTCTGCCCGGTTTCGAGCGCGCGAACGGCTTCGTTTTCTAGCCAAGCCCGCGCTGCTTTCAGTCGCGCTTCGTGTCGCCTGAGTCGCGCTCCTCCGCGAATCAACGTCGCAGGCCTGTCAAGCCGTCTCAAAAAGGGACGAATTCGGCGGGGTTAATCCCTAAGTAACCAAAACCGTGGTGAAAGTTGGGTGTCCCGCAATGTCCAGGTCCGGCCGTCCCCGAATGTTAAGAGCTTCTCCCTCCGTCGCATGGATCGCCGTTGCCCTGATGGCGCTCACCGCCTCGCCGGCGGGAGCGGAAACACTGACCGGCGCCATGGCGTCGGCCTACGTTCAGAACGCCACGCTCAACTCCGCGCGCGCCGGGCTTCGCGCCACCGACGAGGGCGTGCCGCAGGCGCTCGCCGGGCGCCGGCCAGGGCTCTCGGCCGCGGCTAGCTACAGCCGCTCGTTCTCCGCCGGCGCACAGCCCGAGGACTCGGCCAGCCTCTCGCTGTCGATCGAGCAGCCGATCTTCGACGGCTTCCGCACCCGCAACGGCATCGCGGTCGCCGAGACGGCGGTTCTCGCCGCCCGCGAGGCGCTGACCGGAACCGAGCAGGACGTCCTCTTCCAGGTCGTCAGCGCCTACATGAACCTCGTGCGCGAGAACGCCATCGTCGGCCTCTCGGCGCAGAACCTCGAATTCCTGCGCGAGCAGGTCCGCGCCGCCCGCAACCGCCTCGATGTCGGCGAGGGCACGCAGACCGAGGTCGCCCAGACCCAGGCCCGCGAGGCCTCGGCGATGGCGAGCTACGCCTCGGCCGTCGCCAACCAGACCGCCGCCCGCGCGATTTACGAGCAGATCATCGGTCACGCGCCGAACTCGCTCACCACGGCCCCTCCCGTGAGCGCGCTCCTGCCGCGCAATTCCGAGATCGGCGTCCAGATGGCCCTCGAGAGCCACCCCGACATCAGGCTCTCGCTCTACAACGTCGACACCGCCACCCTCAACGTCGAGATCGCCGAGGGCTCGCTGTGGCCGACCGTGTCGGCGAGCGCCAGCGCCTCGCGCAGCGAGGACCCCTTCGGGCCCGACGCCGCGCGCCTCTCCGGCTCGTTCGGCGCCCGCGTCAGCATCCCGATCTTCACCGGCGGCGAGCGTTCGTCGAACATCCGCGAAGCCAAGGAACGCCTCGGCCAGCGCGAGATCGATCTCGCTGTCACCCGCGCCCGCGTGCGCGCCGACGTGATCAGCGCCTGGGGCGACCTCCAGGCCGCCACCGCCCAGGTCCGCGCCGCCGAGTCGGGCGTGGCCGCAAGCCAACTCGCGCTCTCCGGCATCGTCCAGGAGCGCGACGTCGGCCAGCGCACCACACTCGACGTCCTCGACGCCCAGCAGGATCTCCTCGACGCGCGCACCGCGCTCGTCCGCGCCCAGCGCGACCGGGTCGTCGCGTCCTACGCGCTCCTCGCCACGACCGGCGGACTGACCGCGGCCAATCTCGGCCTTCCGGTCCAGCTCTACGATTCGAGCGCGCACTACACGGCGGTACGCAACGAGATTTTTTCGCTCACAACGCCAGATGGTCGCTGAGTGTGACTCGCGCGCCGCTTTACCAGCGGCGCGACTGCGCTAACCTCCCGCCTGGGCTCGCAAATTGATTCGCTGGGGACGGGGCATGGCCGAGACGAAGATGAAGGCGGTTCGACCGCCGGATCCCTCGATGGAGGAGATTCTCGCCTCGATCCGCCGGATCATTTCGGAAGAACCCCCGCGCGAACAGCCGAAGCGTCCGCAACAAGCGGGCCGTCCCGGCGCCGAGCCCGTCGCGCTGAGGCCAGGGGAGGGCGCCGTGCCCGCTCAACCGCGACCCGAGGATGTCTTGAATTCGATCGAAACCGCCGACCTCGCCATGGCGCTGTCGGTCGCCAAGCCCACCCCGCCGGCGAGCCGCGACAATGCCGCTCCGCCGCGTCCGGTGAGCGCCGACGGCCGGGCGCAGCCGCAACGCCCGCTCTATGCGTCGGTCGTCTCGCGCGGGACGAGCTCCGCCGCCGCGGAAGCGTTCGGCAAGCTCGCCCACGCGGCGGTGCAGCCGGCCGATAGCCGGACGATGGAGCAGTTCGTCGAGGACCTTCTCCGCCCAATGCTGCAATCCTGGCTCGACGAGCACCTGCCGACCCTGGTCGAACGCCTCGTTCGCCAGGAGATCGAGCGCGTCTCGCGCGGCGTGTTCTAGCCGCCGGCGCATTCGGCTGGCCTGACTTTCTGAGCGGTTCGCTGCTTCCGCCGCGTTGACTTGCGCGGCGGTTCCCACCATCACACCGCCCATGCTTGAGAAGACTTACGACGCAGCGGCGATCGAGCCCCGTATCGCCGCGGAGTGGGAACGTGCCGGCGTGTTCAAGGCCGGCGCCGGGAAGAGGGCAGGCGGCAAGTCGTTTTCGGTGGTGATCCCGCCGCCCAACGTCACCGGCTCTCTGCACATGGGCCACGCCCTCAACAACACCCTCCAGGACATCCTCGTCCGCTTTCACCGGATGAAGGGCGATGACGTCCTTTGGCAGCCCGGCACCGACCACGCCGGCATCGCTACGCAGATGGTGGTCGAGCGCCAGATGATGGAGCGCCAGGAGCCCAACCGGCGCACCATCGGGCGCGAAAAATTCCTCGAGAAGGTGTGGAAGTGGCGCGACGAGTCGGGCGGCACGATCGTCCGGCAGCTGAAGCGCCTCGGCGCCTCCTGCGACTGGAGCCGCGAGCGCTTCACGCTCGGCCGCAATGAGACCGATCAGATGAGCCGGGCGGTCATCAAGGCCTTCGTCGACCTCCACGCCGCCGGCCTCATCTACCGCGACAAGCGCCTCGTCAACTGGGACCCCAAACTGCAGACCGCGATCTCCGATCTCGAGGTCCAGCAGGTCGAGGTCAAGGGCAGCCTCTGGCACTTCCGCTACCCGATCGAGGGCGAGCCGGGCCAGTACATCGTGGTCGCCACCACGCGCCCCGAAACCATGCTCGGCGACACCGCCGTCGCGGTGAACCCGGAGGACGAGCGCTATCAGTCGGTGATCGGCAAGAACGTGATCCTGCCCCTGGTCGGAAGGCGCATCCCGATCGTCGGGGATTCGTACGCCGATCCGGAGGCCGGATCGGGCGCGGTCAAGATCACGCCCGCCCATGATTTCAACGACTTCGAGGTCGGCAAGCGACACTCCTTGCCGATGGTCAACCTCTACGACGTCGAGTCCAATTTGGTGCTCCGCGCCAACCCCGCTTTCATGGCCGGCCTCGACCCGACTCCGGAGCTCGAAGCGACGCTCGCCGCGCTCGATGGGGTTGATCGATTCACCGCCCGCAAACGCGTCGTCGCGATGCTCGAGGAGAGGGGGCTCATCGAGAAGATCGAGCCCTATACGCATACCGTCCCGCATGGCGACCGCTCGGCCGTGCCGATCGAGCCGTTCCTCACCGACCAGTGGTACGTCGACGCCAAGCGCATGGCCGTCCCGGCGCTCGCCGCGGTCAAGGATGGCCGCACCCAGTTCATCCCCAAGAGCTGGGAAAAGACCTATTTCGACTGGATAGAGAACATCCAGCCTTGGTGCATCTCGCGCCAGCTGTGGTGGGGCCATCAGATCCCCGCCTGGTACGGTCCGGACGGCAAGGTCTTCGTCGCTTCCGATTCGTCCGTGGCCGAGGCGGAGGCGATCCGTCACTACGGCAAGGCGACCGCGCTTAAGCGTGACGAGGACGTCCTCGACACCTGGTTCTCGTCGGGCCTGTGGCCCTTCTCGACCCTGGGGTGGCCCGATCAGACCCCTGAGCTGAAGGCCTATTACCCGACCGCGACCCTCGTCACCGGCTTCGACATCATCTTTTTCTGGGTCGCCCGGATGATGATGATGGGCTTGCACTTCCAGGGCGAAGCGCCCTTCGCCGACGTCTACATCCACGGCATCGTGCGCGACGAGCGCGGGGCCAAGATGTCGAAGTCGAAGGGCAACGTCGTCGACCCGCTCGACCTCATCGACGAATACGGCGCCGACGCGCTGCGCTTCACCATGGCCTCGCTGGCGACGCCCGGCCGCGACGTGAAGCCGGCCCGTGCCCGCATCGAGGGCTACCGCAACTTCGCGACCAAGCTCTGGCAGGCCTCGCGTTTCGCCGAGATCAACGAGTGCCCGGTCGGCGTCCCGTTCAAGCCGGAGACGGCGGTCGAGACCGTCAACCGCTGGATCCTCACCGAAGCGAGTCGGGCGCTGAAGGCGGTCGAGACCGCGATCGAGTCGTACCGCTTCGACGAGGCCGCCGGCGCCGCCTACCGCTTCGTCTGGAACACCTACTGCGACTGGTACCTCGAACTCATCAAGCCGATCCTCGGCGGCCCCGACGGCGCGGCCAAGACTGAGACCCGGCTCACCGCGGGCTACGTGCTCGCCGAGATCCTCCGCCTCCTCCACCCCTTCATGCCCTTCGTCACCGAAGAGCTGTGGGCAAAACTCCCGCCGACGAGCGCGCAGCCGCTGCCGCTCCTCGCGGTTTCCCCGTGGCCCGACTCGCGCTTCGAGGACCGCGACGCGGCGGCCGAGATCAACTGGCTCATCCGTCTCGTCGAGGAGGTCCGCTCGGTCCGCGCCGAGACCAACATCCCGGCCGGTGCGCAGATCCCTGTCGTCGTTTCCGATGCTTCGCCCGAGACAAGCGAGCGTTTCGAGCGCCATCGCGCGGCGCTCGGCCGCCTCGCCCGCATCAACGAGATCGGATTGGCCGCCGCCGCCCCATCGGGCTCCGCCCAGCTTGTGATCGGCGAAGCCGTCGTCTCGATTCCCCTCGCGGGCCTCATCGACCTCGGCGCCGAGCGGGCGCGCCTGGCCAAGGAGATCGACCGCCTCGGCAAGGAGATCGCCAAGATCGACGCCCAGCTCGGCAATGCCGAATTCGTCGCCAAGGCGCCCGAGGAAGTGGTCGAAGAGCAACGCGAGCGGCGCGAAGATTCGGTGCTTCGCATCGAGCGCATGCAGGCGGCGTTGTCCCGTCTCCCAACCGCCTGAGGCATTCGGGCCGGATTGGCGTCGCTGGAGTGCACTCCGCGGCTCCAAGCGACGTCGCTAATGCCGAGATCGAGCCTTCGATCGGGGTCGAATCGCCGAGCCGCCTAGCGCCCGCCGATTCGGAACTGCCGTTGGGGTCAGGTGCCGGGACTGGCCGATTCGCACGTTTCCGCCTTAACCACGCCGCTACGCCCTACAACCCCGCCACGAATTACCACCCGACGACCGCAACCTTAAGGAGAAATGCGGCGGTTTTCGATGTCCGCAGGTTCATCTCCAGGTAACGATCTGTGTTCGGGATGCCACAACGGTGGAAATTGGACCTTTCGCAGGATGAATCGGCTGGCGTGTCGGACCCGGTTGATTATGTTGGCCCCAAGGACGATGCCTAGTCGGTCGGTCGAGCTTATTCGCACATCCGATCAGTCGTTCCGGAATGCAGCCCTTGGAGGATTAAATCTCATGATGCGCAGAGTTCTTTTGGCAAGTTCGGCCCTGGCGTTGCTTTCCGGCGCTGCCTACGCGGCCGACACCGTCGTGTACGTCCCGCCGGCCCCGCCGGCGGCTCCCGCCATGGTTGGCCCGCAGACGATGGGTTACGTCGACGCCTCTTACGTCAATCTCTCGTCGCCCTCGCTGGGCGGCGGTTCGGTTGACGGCGTCAACATCGGCGGCGCCGCCAACATCCCGTTCGGCGCCTGGAATTTCCAGCTTGAGGTTCGTGACGAGCAGTTCATCAACCTCGGCGTCCTCAACCAGTTGGACGTCGCCCTTCACATCTACACCCGCAACCAGAGCTTCGCCTGGGGCGGTTACCTCGGCTACGAGACGCTCCTCGGCGTCCTCGACACCTACAATTTCGGCCTTGAGGCCGCTGGCTTCTTCGGTCCCTTCACCGTCATGGCGCAGGGCACCTACGGCTCGATCGGCATCTCCGGCGGCCCGGGCGGTCTTCTCGACCTCTGGAGCATCCGTGGCGTAGCGCGCTACTTCGTGAGCCCGGACTTCAAGCTTGAGGCCGGCATCCGCTACTCGCAGATCTCGGCCGGCGGCGGCAGCGCCGACTTCCTGACCGCCGAGGGCGAGATCGAATACAAGTTTGGCAGCGCCGCGATCTTCGGCAACGCTCAGTACCTCTTCGGTGGTGACCTGGGCGGCCTCGACCTCCTCGCGCTCCGCGCGGGCGTTCGCGTCCACATCGGGGCCGCTTCGCTCCTCGACCAGGACCGCAACGGCGCCGCTACCTTCGACGTCGAGACTTGGCTCCTGCCGTAGTCTCAGTCTTCCATCTAGGGCTCGTTCCACAGAGCGCCGCGGGGTTCACCCCCGCGGCGCTTTTGTTTGTGCGCCGGCTTGTGGGTTGAGGGCCAAAGGGCGAGCCTTCGGCCGCTCTGTTGTCTGCCCCCCGCGCGACCGCGGCGGATTGTGGGAACCCCACCCCTTCCGGGCGATGGCGGCAGGTTCACGTTTTTTGAATGCTCCCGCCGGTCAGAAACCAAGAAGACCCGCTGAGTCGGTCGGTTGGCTGGCTGTCTGGCCCACAGGGAGAATGATATGACGCGGAAGGTGTTATTGGGAGCAGCTGCCGCTCTGGCGCTCTCCTCGGGCGCGATGGCGCAGTCCATCGTCGGCTACGGCGACCTCAGCTGCGGCAGCCTTTGGCCGGCCAGTCTTTGACCACCGTCACCGGCGGCGTCCGCGTGAACTTCGGCACCGGGTCGCTGGTGGACCGGAGCACCAATGGCGCGCTCTTCGACACCCAGAAACTTCTTTCCTGTTTTAGGAACGCCGATCTCCGCAGGTCTGCGGGAGAGGGGCGCCTCCTCGGGCGCTCTTCTTTGCGGCGCTCTAGTCTAGAACGCGCTTGGTTCGGGCTTGCTGATTCTCCAAAATGGAGAAGGGCGCCGAAGTGGGCGCCCTTCTACTTGTCGCGAGTGTGAGAGCGACTAGACCGAGTAGTACATCTCGTACTCGACCGGGTGCGGGGTGTGCTCGAAGCGAATCACCTCTTCCATCTTCAGCTCGATGAACGAGTCGATGAAGTCGTCGCTGAACACGCCGCCGGCCTTCAGGAAGGCGCGGTCCTTGTCGAGGTTGGAGAGCGCTTCGCGGAGCGAGCCGCACACCGTCGGGATCTTCTTCAGCTCCTTCGGCGGCAAATCGTAGAGGTTCTTGTCCATCGCCGCGCCGGGGTGGATCTTGTTCTGGATGCCGTCGAGGCCGGCCATCAGCATCGCCGCGAAGGCGAGGTAGGGGTTCGCGCCAGGATCCGGGAAGCGGACTTCGACGCGCTTGGCCTTCGGCGAGGTCGCGAACGGGATGCGGCACGACGCCGACCGGTTGCGCGAGGAGTAGGCCAGCAGCACCGGGGCCTCATAGCCCGGCACCAGGCGCTTGTACGAGTTGGTCAGAGGATTCGTGAACCCGTTCAGCGCCTTGGCGTGCTTGATGATGCCGCCGATGTAGAACAGGCACGTCTCCGAGAGGTCGGCATACTGGTTGCCGCCGAAGATCGGCTTCTTGTTCTTCCATAGCGACTGGTGGACGTGCATGCCCGAGCCGTTGTCGCCGTAGATCGGCTTCGGCATGAAGGTCGCGGTCTTGCCGTAGGAATGGGCGACGTTGTGGATGCAGTAT
>CAYOET010000080.1:0-11546 GCA_964402985.1 uncultured Bauldia sp. | reverse complement strand
CGCCGACAAGCTCGCCGCCGCGCTGGGTTGGAGCCGCCCGGCGATCGAGGACGCCGCGCACTCGGCGCGGATCTGGGCCGACATCCGCGACGTTCGCGCGCTTCACGCGCCGGACGGCGCGCCGCTGTGGCGCATTTCGGTCAAGCCGACCGATGGCCCGGCCGTCGCCGAGGCGATACGCGCCGCTTTCCCGAGCCGGATACTGTTCGATTGGGGCGGTGGCCTGATCTGGGCGACGGGCTCGGCGGAGCCCGAGGCCGGCGCCACGATCGTCCGCGCCGCGGTCGCGGCCCATCGCGGCCACGCCACGCTGATCCGCCCGCCGGCAAACCTGCCGCCATCCGTCCCGTTGTTCGACCCGCCGCTCGCGCCGATCGCCGCCCTCAGCGCCGACCTCAAGCGCTCGTTCGACCCCCATCGCATCCTCAATCCCGGCCGCGTCTACCAGCTCTAGGCGCATGGCAGCCGCGCGAGGCGGCGCCTCTCGCGGCTTGGTCAAATCTCTTACCCAAACCGGCAATCCCCCCTATAAGTGTCGCCCGGCCAAGACTGGTTCGCCAACTATCGAGCCCAATAAATGCAGACAAATTTCCTGCCCGAACTCCTTGAGAATCCTCAAATGAAGGAGTCGGAGCGGGTGCTGCGCACCTGCGTCCATTGCGGCTTCTGCACCGCCACCTGCCCGACCTATCTCCTCCTCGGCGACGAGCTCGATTCCCCGCGCGGCCGCATCTACCTGATGAAGGAGATGCTCGAGGAGAACCGCCCGGCGACCAAGGAAGTGGTCACCCATGTTGACCGCTGCCTCTCCTGCCTCTCGTGCATGACGACTTGCCCCTCGGGCGTGAACTACATGCACCTCGTCGACCACGCCCGCGAGCATATCGAGCAGACCTACAAGCGCCCCTTCCTCGACCGCATGATGCGGCTCGTGTTGGCGAAGGTGCTCCCCTATCCGCGCCGCTTCCGCGTCGCCATGATCGCGGGCGCGCTGGCCAAGCCCTTCGTGCCGATCCTTCGCCGCCTTCCCGCCGGCGACAAGCTGACCGCGATGCTCTCGCTGGTGCCCTCGCCGCTGCCCCGCCCGCTGCCTGACAATCCGTCCCAGCCTGTTGGCATCAAGCGCGGCCGCGTCATCCTCCCCGCCGGCTGCGCGCAAAGCGTCCTCGACCCCGGCATCAACGCCGCTACCGCGCGGCTCCTCACCCGCCTCGGCTTCGAGATCGTCCGCGCCGAGGGTGAGGCGTGCTGCGGCAGCCTCGTCCATCACATGGGGCGCGAGAGCGAGTCCCATCGCGCCGCCAGGCGCAACATCGACGCCTGGATCAAGGTCATCGATGACGGCGGCCTCGACGGCATCGTCATCACCACGTCGGGCTGCGGCACCACCATCAAGGAATACGGCTTCACCTTCCGCAACGACCCCGACTACGCCGAGAAAGCCGCTCGTGTCTCCGCCCTGACCAAGGACGTCACCGAGTTTTTGGCCGGCCTCGACCTCGCCGCGCCGGCGGAGCCGCACCGCCTCACGGTCGCCTATCACGCCGCCTGCTCGCTGCAGCACGGCCAGCAGGTCAAGACCGCGCCGAAGCAGCTCCTCACCCGCGCCGGCTTCGTCGTGCGCGACGTGCCCGAGGGCCACATCTGCTGCGGTTCGGCCGGGACCTACAACATCCTCCAGCCGGAGATCGCGCGGCGCCTCCGCGACCGCAAGGTCGGCAACATCGAGAAGCTCCGCCCCGACGTTATCGCCACCGGCAATATCGGCTGCATCACCCAGATCGGAAACGGCACCCCGATCCCGATCCTCCACACCGTCGAGCTTCTCGACTGGGCCTATGGCGGCCCGACGCCGCGCGCTCTGGCTCACACCGAGCCGCTCTACAGCCACGGCGCCCACGCCCCGCCCGAGGTGAAGCCGGAAAAGACCCTTCAGCCGGTGTAGCCACGCCCTTAACCTCCCCCTCGAGGGGAGGTCGAAACCGCGCAGCGGTTTCGGGGGGGGGGGTGCCACCCGCGCTTTGTCCGGCCGCCCGCGCCCCCCTCCCGAAGCTGCTCGGCCAAAGGCCTCGCACCTTCGACCTCCCCTCGAGGGGGAGGTTGGGACTTTGAGTGCCCAGCGGTAGAAACCAAAAACCCCGCGGGATCGCCGCGGGGCCGCAAATCTATCCCGAAGAGTTGGGGGTCTAAATCACCACCACCCGGGTCCCCACCGGCACGCGCTCGTAAAGGTCCATCACGTCCTCGTTGCGCATCCTGATGCACCCCGACGACACCGCGCTGCCGATCGTCCACGGCTCGGATGTCCCGTGAATGCGATAGAGCGACGAGCCGAGATAGAGGGCCCGCGCGCCGAGCGGATTGGTCGGCCCGCCGGCCATGAAGTCGGGCAGCCAAGGCTGACGCTGGCGCATCTCCGCCGGCGGCCGCCAGTCCGGCCACTCGGCCTTGCGCGATACCTGATGGACGCCGGCCCATTCGAAACCGGGCCGTCCGACGCCGACGCCGTAGCGCCGCGCCTGCCCGTCGGGAAGCACGAGAAAGAGGAACCGCTGGTTGGTGTCGATGACGATCGTGCCGGGCGCTTGTCCTCCGTCATAGGCGACGACGGTCGGCAGGTAGATCGGGTTCATCGCCTGGAGGCGCGGATCGGCGGTCGCCGCCACCGGCGTCACCGTCGCCGCCTGGTAGGACGGCCGGTACGCGGTCGGGTCGCTCACCGTCGGGCGGTAGCCGCTGGAGAGCTGCATCATCCACGCCTCGGTAAGGTCGGGGCTGAGGCTGGCCGGCGGACGGGGGACATTCATCTGCGCGAGCGCGGGGCCGCCCATCGCCACGGCCATCGCGGCCGCGAGGAGAAGTCGCTTCATCGACGTACTCTCAACAATTCGTCGCAGGCCATTGTCCGGCCTGATCGAGCGGGAGAGTAGGGAGACGGCGCGAGAGATTGGTAAACGGAAGCTGCGCCGGGTCGTTCGAATTGAATCTTTCGGCCGCATGGTAAGCGGTCCCTTACCCCGCGTGGTTAACCGATCCTTACCGCGGGGGGACGTTAGCGTACGCTGTGGCGCACGTCCCAAAGGACGCCCGGCAGCACCCGCCCGACCTCGGCCTCGCTCATCCCCGGAAGGACCGCGGGGTGGTAGAGCACATTGAGGATCAGCCGGTCGAAGAGCACGAACTCGGTCTGCCGCGAGGCTTCGCCGAACACGCTGCCGTCGAGCTCGGGGCTGTCGTTGACCGGCCCGAGGCCCTGCAGGATCTCCTCGATCATGCAGCGCCGGAAGAGATACTCGCCCTCGTCCGAGACGATCACCGCCTCCGAGCGCGTGATCCCCGCCGCGCCATAGGTGACGCTGACGAAGCACCGCCCCGGCGCCTCGCCTTCCTGGAGCGAGGGGAGGAGGTACCGCGCCACCGCCGGATACTGCGCCCGGTCGACCACGTGGACGATGAAGTTGGCGCTCTCCGCCCGCGTGCTCAGCCGCAGGCTCAGCCCGCCGATCGCCTCCGGCAGCGCGGCGATGAATCCCTCGACCGCGGCACGCCGGTCGATGCCCGCGCGGTTGTCGACATAGACGCGCACCACGCCGGAGAACTTCTTGACCGTGTCGCCGTCGCCCTCGAACGAGGGGAACTCGACCCCGAACACCGTGGCCATGAACCCCGCAATCACCGACGCGTCCGAATAGGGGTCGACCGTGGCTGCCGCGGCCGGCCCGGCCAAGACCATCGCCGCGCCGACGGTCGCCGAGCGGAGGAGGGCGCCTCGCGTGGCGTGAACCTTTGACTTCGCGGGGCGAAAGCGGCTCATTGTCCAACCGTAACACTGAGAAGGTTGCCGGCAGGTAGCGATGGAACTCGCCAAGGGACTCATGCGCGGGGAGGACGGCAAGATCCGCTGCGCCTGGCATGGCGGCCGCGCGGACTACCAGATCTACCACGACGGCGAATGGGGCCGCCCGGTCGCCGACGATCGCCTCCTCTTCGAGAAGATCTGCCTCGAGGGCTTCCAGTCCGGCCTCTCCTGGCTGACGATTCTTAGGAAGCGCGAAAATTTCCGCGCCGCCTTCGCCAATTTCGAGCGCGAGCAGGTGGCGCTATTCGGGCCGAAGGACGTCGAGCGCCTCGTCCACGACGCCGGCATCATCCGCCACCGCGGCAAGATCGAATCGACCATCAACAACGCGAGGCGCGCGGTCGAGCTCGCCGCGGAGGCCGGCTCGCTCGCCGCCTATGTCTGGCGCTTCGAGCCGCCGCCCGCCGAACGCCCGGCCACCGTCGAGTGGCAGGCGCTGATGTCGATGCCCAAGACCGCCACCTCGACCGCGCTGTCCAAGGACCTCCGCAAGCGTGGCTGGAGCTTCGTCGGCCCAACCACGATGTACGCCTTCATGCAGGGCGTCGGCATCGTCAACGACCACGTCGAAGGCTGCTTCTGCCGCCCGGTGGTGGAGGGGCTGCGGCAGAAGTTCCGCCGGCCGACATAGGTATCGCTCGGGTCTCCTGAACCCGCTTCCCCGGCGAAAGCCGGGGCCCATCCCCACTCGCCGTTGCGCAAGCGTGGCCGGTGCATGGACCCCGGCTTTCGCCGGGGAAGCGCCAGGGGTCGAACTACCGCCCCTTCATCCTTCGCACCCGGCCAGCCGCTTCTGCGACGCGCGCCGCCGGCAGCTCACCTGACGCCACGGCGCCCGCGATCCACCCCACCGCATCCGCCGCGAGGCCGGGGTCGGGTTCGAGCGAGTTGGAGAGGATGAGGAGGTCGAGACCGGCGCCGAGCGCCCCGACCACCGCGTCGCGCAGCGAGGCGACCTTCCGCACCGCGCCCATGTCGAGGTCGTCGGACATCACCAGCCCGTCGAAGCCGAGGAGGCCGCGGAGATAGCCGTCGATCATCGCTGTGGAGAGCGTCGCCGGCAGCCCGTCATTGGCGAGCTGCGCGTTGACCAGATGCCCCGCCATCACCGCCTCGACCTTGCCGGTCGCGATGAGGCGCTGGAACGGCACCATCTCCTCGCCGCGCCAGGTCCGCGTGATGTCGACCGGCCCCTCATGGCTGTCGCCCCGCGAGGTCCCGTGCCCCGGGAAATGCTTGATCGCGGTGTGGACGCCCGCCGCGCCGAAACCCTCGATGCAGGCCTCGGCGTAGCGCACCACCACCTCCGGGTCGGCGCTGAACGCCCGCCCGTTCTGCCCGATCACTGGATTTGCGGGATCGTGGAGATCGACCACCGGCGCGAGGTTGAAGTCGAACCCCGCCTCGCGGAGTTCGCGCCCGGCCGATGCATAGAGCGCCCGCGCCTCGTCGACCGACATCGACGCAGCAACCTGGTTGGGCCGCGGCAAGCGCGCAAAACCCTGGTTCACGGAGAGGCGCTGGACCAGTCCGCCCTCCTGGTCGATGGCAAGAAGCGGATTGCCCGCGGAGCGGAAAAGGGCGGTGAGGCCCAAAAGCTCGGCGCGCGTCCCGATATTGTTGCCGAGGAACATCACGCCGCCGGCTCGCCCGGCGGCCAGATGCCCGGCCAGCGCGCGGGCCGACGCGCCGCTCGCCACCTTGTCCGCGAAGCCGAGAAGGAGCGTCTGCCCTGCGTCCGCCTCGACCGCCGCCCGCGCCGGCAGGCTTGAGAGGATCGCCGGCGCGGCGAGAAGGCCGACGGCTCCGGTACGGAGAAAGGCGCGGCGGTTGAGACTCAAAGGCGGTTCCCCGAACGGCTCAGCCCTTCGGTAGCCGTTCATTGAGGCGATCGAAAGTCTCGCCGCCCGCCCGGAACACGCGGTCGAGCTTGCTCACTGTCACGGTTTTCGCGCCCGCCGACTCGCGCAGCCAATCGGCGCACGCCTCGACCGCGCCCTTCGGGCAATGGAGGATCAGCACCGGATCGCCCTTTGCGTGGAACGGCGCGCTCGCCCCGAAGCGCCGCGACGCCTCGCGTGCCGCCTCGTCGGGCTTCCTCGCGTCGGCGCTGATCAGCACGTGGCTCCGCCCGGCCGCCTCGGCCTCGATACGGTCGAGGATGGCGCGGAGACTCGACCGCGCCGGCGCGCTCCACTTGGCGACCAGGCTGGTGACGAGATGCGCCTCCGAGCCGAGGATCAGCCCGTCGTTGAGCACCTTGAGCCCGTTGCCGCGCAGCGTCGCGCCGGTCGTGGTGATGTCGACGATGAGGTCGGCCGCGCCCGACGCCGGCGCGCCCTCGGTGGCGCCGAGGCTTTCGACGATCCGGTAGTCGGCGATGCCGTGCTTGGCGAAGAAGTGCCGCGTCAGGTTGATGTACTTGGTCGCGACCCGAAGGCTGCGCCCGTGCCGCCAGCGGAACTCGCCGGCGATGTCGTCGAGGTCGAACATCGAGTGGACGTCGATCCACGCCTGCGGCACCGCGACGACCACGTCCGCGTAGCCGAAGCCGAGCGGCAGGGTCATGTCGATGCGCGCCGGCCAGTTGTCGATGCTCTCCTCGATGAGGTCGCGCCCGGTGACGCCGAGATGCGCGTTGCCGAGGCTGAGCTCGCGCGCGATCTCCGAGGCCGAGAGATAGGCGACTTCGACGTCGGCAAACCCCTTGAGCCGCCCGCGATAGGAGCGCTCGCCCGGCATCACGAGGTCGAGGCCTGCGCGCCCGAAGAAGAGGGCCGCGTTCTCCTGCAACCTTCCCTTGGAGGGGACGGCGATGATCAGCTTGCCGTCGCTCATCGCCTCGCCTCCAGCCGGTCGAGCCACAGCGCGAAGCCGACCGCCGGGATGTCGTCGCCCGAGCCGTCGCGGACCGCGATGCGCGAGAGGAGCCGGTCGTAGCGTCCGCCGCCGGCGACCGGACTGTTCTCGGCGCGGCCGGGATCGTAGAGTTCGAAGACGAACCCGGTGTAGTAGTCGAGCCTCCGCCCGAAATCGGAGGCGAAGGCGATCGTCGAAAGGTCGATCCCGCGCTTGGCGAGCGCCTGGTTGCGCCGCTTGAACTCGTCGAGCACCGGCCCGAGCTCGAGCCCCGCCTGCCGCGAGAGATCGGCGACCGCGTTCGCCGCACTGGCCGGATCGCCGCTGATCGCGAGGTAGTCGTCGAGGACGGCCACCGCCGCCTCGCCGATCCCCGAGCCGGTCTCGAGCGTCGCCTGTTCGAGGAAGCGGTCGGCGATCTCCGCCGCGCTCCGCCCGCCGAAGGCGGTGAACCCGGCGATGGACAGAAGGTCGTCGACCACCCGCCGCGCGGCGGCGTGGTCGGTGCCGTCGAGTGCCGCGAGGAACCCGGCATGCGCCGCCGCTTCCTCGTCGCCCTCGCCGCCAGCGCGATCGATCACGGCGCGGAGGCGCAGCGGATCGCCGAACGCGCGTGCAAAACGCCGCCGCCACAAATTGGGGATGGCGAGCGCGTCGAGCACCGCCGAGAAGAGCGCCGAGTCGCCGACCCGGATGGTCGGCTCGGTCACGCCGAACACCGCCACCGCCTCGCGCGCCAGCACCAGCGCGTCGGCGTCAGCCGCGGCTGCGTCGGTGCGCCCGATCGACTCGGCGCCCGCCTGCACGAACTCGCCGGTCTCGCCCGGCCGCTGCCGGAACACCGGCCCGAGATACGCGTACTCGGCGGCTCGCCGCGGGTTGCCGGTGGTGAGGTGGTGGAGGCAGACCGGGATCGTGTAGTCGGGCCGCAGACACAGCTCCACGCCATCGGCCGACGGCGTCAAAAACATCCGCCGCCGCAAATCCTCGCCCGCAAGGTCGAGGAACAGCTCCGCATCCTGCAGGATCGGCGGCTCGACGAAGCTCCGCCCCTTGCCGAGGAGCTTGCGCAGAGCCTCACGCGCCGCCATCGCCGCCTCCCGTCTTCACCTCTCCCCGGGGGCGCCCACAACTGAACTTCCCCGGAGGGCGGCGTCCACCCGTCGCCTCGTCAAAGGGGCCTTCGCGCGTCGCCGCGCCCCAGCGGCCCGCATCCTTCGCCTCTCCCCCGGGGGGAGCGGCCGCGAACACCGCGGGGCGCGCAGCGGCCCGAGGGATGCGGGTGTGGGGGGACAGGTCTATCCGGATCGCGCGGTACCCCCTCACCCCGACCCTCTCCCCCCTGGGGAGAGGGAGAAGGAGGGGAGCACGCAAATTCCTTCGCCGGTCCGCTGGCGAGCCAGCCAAATCCGCTTCCCCGGCGAAAGCCGGGGCCCAGGCAACGGTACCGCCGCTGTGCGGGGTCATGGATCCCGGCTTTCGCCGGAAAGGCGAGGGGGGGACGACGGAGAGGAGCCCGGTCACGATCCACCCCCCTGACGCGTCAGGAGCTCGCGGACGGCACTCACCATCTCCCCCTCAAGCACCGAAAACTGCGCCGGCCGCCCCTCGCGCCAGGCGGCGTTGTCCGTTACCTCGGCCGACAGCGCCTTGCCGAGCGCGAGGTCCTTGATCTGCACCGTGCCGGCCGCGCGCTCGTCCGAGCCCTGGATCACCACGGCGGGCGCGTTGCGGCGGTCGGCATATTTCATCTGCGCCTTCATGCCCGACTCGCCGAGATAGAGCTCCGCCGCGATCCCCGCATTGCGGAGCGTGGTCGTCAGGCGCTGATAGTCGCCGATTCTGTCCCGGTCGAGAACGAGGACCACCACCGGCCCGCCGCTCGCCTCGCTCTTCACCTTGCCGAGCGCCGACAGCGCCGCCATCAGCCGCGACACCCCGATCGAGAACCCGGTCGCCGGCACGTTCTCGCCGCGGAACCGGCCGACCAGCCCGTCATACCGCCCGCCGCCGCCGACCGACCCGAACCGCGCCGGCTCGCCCTTCTCGTTCCTGGTCTCGAACAGCAGCTCCGCCTCGAACACCGGCCCCGTATAATATTCCAGCCCGCGGACCACGCTGCTCGACAGCTGGATGCGCCGGCTGCCATAGCCCGCCGCCTCCGACATCTCGACGATGGCGCGCAGCTCGGCAAGCGCCGCCATCCCCGCTGGGTTGTCGTCGAGGACGTCGGTCCACGCTTCGAGGACGGCGAGATTGTCGAACGCCCGCGCCGGACCGGCGTCGATGTTGAGGAACTCGCCTTCACCCTCGGGCACTCCCGGCGTCACCAGGAAGTCGCTGACCGGACGGCGCGCACGGTCGCCGATGATCTGATCCTCGCTGCGGAGGCCAGTCACGCCGCCGAGCGCGAAGAAGATGAAGAGCCCCTGGATCTGTTCGGCGCCGAGGCCCGCGCCCTTGGTGAAGTCGCCCGACTCGTCGAGCCGCCCCTTGCCGAGCAACGCCTCGACGCCCTCCCAGCCCAGCCGGTCGAACTTGTCGATCGCGCGAAGGACGGTGAGCCGCTGCCCGGCCCTATCCGAGCCGGCGAGCCCGACCGACTCCATCACCCCGTCGAGCACCTTCCGCGAATTGACCTTGATGACGTACTGCCCGCGCGGGATGCCGAGCGCTTCCAGCGTATCGGCCGCCATCATGCACATCTCGGCGTCGGCGGCCGGCGAGGCGGCGCCCACCGTGTCAGCGTCGAACTGCATGAACTGGCGGAAGCGCCCCGGCCCCGGCTTCTCGTTGCGGAACACCCAGCCCGCGCGATAGCTCCGATACGGCTTGGGCAGCTGGTCGTAATTCTGCGCGACGTAGCGGGCCAGCGGTGCGGTGAGGTCGTAGCGGAGCGAGAGCCAGCTCTCCTCGTCGTCCTGGAAGGAGAACACGCCCTCGTTCGGCCGGTCCTGGTCGGGCAGGAACTTGCCGATCACGTCCGAATATTCGACCAGCGGCGTCTCCACCGGCTCGAACCCGTAGCGCTCATAGACCCCGCGGATGGTGCGGATCATGGCGTCGGTGGCGCGGATATCCCCCGCCGACCGGTCGACGAACCCGCGCGCCAGCCTCGGCAGAACGGCTCCCGCCTGCCGTCCGCCCCCCTGCGGGGTGGAGGTCTTGTCGCTCTTCGCCATCGTCCTGAATCCTTGTCCCGGCTGGGCCGGGAACGCTGCTCGCCAGGCGCCGAGGCTCTAGCCCATAGCGCCGTAAGCGACAAGCACGCCGCCCATTTCGGGGCGGTTAACGGACCCGGGTGAGACACGAACTCCTCCCTCCCGAAGCCGCTTCCCCGGCGAAAGCCGGGGCCCATCCGCACGATGCGCAAGGCGAGGCCCTCGCCGGCTGGGCGGACACGAAACCGCAAGGCGCGCTTCCTTTGCCCTCGAATGGACCCCGGCTTTCGCCGGGGAGGCGGATGATGGGAGGGCGGTCTCAAAAAGGAAAGGCCGCCCGGAGGCGGCCTTTCTCGTTGGCGGATGGGGCTCGAACTCCCCGAGGGCGAGCCTCGTGAGGCAAGCCTCTAGAAGTCCATGCCGCCCATTCCGCCGCCACCCATGCCGCCGCCGCCACCGCCGCCGCCCGATTCCTTCTTCGGGTGCTCGGCGATCATGGCTTCGGTGGTGATGAGGAGGCCGGAGACCGACGCCGCGTCCTGAAGGGCGGTGCGCACGACCTTGGTCGGGTCGATGATGCCGGCCTTGACCATGTCCACGTAGGTCTCGGTCTGCGCGTCGAAGCCGTACGTGTCGGTGTTGCCCTCGAGCACCTTGCCGACCACGATCGAGCCTTCAACGCCCGCGTTCTCGGCGATCTGGCGGATCGGCGACTCGAGCGCCTTCAGGACGATGTTGATGCCGGCCTGGACGTCCGGGTTGGCGTTCTTCAGCTTCTCGACCGCCTTCTTGGCGCGCAGGAGTGCAGTGCCGCCGCCCGGAACGATGCCTTCCTGCACGGCCGCGCGGGTCGCGTTGAGGGCGTCGTCGACGCGGTCCTTCTTCTCCTTGACCTCGATCTCGGTCGCGCCGCCGACGCGGATCACCGCGACGCCGCCTGCGAGCTTGGCGAGACGCTCCTGGAGCTTCTCCTTGTCGTAGTCCGAGGTGGTCTCCTCGATCTGCGCCTTGATCTGCGAGATGCGGCCGTCGATGTCGGGGCGCTGGCCGGCGCCGTCGACGATCGTGGTGTTCTCCTTGGCGATCGTGACCTTCTTGGCCCGGCCGAGCATGTCGAGCGTGACGCTCTCGAGCTTGATGCCGAGGTCCTCGGAGATCACCGAGCCGCCGGTCAGGATGGCGATGTCTTCGAGCATCGCCTTGCGGCGATCGCCGAAGCCCGGCGCCTTGACGGCCGCGACCTTGAGGCCGCCGCGGAGCTTGTTGACGATGAGCGTGGCCAGAGCCTCGCCCTCGACGTCCTCGGCGATGATGAGGAGCGGCTTGCCGGACTGCACCACGGCCTCGAGGACCGGGAGCATCGCCTGAAGGTTGGAGAGCTTCTTCTCGTGGAGGAGGATGTACGGATCCTCGAGCTCGGCGAACATCTTCTCGGCGTTGGTGATGAAATAGGCCGAGAGATAGCCGCGGTCGAACTGCATGCCTTCGACCACTTCGAGCTCGAACTCGAGGGCCTTCGACTCTTCGACGGTGATGACACCCTCGTTGCCGACCTTCTGCATCGCCTCGGCGATCTTCTCGCCGATCATCGTCTCGCCGTTGGCGGCGATCGAGCCGACCTGGGCGACTTCGGCCGAGGTCTTGATCTTCATCGAGCGGGCTTCGAG
>CAYOET010000079.1:0-9391 GCA_964402985.1 uncultured Bauldia sp. | reverse complement strand
CGCGCCGCGCACGCCGTTGCCGGCAGTCGATGGAGCGGTCCCCCAGTGCGGCACCTCGTTTATCGTCGCGGCGACGACCGACCTCCTCGATTTCGAAGTCAACCGGAATGCCTGGCTGCCCTCCAACCCCCTCTACAAGCTCGGGCTCTTCGGCATTCCGTGGGAGCGGACGCGCTTCTTCGACAACAAGGCCGCCTTTGAACTCGGCATCCACCGCGCCGTGGCGCGCACCGCGATCGAGCTCGCCGACGCGATCGGCCGCGAGCGCGGGACCTCGGAGATCGACCCCGACCTGTCGAGCGCGCGCAGCGGGGTCCAGTTCGACACCGCGACCTGGTACTTCAACCCCTTCAGCCCGCGCCCCTTCGGCCCCACCACCGCAACGCCGACCTACTACCGCAATGCCCTCGCCGCGCTCCGCCGCTACCAGGAGCGCCTCGGCGCCTGCCAGGCCGGTTTCGATTCCCGCGCCGACAACCTCCTCCAGTTCGTCGACCGCATCGCCTCCGACATCGGCGCGACGACGGCGACCCTCATGGAGCGGGCGGAGGCGTCCAACGCCGGCTGGCTCGACATGCGCGCGGACGACCAGTTCATGTTCGCCAAGGGCCAGCTCTACGCCTATTGGGGCATCCTCACCGGCACCCGCGCCGACTTCGCCGAGATCGTCGAGTCGCGCGAGCTGACTGCGATCTGGGACAACCTCGAGGATCACCTGCGAAGAGCCGTCGCCCTCGACCCGCTCATCATCTCCAACGGCTCCGAGGACGGCCTCCTCTTCCCCAGCCACCTCGAGACACTCGGCTTCTACGCCCTAAGGGCGCGCTCCAACCTCGTCGAGATCAGGACGGTGCTGGAGCGGTAGGAGCCAGCATCTCCCCCGTTTCCGTCATGGCCGGGCTGTGTCCCGGCCATCCACGTCTTACGGCGCATGGCCGATGTCCTCCCAGAGGTCGCGCCATTCCGGGTTGGTCTGCAGGATCAGTCTCACCTTCCAGGCGCGGGGCCGGTGCTTCATCGCCTTCTCGCGCGAGATGGCCTCCACTATGGAGGCGAGCTCTTCGTAGTAAACGAGGCGCTTCAGTCCGTAGCGCTTAGTGAAGCCCTCGTGGATGCCCTCCCGATGTTCCCAGACGCGCCGCACGACATCGTTGGTCACGCCGGTGTAGAGCGTGCCACTCGGCCGGTTGGTCATGATGTAGACGTATGCCCCGAGCATGTCGGCGCCCCGTGGCCTTCGTGGATGGCCGGGCCCTAGCCCGGCCATGACGGAACCCTAGGGGATGATGCCAGACGAATGAATGGGCGAGCGCCTCTGACCCTCGAATGGCTTGGCCGGGATGGCTCAAAGGGTTACAAACAGCGCTCCCCCTAGCCGAGCACCCGCCAGAGCACCCATGAAGAGCGACGCCGCGCCGATCCGCCTCACCGACTATCGCGTTCCGGATTTCCTCATCGACACTGTCGATCTCGACTTCCGGCTCGACCCCGCGGCGACCAAGGTCTTCTCCAAGCTCAAGATAAGGCGCAATCCGAAGGGCGAGGGCAAGGCGCCGCTGAAGCTGATCGGCGACGGGCTCACGCTCACCGGCCTCAAGCTCAACGGCAAGCCGGTCGCGCAGGACAAGTACGACGTCACGCCTGATCTACTGACCATTCCCGAGCCGCCGAACGAGACCTTCACGCTCGAGATCGACACTGAGATCAACCCCGCGGCCAACACCCAGCTGATGGGCCTCTACCGCTCGAGCACGACCTACTGCACGCAGTGCGAGGCCGAGGGTTTTCGGCGGATGACCTACTATCTCGACCGGCCGGACGTCCTCTCGGTGTTCACGACGCGGATCGAGGCGAAGACCAAGGAAGCGCCGATCCTCCTCTCCAACGGCAACCCGATCGACGCGGGCAGAGTCGGCCCGGACAAACACTTCGCCGTCTGGCACGACCCCTTCCCAAAGCCGGCCTATCTCTTCGCGCTCGTCGGCGGCGATCTCGGCCTCCTCACCGATCACTTCACCACCATGTCCGGCCGCAAGGTCGAGCTCCGCATCTATTGCGAGCACGGCAAGGAGGGCCGCTGCGCCTACGCGATGGACTCGCTCAAGCGCTCGATGAAGTGGGACGAGGACGTGTTCGGGCTCGAATACGACCTCGACATCTTCATGATCGTCGCCGTCTCCGACTTCAACATGGGGGCGATGGAGAACAAGGGCCTCAACGTCTTCAACGACAAGTACGTGCTGGCCGACCCCGACACCGCCACCGACGCCGACTACTCGCATGTCGAGGGCGTCATCGCGCACGAGTACTTCCACAACTGGACCGGCAACCGCATCACCTGCCGCGACTGGTTCCAGCTCTGCCTCAAGGAAGGCCTCACCGTTTACCGCGACCAGGAGTTCTCCTCCGACCAGCGGGCCCGGCCCGTGAAGCGCATCGCCGACGTGCGCACGCTGCAGGCGCGCCAGTTCCCCGAGGACGGCGGCCCCCTCGCCCACCCGGTGCGCCCCGAAATCTATTCGGAGATCAACAACTTCTACACGGCGACCGTCTACGAGAAGGGCGCCGAAGTGGTGCGCATGCTCGCCACCATCATCGGCAAGGACACTTTCCGGCGCGGCATGGACCTCTACTTCGCCAACCACGACGGCGAGGCGGCGACGGTCGAGGATTTCCTCGAAGGGTTCGCCGAGGCCGGACAGATCGACCTCACCCAGTTCAAGCTCTGGTACAGCCAGGCCGGCACGCCCGAGGTAAAGGCCAAGGGCACCTACGACGCAGCCGCCAAGCGCTACACGCTCTCGCTCTCGCAGTCCGTCCCGCCGACCCCGGGACAGCCGAAGAAGGCGCCGATGCACATGCCGATCCGCTTCGGCCTCGTCGGGCCGAACGGCGAGGACCTCGCGATCGGGCCGGCCTCGGGCGGCAAGGTCACCGGCGACGTCATCCACCTCACCAAGGAGAGCGAGACGATCGTGTTCGACGGCGTCGCCGCGCCGCCGGTGCCCTCGCTGCTGCGCAATTTCTCCGCGCCGGTAAAGCTCACCGTCGACCTCGGCACCCAGGATCTCATCTTCCTCCTCCGCGCCGACAAGGACCCCTTCAACCGCTGGCAGGCCGGCCATGTCCTGGCGATGCGCGCCCTTCTCGCCGGCACCGCCGCCGTGCGCGCCGGCAAGCAGCCGGAGAACCCGCACGAGTTCATCGAGGCGCTCGGCGAAGTGGCCGAGAACGATGCGCTCGAGCCGGCGTTCCGCGCCCAGGTCCTCGCCCTCCCCGGCGAGGCCGACGTCGCCCGCGAGATCGGCCGCGACGTCGATCCGGACGCGATCGCCACGGCGCGGAAGGGACTTCGCGCCGCCATCGCCAACTCGCTCGGCGCGCGACTCAAGGCCGTGCGTGACGGCCTCAAGATCAGCGCCAAGTTCTCACCGGACGCGGCGAGCGCGGGCCGGCGGTCGCTTCGCAACGTCCTCCTCGACCTCACCGTCGCCAACCGCGACCCGGCCGCGATGCAGGCCGTGCGCGAGGCCTTCGACAAGGCCGACAACATGACCGACCGCACCGCGGCGCTGTCGATCCTCGCCTATGAGGGTCTGCCGGGCCGGCAGGAGGCGCTCGACGCCTTCTACAAGCGCTTCGAGACCGACGCGCTGGTGCTCGACAAATGGTTCAGCCTGCAGGGCATGACGCCGGCGCCCGAGACGCTCGACCGGGTGCGCGAGCTGATGAGCCACCCGGCGTTCTCGATCTCGAACCCCAACCGCGTCCGCTCGCTGATCGGCAGCTTCGCGAGCGGCAACCAGACCGAGTTCAACCGCGCCGATGGCGCCGGCTATGATTTCGTCGCCGACTTCGTCCTCGGCCTCGACCCGCGTAACCCGCAGACCGCCGCCCGGCTCCTGGTCAGCTTCCGCTCCTGGCGCGCACTCGAAGCGGGCCGGCGGGCGAAAGCCGAGACCGCCCTCCGCCGCATCGCCGACACCGCCGAGCTCTCCAGCGACACGCGGGACATCATCACGCGCACGCTGGCGTAGTCCGGGTTCGTGGCTGCGGCCAAAAAGGGTAAGGATGCCGCCGTCGAGTTGCCGGCGGTGGGTGCGATCTACAGCTTTCGCACGAAGCCTCTTTCACAGTTTGCTTCACCGGAGACCGGCCGTTATGCCGCTTTCAAGGTGGTCGACGTGACGGGAGACCTTGTCGTGCTCGCCGTTCTTGAAGGGATTTGGACATCGCCTCCCGACTTGGAAGCCGTCGGCCACAGGAACATCCTTCGGGAACGCCGGTTCGAGGGTATCAAAGGAGCGGTGTCTGGCGGCGGTCGGATGGCGGCGTTCGGCCTTTGGTCTGAGTTTTGGAACCTATCTGTCCTTGACCGCGTGGCCTTGGTTGGGACGGTGATCCTGTCAGGGGAGGACAGTCAGGCGGCCACGCAAGCGGCAGGCATCAGGTACGCCCCACTTCAGTTCATCGACAGTGCCGCCGAGGGTGAATGGCGGTGGAAGCACGATCGCGAAGCTCTGCTCGCCGAGCGCCAGAAGTCCATTGCGAAGGATGCCGCCGAGCAAGCCGCCAAGGAACAGCGATACAGGACGCGGCTCAAGAGCCTCACTTGGGAGAAGTTCCTCGCCGAGACGCCATTCGAGAGATGGTCGCCCTCTCCTCCCTTTCCGCCCAAGGAGTTCACCGAGGCGGCCCGCCAAGCTATCGTTGACGCTTGTCGCGAGTTGAGGGATCTCGGCCCAAAGCCGTCGAAGGCAAAAGTGCGTTCGATCCTCCGCCGCTGCGTCGAATGGTTCAACGAAGCCGACGGAGCCGCGGGACAGGTCATCGAGACCGAAGAACGCGAGGACATTTGTGCCGTGCTTGAGGAGATGGCGTTCCTTGCGAAGCAAAAGAGCCTCGCGGACGAGATCGGCGATTGGCGTGATTGGTAGCAACCACCCCCCTTGTCGTCTTGACCGCAGGCGCTCGCGCGGGGCGGTGACGCGAGTTAACGCAAGGTTGCAGCCGCCGGCCTATCCCCAGGCGCGCCGATCTTGTAGGGCCTCTCACACGCCGGTTTTCTCCCTCCTAGCTCAGGCTTTTGGCTGCGTCCGCCACTAGCCGTTGTGTCTCCCGACTCGCCCCTCACCAAGCTTTGAGAGAGTCTGAGACTCTCCGCCGAAGTAGCGGAAATCACACACCGTTCCGCTTTCTGCGCCGACGACCTCCGAAGCACCGTCATCGCCTAGACATCGCGATTCGGCTTGATTCAAATGCAGTGATTCGCGTGGATGCGTTCGGTTGGTCCGTGGCGGAAGAGGTCAGCCATGGCGCAGAGCGCGCCCGGTCGCGCAGTCGCCGACAAGATCATTGCTGCCGTTTCCTGGGGCGCGGGCCGTAAGCTCTCGGGCCATGCGCGGCTGATCGCCGAGCCGGCCTACGAGAAACTCCTCGCCGCCGAGCCGATCCTCCGCCGGCTCATCCCCTTCCTGATCACCATCTTCCTCGCCATCGTCGCGGCGGTGCAGCTCCTCGAGCTCTACCAGGTGCGGATGCAGCGCGAAGCGCAGGCGACCGAGACCATCGGCCTGATGGCCGCACTCGTCGGCAAGTCGCTCGAGGACGCCGAGCCCGGCCTCGACCTCAGCCAGTCGACCGCCCAGCTCCGCAACGTGCTCGCCGACGCCCTCCCCACCGGCGCCACCGCCGACGGGCGGCGCGTCATGGTCAGCGACCCCGGGCAGATGATCCTCGCCACGGTGCCGGCCGGGCTCGGGCTCGAGAACACCACGCTCGGCTTCCAGATCGGCCAGTCGCAGCCGCTCCTCATCTTCGGCGAGCGCGCCGGCGTGATGAAGATCATGCTCCCTGACGGCAACCAGGCCCTCGCCGCGCTCCATCACCTCGGCGGAAAGCTCGGCTCGGTCGCCATCGTCCAGCCGCTCGACCTCGTCTACGCCGAGTGGCGCTCGGACCTCTCGCTCACCGTCCTCATCTTCGTCGCCACGAGCGCCCTCCTCCTCGTCGTCCTCTACGGCTATTTCGCCCAATCGGCCCGCGCCGTCGCCGCCGACCGCATCTACACTGCCACCCATCACCGCCTCGACACCGCACTGATGCGCGGCCGCTGCGGCCTCTGGGACTGGGACCTGCCGAGCGGCCGGATGTTCTGGTCGATGTCGATGTTCGACATGCTCGGCATGAAGACGCGCGACACGCTGCTCAGTTTCGGCGAGGTCAACGCCCTCGTCCACCCCGACGACGGCGACCTTATGAGCCTCGCCGAGGCGCTCTACCGCAACGGCGACACCACCATCGACCGCATGTTCCGCATGCGCCATGCGAGCGGCGAGTGGGTATGGCTGCGCGCCCGCGCCGAGCTGATCGGCAAGGAGAGCGGCGAGCCGCATCTCATCGGCATCGCCGTCGACGTCTCGGAGGAGATGCGCACCGAGGAACGTTCGAAGACTGCGGACATCCGCCTAAGAGACGCGATCGAGACGGTTTCGGAAGCCTTCGTCCTCTGGGACGCCGAGAACCGCCTGGTGATGTGCAATTCGAAATACCAGCAGCTGCACGGGCTTACCGACGCCCAGGTGCAGCGCGGCACGCCCTATCACGAAGTCATGGGCAAGGGCCGCCAGCCTATCGTGCGCGCGCAAGTGGCCGGCGGCGACGGCCGCCCCGAGGAAGGCTCGCGCAGTTTCGAAGCGCGACTTGATGACGGCAGGTGGCTGCAGATCAACGAGCGGCGCACCAAGGACGGCGGGTTCGTCTCCGTCGGCACCGACATCACGCAGATCAAGAAGCACGAGGAGCGCCTCGTCGAGGGCGAGCGGCGCCTCGTCGCCACCATCGCCGACCTTCGCCAGTCGCGGCAGAAGCTTGAGATGCAGGCGCAGCAGATGGTCGAGCTCGCCGAGCGCTACGCCGAGGAGAAGGAGCGCGCCGAGGAGGCCAACCGCGTCAAGTCGGAATTCCTCGCCAATATCAGCCACGAAATCCGCACGCCGCTCAACGCCGTGATCGGCTTCTCCGAGATCATGCGTTCGGGCATGTTCGGCCCGCTCGGCTCGGAGAAATACGTCGAGTACTGCGACGACATCCTGAAGAGTTCCAACTACCTCCTCGGCGTCATCAATGACGTCCTCGACATGTCGAAGATCGAGGCCGGGCGCATCGACCTTTCGTTCGAGGAGCTGGTCCTCGACGAGCTGGTCGAGGAGACGCTGCGCATCGTCACCTCCCAGGCCGAGACCCAGGGCATCACGGTCGTCTCCGACATCGAGGCAGGGCTGCGGATCACCGCCGACAAGCGGTCGGTGAAGCAGATCATGCTCAACCTCCTCTCCAACGCGGTGAAATTCACCCAGCCGGGCGGCAAGATCACCGTGCGCACGCGGTCGAGCGGTCAGTCGATTGCCTTCTCGATCGAGGACACCGGCATCGGCATCCCGAAAGAGGCGATCAAGAAGCTCGGCCAGCCCTTCGAGCAGGTGCAGAACCAGTTCACCAAGAGCCACAAGGGCTCCGGCCTCGGCCTCGCCATCACCCGCTCGCTCGCCGAGGCCCATGGCGGCGCGATGCGCATCCGCTCCCAGGAGGGCGTCGGGACGATCGTCTCGGTGCGGCTGCCGGTCCACCCAAAGGTGGTGAAGAAGGCGGCGTAGCTCCCGGCATTCGTGGGGCGCGCTAGAACATCGTGTTGGAGTTGGCGGCGTTCTCCGGCACCGCCTGGAGGACGTCCCAGTGCTCGACAAACTTGCCGTTCTCGGCACGGAGGATGTCGACGAGAGCGGTCCCGCGATCCTGTGCGTTCATCGTCAGATGGGCGTGGAGAATGACGTGATTGCCATCCACGAAGACGCGCTTGAAGTCGTATTTGAGGTCCGGGAACTGCTGCACCCAGGCGCTCAGGAAGGTGACCGCGGCCTCGCGGCCAGTGGCGGCGCCGGGATTGTGCTGGATGTAGCCGGGAACGACATGCTTCTCGAACGCTTCGCGCACCTTCTTCTTGTTGAGCGCGAGGTCGAGGAGGTCGATCGCGGCGAGGCCGAGCGGGTGATTGGTGAGAGGCTTGGACATCGGGAGGCTCCGTGAGCGATGGAGCATCCATTTGGCCTCCTGTATAACCATTGGCAAGAAAGCACCCTCCGGTAGCCTAGGTACCTAGCAGTGACCAAGTGGAACCCGTACACGGAGGATTGCCCGACACGGGTTGTCCTCGACCGCATCGCCGACAAGTGGACCGTTCTCGTGATGGGTCTCCTCGGCCCCGGCCCGAAGCGCTTCAGCCAGCTCAAGCGCGAGGTCGGCGGGATTTCGCAGAAGATGCTGACGCAGACGCTGCGCAGCCTCGAGGGCGACGGCCTCCTCACCCGTACCGTGACCCCGACAGTGCCGGTCACGGTGACCTACGCGCTCACACCGCTGGGGCGGAGCCTCTCCGAGACGCTGGAGGGGGTGCGGTTGTGGGCGGAGGAGAATATCGCCGCGGTGCTCGCGGCACGCCGCCGCCGGGAGCGCGAGGCGGCGGCAGCCTAGACTAGCTCTTCGTTGCCGGCACCTTGCCGACGACGCGCTCGAACGAAGCGCGCACGTCGCGCTGGGTGTCCTTGAGGTGGGCCTCGACCGAGGGGAAATCGGGGAGCGCGGTCACGCGGGAGAGTAGCGCAAGGAGGCCCCTTGGCGCGTCGGCGGGGACGAAAGGGCCGTCGAGGCAGAGGCGCAGGACCTGCGTCAGCGACTGCTCGAGCTGGAGCCCGGGAAGGAGCACATCGGCCTCGGCTCGCGGAAGAACGCCGGCCGCGGTCGCGGCGCGGAGGCTCGCTTCGGTTTCGGTGGAGAGGAGGTCCGGGTGCTCGGCGCCGTGCACCAGCTGCAGCGCCTGAGCGACGAACTCGATGTCGACGAGACCGCCCCGTGCCTGCTTGAGGTCCCACGGTCCACCGCCGCCCTTCTCGCCCGCGAGCAGAGCACGCATCTCGAGAATGTCGGCGGTCGTCTTCTTCGCCTCGCGCCGGCGCGTGAGGATCGCGCGAATTTCCTTCTTAACTCGCGCGACGATTGCCTTGTCGCCGGACATCACCCGCGCTCGCGTCAGCGCCATATGCTCCCACGTCCACGCCTCGTTGCGCTGATAGGCGACGAAAGCCGGGAGGCGCGAGGCGAGCGGACCTGAATTGCCGGACGGACGGAGGCGGAAGTCGACATCGTAGAGGCGGCCCTCGGAAGTCGGCGCCGACAAAGCGGCGACGAGGCGCTGGGTGAGGCGCGCGAAATACTGGCTGCCGCTGAGCGGCCGGGCGCCGTCCGATTGCGTAGCGCTCTCGTCGTGATCGTAGACGAGGATGAGGTCGAGGTCGGATGCCGCCGTCATCTCGCGGCCGCCCAGTTTGCCGAGCGC
>CAYOET010000078.1:0-8746 GCA_964402985.1 uncultured Bauldia sp. | reverse complement strand
TCCCCCTCGCGGAAGAAGATGTAGCCGAGGCCGGGCTGGCCCTCGGAGATCGCCCAGGCGTTCATGCGGTCGCAGAAGGCGCGGTTGCCGCCGCCCGGGGCGGGGATTGCCCACACCTCGACCTTGGGGTCGGCGGCGATCATGCTGGCGAAGACCTAGAAGCCGGAATCGCGGAAATGGTCGGTGACCGCGCTCATCTTGATCGGGTTGCGGAGATCCGGCTTGTCGGAGCCGTAGAGCCGCATCGCGTCGCGGTAGGTGATCTTGGGGAATTTCGGGGTGACGGTCTTGCCGCCGCCGAACTCCTCGAAGAGGTCGCGCATCACCGGCTCGACGGCGTTGAACACGTCGTCCTGGGTGACAAAGCTCATCTCGATGTCGAGCTGGTAGAACTCGCCCGGCGAGCGGTCGGCGCGGGCATCCTCGTCGCGGAAGCAGGGCGCGATCTGGAAATAGCGGTCGAAGCCGGCGATCATGATCAGCTGCTTGAACTGCTGCGGCGCCTGCGGCAGCGCGTAGAATTTTCCGGGATGGAGGCGGGCCGGGACCAGGAAGTCGCGCGCGCCCTCGGGCGAGGAGGCGGTGAGGATCGGCGTTTGGAACTCGAAGAACCCGCCCGCGATCATCCGGCGGCGGATCGAGGAGATGATCGCCGACCGCTTCATGATGTTGGAATGGAGATGGTCGCGGCGAAGGTCGAGGAAGCGGTATTTGAGCCGCGTCTCCTCCGGGTAGTCGACCGTGCCGAAGACCGGCATCGGCAGCTCCCTGGCCGCCGACAGCATCTCGATCTCGGCCGCGAACAATTCGACCTGGCCGGTCGGGAGCTGGGCGTTGGCCGTTTCGGCGGGCCGTGCGCGCACCGCTCCGTCGACCCTGACCACCCACTCGGAGCGCAGCTTGGAGGCCTCGCCGAACGCGGGAGAATCGGGATCCACCACCACCTGCGTGATCCCGTAATGGTCGCGAAGGTCGATGAAGAGGAGCCCGCCGTGATCGCGCACCCGGTGCACCCAGCCCGAGAGGCGAACATTTGAGCCGACATCGGTCGGGCGAAGCTGCCCGCAAGTGTGGGTCCGGTAGCGGTGCATGGGCTTTGGATCTTACGGAAAGCCGGGTTTCCGCCCCGGCCGCGGGCGCGCGGAGAAGCGCATGAGAGGGTTTGCCTTGTCAAGGCGAGAGGGCCGAATCCCGCGGTCCTGCGGCCCTCGTAACCCTCGCCCGGATAGGGGCGCGACAGATCGAAACGTAGGGTCTATAGGGATCGGATGACAATCATTACCTCGACGGCCGAATTGGCGGCCGTTTGTTCCCGTTTGGCCAAGTCCGACTTCGTGACGGTCGACACCGAGTTCATGCGGGAAACGACCTTTTGGCCGAAACTTTGCGTGATTCAGCTCGCGGGTGAGGACGACGCCGTCGTTATCGACGCCCTCGCCCCCGGAATGGACCTCCAGCCCTTCTACGCGCTCATGGCCGACGAGAAGGTGATGAAAGTCTTCCACGCCGCGCGGCAGGACATCGAAATCGTCTTCCACCAGGCGCGGCTGATTCCCCACCCGATCTTCGACACCCAGGTCGCGGCGATGGTGTGCGGCTTCGGCGAGTCGGTGAGCTACGACCAGCTGGTCGCCACGCTGACCGGCGCGCGGATCGACAAATCCTCGCGCTTCACCGACTGGGCGCGCCGGCCGCTGACCGACCGGCAGACCGAATACGCGCTGGCCGACGTCACCCACCTTCGCGACGTCTACGTCCAGCTCAGAGATCGACTTGCCCATCAGGAGCGCTCGGACTGGGTCGAGTCCGAGATGGAGATCCTGACCTCGCCCGCGACCTATGAGAGCCACCCCGAGGAGGCGTGGAAGCGGGTCAAGATGCGGCTCCGGAAGCCGATCGAGCTGGCGGTTCTGCAGACGGTTTCCGCATGGCGCGAGCGCGAGGCGCAGGGGCGCGACGTGCCGCGGAGTCGCGTCATCAAGGATGACGCGCTCATCGAGGTCGCCACCCAGCAGCCGGCGACGGCCGATGCGCTTGCCCAGCTCCGCACGATCCCGCGCGGCTTCGAGCGCTCGCGCGCCGGCGAGGAGATCGTCGCCGAGGTGCGCCGCGCGTTGGATACGCCAAAGGCGAACCTCCCGAAGCTCCCCAAGGTCAAGAACGTCTCGGAGGCGAACGGGGCCGCCGTCGACCTCCTCAAGGTGCTCCTGAAAATGACCAGCGAGGCGAGCGGCGTGGCGCCGAAGCTGATCGCCACGACCGACGACCTCGAGGCGATCGCCGCCGACGAGGACAGCGCCGAGATCGCGGCCCTTACCGGCTGGCGCCGCAGCCTCTTCGGCGAGGCCGCCCTGCGGTTGAAGCGCGGCGAGGCCGCCCTGCGGCTCAACGGCCGGCGCGTCGTGATGGTCGAGACCCGCCCGCGGACGGCGGAAGCGGCGGAGTAGGGCATCGGGCATCAGGCAACCGGTCTTTCTCCGGATGCCCGATGCCGGATGCCTACTTCTCGACGATCACCGAAGATTCGAGCCCCGCGAGCTTGGCTAGCTGGCCGAGTTGCTTCTCGACGCGGTCGCCGGTGACGTCCTCGAGGTCCCTGGGAAGGATGAGGTTGAGCGACCTGCCCTTCCGCTCGACGCGGGTGCGCGGGACAACGCCCGGCATCGCGCTGGAGATGAGGTAAGCGACGCGCAGCGTCAGACCGAGGACCCGCGCGCGCTCGATGAGCCGCGCCGACGCGATCTCGCGGAGGTTCGGGATGCCTTCGCTGGGCGGGCCGTCGTGGCGGTAGGCGATGGCAAGCGCCAGGAAGGCGCGGCCGGGGTGGTCGACCCCCACGAAGGCGCCGTTGGCGATGATGTTGATCGCCTGGGTGCCGCGATATTCGGGATGCGCGCGCCAGCCGATATCGGCGAGGAGCGAAGCCGCCTGGCGGAGCCGGGCTTCCTCCTTGGTCTCCTCGATCCCCATCGCGGCAATGACATCTCCGGCCCACGGCCCGAGCTCCTGCGCGTGACGAGGCGAGCGCGAGCGGAGAATCGCCAGCTCCTCGCACGAGACCATGAGCGGATCGCGCTTCTGATCCTCGGCGGAGAGCAGTTCGTAGAGATGGCCTTCGCGGACGCCGAGCGCCGAGAGCACGATCTCCGAGGGCTTCATCGCCCGGATGATCTCGCCGAGCACGATCGCCCCATAGGGCAGGAGCGGCTGGCGGCTCCGCGACACCGAGTCGATCGATTCGATGCTGGACAGATCGTGGTGCCCGACGAGCTCGCAGAACTCGAGCGCCTCCTCGGCCTCGATCGCATAGTTGTGCATCACGTGGAGCGGATAGCCGGTCTGGCTCATGTGCAGCCGGGCGAGCGAGCGCCAGGTGCCGCCGATGGCGTAGAAGCGCCGGCCCTTGCCCTTCTTGAGGACGGCCGACCTGGCCAGCGCGTCCCTGGCAATCGTGGCCGCCTTTTCGGGCGACTTGGCCGACGCCTCTTCGAGCATCAGGCCGCCGAGCGGAAAAGTCTCGCCGGCGCCGATCTCGCGGCCCTTCACGTCGACCATGTCGAGGCTGCCGCCGCCGAGATCGCCGGCAACGCCGTTGGGATCGCGGAAGCCGGAGATGACGCCCAGCGCCGAAAGCCGCGCTTCCTCGGCCCCAGCGAGAAGCGAGACCGGCCCGCGGGTGATCTTCTCGACCTGCGCGATGAACTCCGGGCCGTTCTTGGCGTCCCGCGCCGCGGCGGTCGCAAAGACGTGCAGCTCTTTGGCCCGCATCTGGTCGGAGAGAGCGCGGTAGCGGCGGATCGCACCGAGCGCCGAGTCCACCGCCTTGGCGTCGAGCTTGCCGGTCAGGGCGATGCCGCGGCCAAGGCCGACCAGCGCCTTCTCATTGAAGAGCGGCAGCGGGGCGCGGTTGAGCCGCTCGTAGACGACGAGGCGGACGGAGTTGGAGCCAATGTCGATGACCCCGATGGGGCCATTGCCGTTTAGGCGGCCAGGGGCGTGGTCAAGCTCCCCGGCTTCAGGCATCCGCCCCCCGGCGAATGCTCTTGGGCGCGCTGACCTTGATCGCCTTGCCGCGGCCCGAGAGGCTCGGATTGGTCATGAAATACTGGTGGGCGTTGAACGGGCGTTCGCCCTTTGCGCGGATGACGCGCTTGGACGTGCCGTCGGGCAGCACCTGCCAGCTCTGCTCGTTGTCGGCGAGGTTGGCGACCATGATCTGGTTGAGGATCTGCTCGTGCACGGTTGGGTTCAGGATCGGCACCATGGCCTCGACCCGGCGGTCGAGGTTGCGCGTCATCATGTCGGCAGACCCGATATAAACGAACGCCTCCGGCGAGGGCAGCCCTCGGCCGTTGCCAAAGCACAGGATTCGCGCGTGCTCGAGGAAACGGCCGACGATCGACTTGACGCGGATGCGCTCCGATAGGCCCGGCACGCCCGGCCTGAGGCAACAGATGCCGCGCACGACGAGGTCGATCTCGACGCCGGCGGCGCTCGCGTCGTAGAGCGCGTCGATGATCTGGCGGTCGACCAGCGCGTTGAGCTTCATCCAGATCTGGCCCGGGCGACCGGCCTTCACGTGCGCCACTTCGGCGGCGATGAGGTCGAGGATGCGGCGGCGCAGGAACATCGGCGAGATCGCGATGCGCTCCAGCTCGGCGGGCTCCGAGTAGCCGGTGATGTAGTTGAAAACCTTGGCGATATCGCGCCCGATCGCGGGGTCGGCGGAGAAGAAGGAGAGGTCGGTGTAGATGCGGGCGGTGACCGGATGGTAGTTGCCGGTGCCGACATGGACGTACGAGGTGAGCTGGCCGTTCTCGCGGCGCACCACCATCGACAGCTTGGCGTGGGTCTTGAGCTCGATGAAGCCGTAGACGACCTGCACGCCGGCGCGCTCGAGGTCGCGCGCCCAGCGGATATTGGCCTCTTCGTCGAAGCGCGCCTTGAGCTCGATGAGAGCCGTCACCGACTTGCCGGCCTCGGCGGCTTCGACCAAGGCGCGGACGATCGGCGAGTCGCGCGAGGTCCGGTAGAGCGTCTGCTTGATGGCGACGACATCGGGGTCGAGCGTCGCCTGGCGCAGGAACTGAAGGACGACGTCGAACGATTCGTAGGGGTGGTGGACGACGAGGTCCTTCTGCCGGATGGCGGCGAAGCAATCGCCGCCATTCTCACGGATACGCTCGGGGAAGCGCGGCGTGTAGGGCTGGAATTTGAGGGTCGGGCGGTCGAGGCTGACGAGCTGCGAGAGGTCGTTCAGCGCCATCATGCCATGGACCTTGAACAAATCCTCGCCGCTCACGCCGAGCGCGTTGGCGACGAACTGGCCGAGCGATTCGGGCATCGCCGCCTCGATCTCGAGGCGGATCACCAGGCCGCGGCGGCGGCGCTTGAGCGCGCCTTCGAAGAAACGGACGAGATCCTCGGCCTCTTCCTCGACCTCGATGTCCGAGTCGCGGACGATGCGGAAGGCGCCCTGCCCTTCGACCGTGTAGCCGGGGAAGAGGAGCGGGGTGAATAGCGAGACCGTCTGCTCGAGGCTGATGAAGCGGTCGATGCCGGGGGTCGTCACCGGCAGGCGGATGAAGCGGTCGAGCGTGCTCGGCACGCGGATGAGCGCCGTCATCTTGGCGTTGGTGGTTTTCTTCGCGAGCTGGAGGGCGAGCGAGAAGCCGAGATTGGGGATGAACGGGAACGGGTGCGCCGGATCTATGGCAAGCGGGGTCAGCACCGGGAAGACGGCGTCGACGAAATAGCGCTCGAGCCAGACGCGGTCTTCCTTGCCGACGTCCTGGCCCTCGAGAATGGCGATGCCCGCTTCGCCCAACTCGCGGCGGAGATCGACCCAGCGGCTCTGCTGGTCGCTGGCGAGGGTGCCGGCCGCCTCTGTGATGAGCTTGATCTGCTCGGTCGGGGTCCGCCCGTCGTCGCTCTGCAGAGCGATGCCCTGGCGCTGCTGGCCCTTGAGGCCGGCGAAGCGCACCATGAAGAATTCGTTGAGGTTGTCGGCAGAGATCGACAGGAAGCGGAGCCGCTCGAGGAGCGGGTGGTTGGCATTGGCGGCCTCTTCGAGCACCCGGCGATTGAAGCCGAGCCAGGAAATCTCGCGGTTTATGAAGCGGTCCGGCGATTTCCGCAGCAACTCGGCCGCGCGCAACTGAAGCTCGCGCTCGTCGATCACCTCGGCAACTTCGGGGTTTCTCTGGTCCATGTCCGCTTTCCTGGAAGATGGGCCAGCTTACACCGGTTTCATGACCAAATTTCTACAGTTTCGACCTTAGTCGGCTTGCAGTCGCGCCAAGACGTCCGAGGCCAGCGCGCGGCTGACCGACCGGCCCTCGGCGAGCGCGGCGCCGTCGAGCGCCGCGACAACGGCGTTGGCGGCCTCGAACGAGCGCTCCATCCGCTTGAGGATGAAATCGACGACCGTCGGGTCGACCAGAAGCTGGCGGTCGGCGAAGAGTTTGACGAGCACCTGCTGCAACAGGTCGTCGCCGGGGGCGCGGACCTCGATCCCGTGCGCGGCGCGCAGCCGCGAAGCGAGGTCGGGGAGCGGCGGAGCGAAGAGGTCGGGGCCTTGCCGGCTGGTCAGGAGAAGGCTCGCCTCGCGCTGGCGGGCGAGGTTGAGGAGGTGGAACAGCGCGCGCTCGTCGACGCCCGCGTCGATGCCCTCGATCGCGGCGGCGCCGGAAGCGAGAATCTCCTCCACCGCGTCGCTGTGAAGGTTGGGCGCGGGCACAAGCACGGCGTCCGAACGCGTCCGCCAGATCTCGACGAGATGGCTCTTGCCCGAGCCGGCCGGCCCCCACAGCCAGAGGAGAGGCGCCGGCCAATCCGGCCAGCGCTCGACTGCCTCGAAGGCCTCGCGGTTGGCGTCGCCGACCAGGAAGTCGCCCGCGCCGAGCGCGGGCTCGTGCGGAAGGGTCAGGGCGAGCTGGCGGCTCGGGGCCCGGTTCATACTTCCTTCGACTCGGAGGGTGGTTCGGCCGGCACCTGGGCGTGACCGCGATAGAACTCGGAGGAGAGGTAGCGGCGGAGGGCGAAGCGGACGAGGACGCCGATCGCCGCGGCCGAGGGCACGGCGATGAGCAGCCCGACGAAGCCGAAGAGGTAGCCGAAGGCGACCAGCGAGAACATCAGCCACACCGGGTGCAGCCCGACGCTGTCGCCGAGGAGGCGCGGCTGAAGGATGTTCCCTTCGATGAACTGGCCGGCGATGAAGATCACGCCGGTGGCGAGGATCGGCCCCCAATTCGGCCAGAACTGCACCGAGGCGACGCTCATCGAAACGATGAAGCCGAGGATCGATCCGGCGAAGGGGATGAAGCTGAGAAGTCCCGCGCTGAGGCCGATGAGGAGGCCGTAGTTGAGGCCGATGAAGCTGAGGCCGACGGCGTAGAACACGGCCAGGAACAGGCAGAGAAGGCTCTGCCCGCGGACGAAGCCGTTGATCGCCGTGCTCATCTCCGCGACGAGCTGACGGACCACCGGCGCCTGACTGCGCGGCAGCCAGCTGTCGATCAGCGAGAGCATGCGGTCCCAGTCGTAGAGCAGGTAGAAGGCGATGAAGGGGGTGACGATGAGGAGGATGAACCAGTCGAGGAGCGTCCGTCCGCTGCTCCAGATCGAGGTCAGGAAGCCGGTCACGAAGAACGCGCCCTCGCGCATGATCGTGCTCAGCGAATCGCGGATGGTCTCGGCGTCGATGCCGAGGAAGCGCGCGGCCTCGCTGTCGAGGAGCGGGAGAAGCAGGCGCTGCAGCTGCTCGACATAGCTCGGGATGACGTTGACGAGGCCGGCGAGCTGGTTGACGAGGATCGGGAGGAGCGCCACCGCCAGCAGCATGAACGTAAAGATGAAAATGGTGAGGATGAAGACGGCCGCGATCAGCCGGCTGAAGCCGAGCCGCTGGAACCAGTCGGCCACCGGATCGAGCGCATAGGCGAGGATCAGGCCGAGCACGAAGGGCAGGAGGATAGGCGAGAAGACGAACAGAAAGAGCAGGAAAAAGATCAGCCCGGCGACCCAGAACGCGATCCGGCGCTGAAACGGTGTCGGATACATTGACCCCTGCCCCCACCCTTGCTCAGACACTCGTTGCCTCCGGCTTACCGAAATGCCGCGCCCATTCCATCGCGTACGCCACGGTCGAGCCGATGACGAGAAGCCCGACGAGCACGATCAGAGCCTGTCGCAACCAGCCGAGATCCATCAAGAAGGCAAGGTCGGCAAGGACGATGGCCGCCAGCACGACCTGGGCGAGCGTGTTGACCTTGCTGATCGGCAGCGGCCGCATCTCGACCGGCCGACCCCGGAACCAGGCGACGCTCACCCCGGCGACGATAAGGACATCGCGACCGACCACGAGGAGCGTCAGCCACACCGGCAGCTGGCCAAGGAAGGTCAGGGCGACGTAAATGGAGACCAGCAGCGCCTTGTCGGCAAGCGGATCGAGAAAAGCGCCCAGCCAGCTCTTGAGATTGAATTGCCGCGCCAGGAACCCGTCCACCGCGTCGCCGATTCCAGCGATGGCGAACAGCCAGAACGCCGTGACATGTTGCTCGCGCAAGGTCAGCCAGACGATGCTAGGCACCATCAGCAACCTGATGATCGTGATGATATTGGGGACAGTGGCAATCTGGCCCAGGGCGTACTGCATATGATCGTGAATACACCAAGCGCGTTAACGGCGGAAATCGCCGCAAAAGCCGGCGGCGCTGGGCGCCTGGCGGCCCGCCGCCACGGC
>CAYOET010000077.1:0-9540 GCA_964402985.1 uncultured Bauldia sp. | reverse complement strand
GCTCCCGGTAACCGGGAGCAGGCAGGGAACGAGGGGTAAGGACGCGGGAACTGAGAAAGCAAGGCTAACCGCCTTGCTTTTTCTTTTTGTGTGCCGCGGCTCCGCACTCCCCTTTCCCCTCGCTTGTCATTGCCGGGCTTGTCCCGGCAACCCATGAACTCCGACAGTTCCCGAGGGAATGCGACCGCCGTCGCGCTCTTGTCGAAACGCGCCGTGTTCATGGGTCGCCGGGACAAGCCCGGCGATGACAATCGCGGTGTGCGTTGACGAAGGTCTCGCTTACCGCATCCAGATGCGGCTGAGGGCTTCGAGGTCGACGCCCAACCAGGCATACGCGATCCACAACAACCCCGTGATCGCGGCCGCGATGATCGTTGACGCCAGCGCCTTGCGGCCCAGCATCGGGCGAGTCGGCGCGCCGGGGTCGGTGCCGAGATAGCGGCCCTCCCCCGCTTCCTCCTGCGAGCGGACCCCGATGGGGAGGGTCACGAAGAACACCAGCCACCAGACGATGAAGTAGATCGCGAGCAGGGTCCAGTTCATCAGCGTGGTTCCGATCGCCGAGTCACGCCCGGCCTGCGGCCGTCATATGACCGCGACGAGCACACTGCAAACCGGCTTCTTCCCCCAGCTGTCGCGCATCGTGCCGCGGACGGCGCGGTAGAGCGCTTCGCGCACCACTTCCTCGTCACGCCGGCGCCCCGCCGGCATCGAGTCGAGCGCGCCGTTCACCGCATCGAGGACGACGTCCTCGAAGCGGCGGCCGGCCGCGTCGGCGAGCGGGATGCCGGATAGCGCGACCTCGGGATCGGCGAGGATCTGGCCGCGCTTGTCGATGGCGACCGAGACGGCGATATGCCCAGCGAAGGAGAGATGGCGGCGCTCTGTGAAGCCCACGGCGTCGACCGGGCCGATGAGGTTGCCGTCGCGATAGAGGCGGCCGGTCTCGACCTCGCGAACCTTCTCGGGCAGGCCGGGAGCGAGACGGATGACGTGGCCGTTCCGGGCCTCGACGACGTGCGGGATGCCCTGACGGCGCGCGAACGCGGCGTGGGCGGAGAGGTGAGCCGGCTCACCATGGGCGGGAATCACCGTGCCCGGGCGGACCCACCGGTAGAGTTCCGCGATCTCATCCTGGCGCGGGTGGCCCGAGACGTGGACCGGGTGGTCGCGTTCGGTGACGATGTTCACGCCCTGGTCGACGAGAGCGTTGATGATGGCGTTCACGGGGCGCTCGTTGCCGGGAATGGTGCGCGAGGAGAAGACCATCGTGTCGCCCGGCGCGAAGGCGACGGTGCGGTGCTCGCCCGAGGCGATGCGGGCGAGCGCGGCGCGCGCCTCGCCCTGGCTGCCGGTGACCACCGCCACGACCTTGTCGCGCGGCAGGTAGCCATAGGCTTCCTCGTCGAGGAAGCCGGGCAGGCCCTCGAGGAGGCCAAGCTCGCCGGCGACGTCGATCACCCGGGCGAGCGCGCGGCCGATGACGACGACCTGGCGGTCGTTGGCGGCGGCGGCCTCGGCGATCGAGCGGATGCGGGCGACGTTGGAGGCGAAGATGGTGATGCCGATTCGGGCCTTGGCCTCGGCGATGACCTGCTTGAGGCCCGCGGCGACGACCGCCTCGCTGGGGCTGCGGCCCTCGCGCTGGGCGTTGGTCGAGTCGCAGATGAGGGCGATCACGCCCTCGTCGCCGAGGCGGCGGAACGGGGCCTCGGCGGTCGGCGGGCCGAGGAGCGGCGTGTCGTCCATCTTCCAGTCGCCGCTATGGACGACGAGGCCGGCCGGCGTGCGGATCGCGAGCGCGTTCGACTCGGGGACCGAATGGGCGACCGGAATCCACTCGACGTCGAAGGGGCCGATGGTGACGCGTTGACCCGCCTTCACGAGATTGACCGGGATCGGATCGCCCGGCGAGCCCTCCTGCTTCGCGGCGAGCATGTGCGCGACGAAGGCGGTGGCGTAGATCGGCAGCTTAAGGCGCGGCCAGAGGTCGACGAGCGCGCCGTAATGGTCCTCGTGCGCATGAGTGATCGCGATGCCGACGATGCGCTCGCGCTCCGCTTCGAGGAAAGCGATGTCGGGGTAGATGATCTCGATGCCCGGCAACTCGGGGCCGCCGAAGGAGACGCCGAAGTCGACCACCAGCCATTTGCGGTGGCGCGGCGGACCGTAGCCATAGAGGGCGAGGTTCATCCCGATCTCGCCGAGGCCGCCGAGCGGGAGGAAGACGAGTTCCGGCTGGTCGGCCACGCTAGGCCCCCACGCCGAAGAAGACGTCGCCGGCCGAGATCGTCTCGCGCTGGCCGTCATTGGCGACGACGATCAGGCGCCCGGCCGGGTCGAGCGTTTCGAGTCGCCCGTGGATGATGCGGTCGGGCAGGTTCACGCGGATCGGCCCGCCGAAGCCGAGCGCGCGGTTGACCCAGCGCTTGCGCGTCCCGGCGAAGCCGCGGCCGGAGTCCCAGAGCTGGATCTCCTCGTCGAAAGTGTGCGCGAGGCGCAAGAAGAGGTGTTCGGCATTGACGGTTATTCCCAGCGCAGCGAGGTCCCCGGCCGGATAAAGCGCCTCGATTTCCGGATGATCAACGCAATTGACGCCGATTCCGGTCACGACTGCAAAGTGCCCTGAGGCCAGGGCCTCGCCCTCGACTAGGAGACCGGCCACTTTCTGGCCGTCGCAAAGGAGGTCGTTCGGCCATTTCAGGCGGAGACGCTTGCCGGCAGTGGCGCCCGCGAGATCGGTAAGCGCGCGATGGAGCGCGACGCCGGCGGCGAAGGAGAGCGTGGCCGCGACCTCGGGCGGGGCCGGATCGATCAGCAGCAGCGAGGCGTGGTGGTTGCCCTTGCCGGAGCGCCAGACGCGGCCGCGGCGTCCCCTCCCCTCGGTCTGCTCCTGCGTGGTGACCCAGAGCCTGCCGACGTCACCTCCACGGGCGCGGGAGAGGGCCTCGACATTGGTGGAGCCCAGTCGCTCGAAAGCGAGCCTGCGGTAGCCTTCCGGCAGGGTCGTTTCCGGCATCCTCAGAAGAAGGTGTGCGCTGCGGTTTCGGCGACCCGGCTGACCGGGCCGGCGAAGAAGATGAAGAGCAGCGTGAAGGCGCCGCTCAGCACCATCACGGCGCGGAGCTCGCTGGGGGTGCGGTCGAACGCGGCGACCGGCTCGTCGAAATACATGACCTTCACGATGCGCAGATAGTAGTAGGCGCCGACCACGCTGGCGAGGACGCCGATCACCGAGAGGACGAAGAGCCCGGCCTCGATCGCGGCGATGAAGACGAAGAACTTGCCGAAGAAGCCGGCGAGCGGCGGAATGCCGGCGAGCGAGAACATGATCGCCGCCAGGATGAAGGCCATCGCCGGGTTGGTGCGCGAGAGGCCGGCGAGGTCCTCGATGTTCTCGAGCGCGACGTTGTGGCGGCGCATGGCGATGATGCAGGCGAAGGCGCCGAGGGTCATCGCCATGTAGATGATCAGGTAGACGATCATGCCCTGGAGGCCGATCTCGGTGCCGGCGGCGAGGCCGAGCAGCGCGTAGCCGACATGGCCGATCGAGGAGTAGGCCATCAGGCGCTTGATGTTGCGCTGGCCGATCGCCGCGAAGGCGCCGAGCACCATCGAGCCGATCGAGAGGAACACCACGATCTGCCGCCACTCGAGGCCGATCGGGCCGAGCGCGTCCATGGTCACGCGGGCGAGGAGCGACATCGCGGCGATCTTCGGCGCGGCGGCCATGAAGGCGGTGACGGGCGTGGGCGCGCCCTCGTAGACGTCGGGCGTCCACATGTGGAACGGCACCGCCGCGATCTTGAAGGCGAGGCCGGCGAGGAGGAACACGACGCCGAAGATGAGGCCGACGCCGGGCTCGCCGTCGGCCATTGCCGCCGCGATCGCCTGGAAGCCGGTCTGGCCGGTGAAGCCGTAGATCAGCGAGGCGCCGTAGAGCAGCATGCCCGACGCGAGCGCGCCGAGGACGAAATATTTGAGGCCCGCCTCGGTGGAGCGGATCGAGTCGCGCTGGATGGCGGCTAGGACGTAGAGCGACAGCGACTGCAGCTCGATGGCGACATAGAGCGAGATGAGGTCGTTGGCCGAGATCATCATCAGCATGCCGAGCGTCGCGCTGAGGATGAGGAGCGGATACTCGAAGCGGGCGTAGCGTTCGCGCCGGGCGTGGCCGATCGACAAGACGAGGGCGATGAAAGAGCCGGTGAGGACGAGGAGCTTCATCAGGCGGGCGAACGGGTCGGTGACGAACGCGCCATCGAAGTTGGTGCCCGGGCCGCCGATGCCGAGGACCGTGACGGCGGCGACTGCCAGCAAGGCAAGCGTCGCGATGTTGACGGTCTGCGTCGCCCGCTCGCCGCCGAAGACCCCGACGAGGAGGAGAACGAGGAGGCCGCCGCCGAGGAGAAGCTCGGGGAGGATCAGGGAGAGGTCGCCGACGCCGGTCAATGGGCACCCGCCACGGCGGTCTGGACGGCGGCCTCGGCCGCCTTGAGCGACGCCTGGTAGTCGACGATGAGGGCATCCACCGCCGGCGCCATCAGGTTGAGGAGCGGCTGCGGGAAGATGCCGAAGAGGACGGTCAGCGCGACCAGCGGTACGAGCACCACTTTCTCGCGCGGCGTGAGGTCGAGGATCGCGGCGAGGTGCGGCTTGAGCGGCCCGAAGATCACGCGGCGGTACAGCCACAAGGCATAGGCGACCGAGAGGACGATGCCGGTCGTCGCCAGCATCGCGACCCAGGTGTTCACCTGGTAGACGCCCATCAGGGTCAGGAACTCGCCAACGAAGCCGCTGGTGCCGGGGAGCGCCACGTTGGCGAGCGTGAAGACCATGAAAACGAAGGCATAGAGCGGCATGCGGTTGACGAGGCCACCGTAGAAATCGATCTGCCGCGTGTGCATGCGGTCGTAGATCACGCCGACCGAGAAGAAGAGCGCGCCCGAGACGATGCCGTGCGAGAGCATCTGGAAGATGCCGCCCTGCACGCCCTGCGGCGTCATCGAGAAGATGCCGATCGTGACGAAGCCCATATGGGCGACGGACGAGTAGGCGATGAGCTTCTTGATGTCCTCCTGCCGGAGCGCGACCAGCGAGGTGTAGATGACGGCGATCACCGAGAGCGCGTAGATGAGATTGGCGAACTCGGCCGAGGCAACCGGGAACATCGGCAGCGAGAACCGAAGGAAGCCGTAGCCGCCCATCTTGAGGAGGATGGCTGCGAGGATCACCGAGCCTGCAGTCGGCGCCTCGACATGCGCGTCGGGGAGCCAGGTGTGGACCGGCCACATCGGCAGTTTCACCGCGAACGAGGCGAGGAAGGCGAACCACAGCCAGGTCTGCATCCCGACCGGGAACTGATGGGCCAGCAGCGTCGGGATGTCGGTGGTGCCGGCGTCCCAATACATCGCCATCAGGGCAAGCAGCATGAGGAGCGAGCCGAGCAGCGTGTAGAGGAAGAACTTGAAGCTCGCGTAGACGCGCCGCTCGCCCCCCCAGATGCCGATGATCAGGAACATCGGGATGAGGCCGCCCTCGAAGAAGACGTAGAAGAGGACGAGATCGAGCGCCGTGAAGACGCCGATCATCAGCGTCTCGAGGATCAGGAAGGCGACGATGTAGTCCTTGTAGCGCTTGTCGATGCCCCGCGAGGCGATGATGCAGAGCGGCATCATCACGGCGGTGAGGACGACGAAGAGGAGCGAGATCCCGTCGACGCCGAGCTTGAAGTTGATGCGGCCGCCGAGCCACTCGCGGCTCTCGATCATCTGGAAGCCGGGGTCGGCCTGGTCGAAGCCGACCCAGATGAGGAGCGACAGCGCGAAGGTAATGAGCGTCGTCCAAAGCGCAACATTGTGGATGTTGCGGCGCGCGATCTCGTCGGTCCCTCGGACGGTGAGGACGAGGAGCGCCCCCAGCGCCGGCAGGAAGGTGACGGTCGAGAGGATCGGCCAGTCGGTCAATTCGCGATCCTCATGCGAAGAGCATCCAGGAAACCGCCAGGGCGAGGCCGATCAGCATCGCGAAGGCGTAGTGGTAGAGGTAGCCGGACTGGAGGCGCAGGACGTCGCGCGTGGCGTCGAGAACGCGGGCCGAGACGCCGTCCGGGCCGATGCCGTCGATGAGGCGGCCGTCGCCCTCCTTCCACAGCAGGCGGCCGAGCCACATCGCCGGGCGGACGAAGATGAAATCGTAGAGTTCGTCGAAGTACCACTTGTTCAAGAGGAAGCGGTAGAGGAGGTCGTTGGTCGCCGCGAGCGCGCGCGGGATGTGCGGCGCGAACAGGTAGAACCAGACCGCGACACCGAGGCCTGCCGCCATCGCGACAAACGGCGACGCCCCAACCCAGGCCGGCGCGTGGTGGAGTTCGTCGATCATCCCGTTGTCGGGAATCGCGTCGCCCCAGAACCCATGGAACGCGTCGCCGATGAATGGGCCGGCGAAGATCATGCCTGCCGTCAGCGACGCGAAGGCGAGGATTCCGAGCGGGATGCTCATCGTCTGCGGCGACTCGTGGGCGTGGTCGAAGGCCTCCTGCGGCGCGCGGGTCTCGCCGTGGAAGGTCAGGAAGATCAGGCGCCACGAATAGAAGGCGGTGAGCGCCGCGGTCGTCAGCGTCGCCAGGAACGCGTAGAAGGCGACCGGCGAGTGGCTCATGAACGCCGCCTCGATGATGGCGTCCTTCGAGAAATAGCCGGCAGTGAGCGGGAAGCCGGTCAGCGCCAGCGTGCCGATCACCATCACCGCGTAGGTGAAGGGGAGCTTCTTGCGAAGCCCACCCATGTGCCGGATGTCCTGCTCGCCGGCGAGCGAATGGATCACCGCGCCGGCGCCGAGGAAGAGGAGCGCCTTGAACGCGGCGTGGGTGAAGAGGTGGAAGATGCCGGCCGAGTAGGCGCCGGTGCCGAGCGCGACGAACATGTAGCCGAGCTGCGAGCAGGTCGAATAGGCGATGACCCGCTTGATGTCGTTCTGGACGAGGCCGACCGTGCCGGCGAAGAACGCCGTCGTCGCCCCGATGAAGAGGATGAAATTCAGCGCCGCGTGGGCGTGCTCGTAGAGGGGCGCCATGCGCGCGACCAGGAACACGCCGGCCGTCACCATCGTCGCGGCATGGATGAGGGCCGAGACGGGGGTCGGGCCTTCCATCGCGTCGGGCAGCCAGGTGTGGAGGAAGATCTGGGCGGACTTGCCCATCGCGCCGATGAAGAGGAGGACGCCGATCAGGGTCAGCGCGTCGACCTCCATGCCGAGGAACTCGACATGGGTTTCGGCGACGGCCTCGACATTGGCGAAGACGGTCTCGAAGCCGACCGAGTGGAAGACGAAGAAGATGCCGAAGATGCCGAGCGCGAAGCCGAAATCGCCGACGCGGTTGACGATGAAGGCTTTGATCGCGGCGGCGTTGGCGGCCGGGCGGTGGTACCAGAAGCCGATCAGCAGATACGAGCAGAGGCCGACCCCCTCCCAGCCGAAGAAGAGCTGGACGAGGTTGTCCGAGGTCACCAGCATCAGCATGGCGAAGGTGAAGAGCGACAGATAGCTGAAGAACCGCGGGCGATGCGGGTCCTCGTGCATGTAGCCGATCGAGTAGAGGTGGACGAGCGCGGAGACGGTCGTGACCACGACCAGCATCACGGCGGTCAGGGTGTCGATGTAGATCGACCAGTCGACCGCCAGCGTGCCGGACGTGAACCATGTGCCGAGTTCGATGCGCTGCGCTTCCGCGTCGCCGGCGACGAAGGGGATGAACGCGATCCAGGAGAGGAGCGCCGAGACGATAAGGAGGCCGGTGGTGATCCACTCGGCCGCCTTGGTGCTGTCGTCGGCCACGTGATCGCTGTGGCCGTGGGAAACGGCGTGGGAATGGACGTGCGCCGCGAGGTCCCCGTCGGGCTCCTTGTGGGTGTGGCCGTGGGAATCCATCGCGCCGGCGTCGAGCGAGTCGAGGCCGATCGTGTCGTGGCCGAAATCGGATTCGGCCAGCGCGCGGCGGTGCGAGCCGAGAAGGGCGATCAGCCCGGCGATGATCGCGCCGACGAGCGGGAGGAAGACGATCGCCTGGAACAAGCGCGTCAACCCTTCATGAGGTTGATGTCTTCGACCGCGATCGAGCCGCGGTTGCGGAAGAACACCACGAGGATGGCGAGGCCGATGGCGGCTTCGGCGGCAGCGACGGTGAGGACCATCAGCGCGAAGACCTGGCCGACGAGGTCGCCGAGATAGGCGGAGAAGGCGACGAGGTTGAGGTTGACGCTGAGGACGATGAGCTCGATCGCCATCAGGATGACGATGACGTTCTTGCGGTTGATGAAGATGCCGAAGATACCGAGCGTGAAGAGGATCGCGGCGACCGAGAGGTAGTGCGACAGGGAGACGGCCATGGCTAGATCCCCCTCCCCGGTTCGACGCTGCGGACCTCGATCGCGGTCGCGGGGTCGCGCGCGTTTTGCGCAGCGACCGACTGGCGCTTGACGCCTTCCTTGTGGCGGAGGGTCAGCACGATCGCGCCAATCATCGCGACGAGGAGGATGAGGCCGGCGACCTCAAAGAAATAGACGAAGCGCGTGTAGATCAGCCGGCCGAGCGCGACGGTGTTGGAGACCTCGTCCGGCGCCGGCGTCGGCGAGTTGGGGACGACCTCCATGGTCGGCGAGAAGCCGAGGCCGCCGAGGACGACCAGGAGCTCGGAGATGAGCACGACGGCGACGACGCTGCCGACCGGCAGGTAGGTGAGGAAGCCCTGGCGGAGCGCCGCGAAATCGACGTCGAGCATCATCACGACGAAGAGGAAGAGCACCGCGACCGCGCCGACATAAACGACGATCAGGATGAGGGCGAGGAACTCGGCGCCGAGCAACATGAAGAGGCCAGCGGCGTTGACGAAGCTGAGGATCAGGAACAGCACCGAGTGCACGGGATTGCGCGCGGCAAGCACCATGAAGCCCGAGCCGAGCAGGACGGCCGAGAACAGGTAGAAGCACCGCGCCTGGATGCCCGTCGCCGGGTCGATGCCGGTTTCCATTTACGCCCCGGCTCCGTCGTGAGTGAAAGGTTCGCTCATCGGCCTACCGGTAGGGCGCGTCTTGCGCGAGGTTGCGGGCGAGCTCGCGCTCCCACCGGTCGCCATTGGCGAGGAGCCGGGCCTTGTCAAAATAGAGCTCCTCGCGGGTCTCGGTCGCGAATTCGAGGTTGGGGCCTTCCACGATGGCGTCGACCGGGCAGGCCTCCTGGCAGAGGCCGCAATAGATGCACTTGACCATGTCGATATCGTATTTGGTCGTCCGCCGGACGCCGTCGTTGCGGCGCGGCGCGGCCTCGATGGTGATGGCCTGGGCGGGGCAGATCGCCTCGCAGAGCTTGCAGGCGATGCAGCGCTCCTCGCCCGAGGGGTAGCGGCGGAGCGCATGCTCGCCGCGGAAGCGCGGGCTGTGGGCGTTGCGCTCGAACGGGTAGTTGAGCGTCGTCTTCTTGCCGAAGAAATAGCGGAGCGAAAGGAAGATCCCCGACACGAACTCCCGGAGGAAGATCGCGCGC
>CAYOET010000076.1:0-19569 GCA_964402985.1 uncultured Bauldia sp. | reverse complement strand
GAGGGGAGGTCGAAGGTGCGAGGCCTTTGGCCGAGCAGCTTCGGGAGGGGGGCGCCACGCCTCCACTCGCGCGACGCCGGCGTCTCGAACGGTGCCCCCCTCCCGAAACCGCAGCGGGGTTTCGACCACCCCTCGAGGGGGTGGTTAGGGACCAGGGTACCCTGCCGAGGCAGGTCCAAAGTGATCCCAGCGTCAATCACCGCGCCAACTCCTTGAGGCCGAGGCGGATGAGCTGCTCGGTGGTGGCGGGTTCGCCCGCCGCCCTCACCGCCGCGGCGACGGCGGCGCTCGCCTGCACGTCGCCGTAGCCGAGATTGACGAGCGCGGAGACCGCATCGGTCACCGGCCGCGAGGCGCGCTGGTCGACGAGGTCGTTGCGGAGATGAATCACGTTGGGGTCGATCTCTGCATAGGCCGGCGCCTTGTCGCGAAGCTCGACGACGATGCGCTCGGCCAGGCGCTTGCCGACCCCGCTGGCGCGCCCGATCGAGGCCTTGTCCTGCAGCGCGATGGCGGTGGCGAGCTCGCCCGGCTTCAGCACCGAGAGGACGGAAAGCGCCACCTTGGCGCCGACCCCCTGCACCGTCATCAAAAGCTTGAACCACTGGCGTTCGAACTCGCCCGAGAAACCGAACAGCCGGATCAGATCCTCGCGGACATAGGTCTCAACCGCGAGCTTCGCTTCCTCGCCGACCGGCGGCAGCGACTGCAGCGTCCGCGTCGAGCAATGCAGCTCATAGCCGACGCCGCCGACGTCGATGATCACCCAATCATCGCCATACGAATCCACCCGCCCGCGAATCTTCCCGATCATGGGCTTCGCTGCGCCTTTGGAGACAAGCGGGTCGAGCCGGTTGCCTTCGGATCCCGCAATCGGATCACGATAGTGCCGTCGCCATCAACCTTGGCGTCCAAGTCAGTGCCCGGCAGCATCCCCAAGCATTCGCGGAGTTCCTTGGGAATCGTCACCCGCCCTCGGGACGAAACGCGCCGCACCGTCAAACTGAGTCTCCCTGGTGACCCTGAGAACATATCAGAAACAAAGTGATGTTTCGTCAAGTTCGATCATCCCGCCCGCGCCATCCGCATCGCGAGGCTCTCGCGGCTGTGGGCGTGGCACACCGCCACGGCGAGCGCGTCGGCCGCATCGTCGCTGTCAAACTCGGCGCGCGGCAGGAGCACGCGGACCATCATCCGCATCTGCGCCTTCTCGGCGTGGCCGGCGCCGACCAGCGCCTTCTTGATCGCGTTGGGGGCGTATTCGGCGACCGACAGGCCCGCCTGGGCGGGGACGAGGAGCGCGATCCCGCGCGCCTGGCCGAGCTTGAGGGTCGAGGCGCCGTTGGCGTTGACGAAAGTCTGCTCGACCGCCGCCTCGTCCGGGGTCCAGGCGCGGACGATCTCGGTCAGGCCCACATGCAGGGCGACGAGACGCTGGGCAAGTTCGCCGTCGAGATTGGCCTTCACCGTCCCGGCGGCGACGAAGCTCAGCGCATTCCCACGCAGCTCCACGACGCCCCAGCCGGTGCGCCGGAGGCCGGGATCGATGCCGAGGATGCGAATCGCCGCGTTCATGGCGGCGAGCCTAGCCCAAACTCAGGCGGCCGGGGTCTGGCGGAGGCGGAAGGCGCCGAGGAGGCGGTCGACGAGCACGAGGAGGAGGCCGACGATCGTGAAGCCGACGGTGACGCCGAGGATGTTCCAGATCAGCTGCCAGGTCGAATGGACCGAAGCGTCGATGAACGGGTACGGCCACCAGCCGATCATCGGTCCACGGATGAGCGAGATCGCGGCGTAGGCGAGCGGCCAGATCAGCCACCACAGGACGTGCGTCCAGCGCAACTGACCCTTGGACACGAAGAGCAGCCAGAAGATCGGGTAGAGCACCGGCATCACATAGTGGAGGCAGAGATTGCAGACCTCCTCGAAGCCGGTGAGCACCTCGAGGTTGCGCAGGAGGAGATTGAAGATGAGGCCGGTGATGATGATGTAGAGCGCGACCGCGCCCGCAAAGGCGGGGCGAAGGACGAGCCGGGCGAGAAACGAGTTGGGCGCGAACGCCGCCGGCGTCACCACGATGGCGACGAGGATGTTGCTGATGATGGTGAAGTAGGAGAAGTAGCGGACCGCCCCTCCCCCGAAGCCGAGATCGCCGGTCGTGCTGAGGATGAAACGGACGAGCAGCGCGCTGAGGACGACCGTCGCCGCCGTGGCGGCGAGGATCTGGCCGACCGAGAAGCGGTTGCGGCGCGGAGCGGTGGTGTCTGTCATCGTGCGTACGGCCAGTCGGGCCGCCCCCCTGAATCGAGCGCGAGCCTAGCCTATCGCCGTTGGCAGAATAAGGGTGGAGCGGGACTCCGAGCCATTCAGACTCACCATTCGCCCATGCCGGTGAGCGGGGCTTCCCCCTCCCGCTGCGCTAGGGCCTACGGCCCAAGTTCCGCGACCTCCCCCGCAGCGGGGGAGGTCGGGAGGGGGAACGCGACGGTTGCGGGGAAGGCAGGGAGCGCAGTCCGCTGCTACGCCGCCGTGAGCTTCCGCATCACTTCGTCGTCGATCTCGAAGTTGGTGTAGACCGACTGCACGTCGTCGTCGTCTTCGAGAACGGCGATCATCTTCATCAGCGAAGCCGCCTTCTCCTCGTCGACCGGCGTGGTGTTGAGCGGCTGCCAGACGGCCTTGGCCGTCTCCGCCTCGCCGAACTTCTCCTCGAGCGCCTTGGCCACTTCGTTGAGCGTGTCGAAGGTGGTGAGGATGGTGTGGAACTCCGCCGTGCTCTGCACGTCGTCGGCGCCGGCTTCGATCCCGGCCTCGAGCATCGCATCGGCCGTGGCCACCGACGCCGGGTAGACGATCTGCCCGGCGCGCTTGAACATGAACGACACCGAGCCCGTCTCGCCGAGCGCGCCGCCCGCCTTGCTCAGCGTCGAGCGAACCGCGCCCGCGGTGCGGTTGCGGTTGTCGGTGAGCGCCTCGACGATCATCGCCACGCCACCCGGGCCGTAACCCTCGTAACGGATCTCTTCGTAGTTCTCGCTCTCGCCGCCGATCGCCTTCTTGATGGCGCTGTCGATGCCGTCCTTCGGCATGTTCTCCGCGCGGGCGTTCTGGATCGCCAGACGAAGCCGCGAGTTCATCTTCGGGTCGGGCGTGCCCATGCGCGCCGAGACGGTGATCTCGCGCGCAAGCTTGGAGAACACTTTCGAGCGCCGGGCATCCTGGGCGCCCTTCTTGTGCATGATGTTCTTGAACTGTGAATGTCCGGCCATGGCAGCTCTGCTACGCGGCCGACGCGCTTGCCCGATGGTGCTTTTGAGGCGCCCCGGAAAGCGGGTCGGCGGGAGGTGTCGGGGTTCGGGCCTTCTTATAGTTGCGCGGCTTAACGGAAGGAAGGGGGCCTCCCCTTGATCCCACTTCCCTTCTCCGCCTCCCCGGCGAAAGCCGGGGTCCATCCCAAGGTTCAGCTTGGCGGAGCCGTTGCATGGGCCCCGGCCTTCGCTGGGGAGGCGATTTTGGATTGGGAGCCGCTACCCTGACGGTCGCTACTCCCAGAACTGCGGCACGACTTCCGAAAGAAGACCCCCGAGACGAACCGGCGACACCGCCTTCGCGAGGCCGGTATCGTCGTCGGTCTCGACGGCGAGGCCGCACAGCGTCGCGGGACCGAGGGCGGCGGAATAGCGGTTGGTCTTTATCTTCTTGAGGAAGCGCTGCATCGGCTCCTCCTTGTCCATGCCGACGACCGAATCGTAGTCCCCGCACATCCCGGTGTCGGACTGGAAGGCCGTGCCGTGGGTGAGGATGCGGTGGTCGGCGGTCGGGGCGTGGGTGTGGGTGCCGACGACGACGCTGGCGCGGCCGTCGAGGAAATGGCCGAAGGCCTGCTTCTCGCTCGTCGCCTCGGCGTGGAAGTCGACGAGGATCGCGTCGGCCTCGATGCCGAGTGGACAGGCGGCGATCTCGCGCTCGATGGCGACGAACGGATCTTCGAGCGGGTCCATGAAGACCTGGCCCATGACGTTGACGACGAGCACGCGCCCGCCGTTCCGCGCCGTGTAGAGGCCCGAGCCGCGGCCGGGCGTGCCGGCCGGATAGTTGACCGGTCGGATGAAGCGGTCCTGGCGGTTGGCGAAGACCAGGGTCTCTTTCTGGTCGAAGGCGTGGTTGCCGGTGGTGACCGCGTCGGCGCCGGCATCGATCAGCGCCTGGAAGATATCCTCGGTGATGCCGAACCCGCCGGCGGCGTTCTCACCGTTCACCACCACGAAGTCGAGCTTCCAGCGCTCGATGAGTTTTGGCAGCTGCTCGACCACCGCGGTGCGGCCGCTGCGGCCGACGACATCGCCAAGAAAGAGAAGACGCATGATGAACTCAGGATCGGTCGAGCGTAACGGGGCCGGCCTCGGTGACGAGGTCGTCGAGGGCGATATCATGCGGCTCGTCCGGGATCGATGACACCTCCTGCGCGGCGAAGGCGACGCCGATGAGGCGCGGCTTCCCTCCGCCCGCCCGCAACTCGGCGATGGCCCGGTCGTAAAACCCCTCGCCGTAGCCGAGGCGGTGGCCCTCGTCGTCGAACGCCACCACCGGCACGACGAGCGTGTCGGGGATGCGCGCCTCGGCCTCCGGCGGCGGCCCCATCGTACCGAAGCCGGAGGGGTAGAGCGGCCACCCGGGCGCCCACTCGCGGAACACGACGCGGCCGTTCACCACCACCGGCAGAGCGAGTTCGACCTTGAGCTCGGCGAGCCCGCGGAGCGCGGCGCGGATATCGGCCTCGCTGCCAATCGGCCAATAGCCGGCGAGGATCGCCGGCGGATCGTCGAAGAGGAGCGAGGCAAGGTGGCCGGAGATGCGCGCGGACTTCGCGGCGCGCTCTTCGGCGCTCAGCGCGTTGCGCGCCTTGAGGGCAGAATCGCGCAGCGCCGCTTTGGCGTGCGCCGGGTCAGAATCGATCATGTCTGGGAAGGGAGTGAGGTTGAAGCGAGGTGCGGCGAGGCCACGATGGCCGATGGAGACTTCGATCCCGGGAACCTACAACGTAGGTGGGCGCCGTGTCGCTTGGCCCACGGGCCAAGCAAGGAACAGCTCCCATTGAGATCGATAAGGCCCCGGGGATTTGTGAGTATCCTGTCGCACCCCGCAGTCCTCGCCGCAAAGAGAAGATAGGACTCTTGGGCTTCGAGCGCCAGTGGGGGTTGGGCACGGGCGCCAACCAGTCCCCTCACCCAGAGGGAGAGGGTTAGGGGTTACAGGTCCATCCGGAGAGGTGGAGCCCCCTCACCCGAACCCTCTCCCCGCCAGGGAGAGCGGCCGGTCTGCGCCCTATCTGATCTTGCTCAGCCCGGGTTCTCGGCCGAACCCAGCGCGAGCTTGCGAATCGCCGCGTTGACGCGGGCCGTCGCCTCCGCGACCGCGCGCGCCGCGTTCTCCTGCGCCGCATCGGCCGCGACATGCGCCGCCTCGTTGGCGGCGCTGACCCGCGCCAGGTCCTCCTCCATCCGCGCCATGCGGCGCTGCGCGCCGTCATGATCGTCGGCCATCTTGATCGCCGCCATCACCGTAAGGCGCGCGTCGCCGATCTCGCCGAACTCGACCCGGAACTGGTCGATGAGAGCGTTGAGCCGCACCGCGAGGCCGCGGAGGTGATCCTCCTCCCCGTCGTTGCAGGCCATGCGGTAGTTGCGGTTGTTGATCGAGACGTTGACCTGCGCCATGGCCTAGCCGCCGCCGTTGCGGGCGATCACCGCCCGAATCGTTTCCATCGCCGCGACGAGCCGAGTCGAGACCTCGCGATTGGCCTCTTCGAGCTGGGCGGCACGCGCTTCGGCGGTGTCGAGCGACTGCGCGAGTTTCGAGCGGTCGCCCCCGATGCGGTGCATTTCCTCTTCCATATTGCCGCGGCCGTGGTCGTGCTCGAGCCGCCGCTCGACCGCGTCGTCGAGAGCGCTCAGCGCCGCGCCGAGTTTATGGAGGGCAAGATCGAGGGACGAGTTTCCCGACATCGCTCGACGTTCCGCTCCCACAAGAGTCCCCGAGGAAGGAGTGAGCAAGGAAGGCGAATCGTGTTTCCTTGCGCAAGCTTGCGGGCGAGAGATTATCCGCCATGCGAAGTTCGCGTCAATGCACGGGACGTGACAGCCCAACTCACCTGCCAACAGCGGATTTTTCGTGCATTGCCCCCTTCGCGGGACCAAACTCACGCAATATTGCTCCGGTGTAACGCTCTTCGTGCGGCGCTAAGGCTCTTGCGAGGCTGGCGGAGCACATGTTTTTTCGGATTCCAGGGCGGCTGGGAGGCCGTCGTCGCGGCGGAGGTTCTGATGACGGTGAGAGTGGCGATCAATGGGTTCGGGCGTATCGGCCGGCTGGTTCTCCGCGCCATCGTCGAGAACCGGCGAACCGATATCCTGGTGGTCGGGATCAACGATCTCGGCCCGATCGAGACCAACGCCCACCTCTTCCGCTACGACTCTGTGCACGGCCGCTACGACCGCGAGGTCAAGATCACCGGCGAAATGATGGATATCGGCACCGGACCGATCAAGGTCACCGCGATCAAGAACCCGGCCGAGCTCCCCTGGAAGGAGCTCAACGTCGACGTCGCCCTCGAATGCACCGGCATCTTCACCGCCAAGGAGAAGGCGGCCGCCCATCTCGCCGCCGGCGCCAAGAAGGTGCTGATCTCCGCGCCGGGCGAGAACTCCGACCTCACCGTCGTGTTCGGCGTCAACGACGACAAGCTGACCCGCGAGCACATGATCGTCTCCAACGCCTCGTGCACGACCAATTGCCTGGTGCCGGTGGCTCACGTCATGAACCAGGCGTTCGGCGTCGAGCACGGCTTCATGACGACGATCCACTCCTATACCGGCGACCAGCCGACGCTCGACACGATGCACAAGGACCTCTACCGGGCCCGTGCCGCGGCGCTCAACATCATCCCGACGACCACCGGCGCGGCCAAGGCGGTCGGCCTTGTGCTGCCCGAGCTCAAGGGCAAACTCGACGGCAGCTCGATCCGCGTGCCGACCCCGAACGTGTCCCTGATCGACTTCAAGTTCGTCGCCAAGCGCAGCACCACGCCCGAAGAGGTCAACCAGGCGGTCAAGGACGCCGCCAACACCAACCGGCTGCGCGGCATCCTCACCTATACGAACGAGAAGCTGGTCTCCTCGGACCTCAACCACGACGCCCATTCGGCGACTTTCGCGCTCGACCAGACCAAGGTCATGGACGGCAATTTCGTTCGCGTGGTCGCCTGGTACGACAACGAGTGGGGCTTCTCGAACCGCATGGTCGACACCGCCCTCGCCCTCGGCCGCCTGATATAGTCGAACGAGCATGGCGAGCTTCCGGCTCCTCACCCCGACCGTTGCGCGCTGGCGCAGCTGGGACGGCGACGGGCCGCAGGAGGTCGAAGCCGAGAATCAGCGTCGGCCCCGACGGGCGGCTGGTCAGCTACCCGCTGTTTCGGCGCGTCCCCCTTTCCGCGTAGGTCTTTGATGTTTCCCTTCCGCACCCTCGACCACGTCAATTTCGCCGACCGCCGCGTCCTCGTGCGCGTCGACGTCAACGTGCCTATGCAGGACGGCAAGGTCACCGACATGACCCGCATCGAGGCGATCGTGCCGACCATCCGCGAGATCGCGGGCAAGGGCGGCAAGGTCATCCTCCTCGCCCATTTCGGACGGCCGAAGGGCGGCCCCGATCCCGCCTTTTCGCTCCAGCCGATCCGCGCCGCGATCGCGTCCGCGCTCGACGCCGCGGTCGATTTTGCCGCGGACTGCATCGGGCCGCTCGCCGAAGCGGCGGTCAACGAGATGGCGCCCGGCGACGTCCTCCTTCTCGAGAACACCCGCTTCCACAAGGGCGAGGAGAAGAACGACCCGGCGTTCACCGCCGCCCTCGCCAAGCTCGGCGACATCTACGTCAACGAGGCGTTCTCCGCCGCGCATCGCGCCCATTCGAGCACCGAGGGCCTTGCTCATTGCATGCCCTCCTACGCCGGCCGCGTGATGGAGAAGGAGCTGAGCGCGCTGGAGAAGGCGCTCAGCACGCCGAAGCGGCCGGTGGTCGCCGTGGTCGGCGGCGCCAAGGTCTCGTCGAAGATCGATCTCCTCAAGAACCTCGTCGGCAAGGTCGACGCCCTCGTCATCGGCGGCGGCATGGCCAACACGTTCCTCGTCGCGCGCGGCGTCAATGTCGGCAAATCCCTGGCCGAGCCCGACCTCGCCGAGACCGCGCGGGAGATCGAGCGCGAAGCGGAGAAGGCCGGTTGCCGGATCGTCCTGCCGGTCGACGTGGTCGCGGCGGAAGGCTTTGCCGCCAACGCCCCGCACAAGATCGTCGGCCTTGACGCCGTCCCGGCTGGAGCCATGATCCTCGACATCGGCCCGGCCTCGGTCGCCGCGGTCAACGCCGAGTTCGATCGCGCGGCGACGCTGGTCTGGAACGGCCCGCTCGGCGCCTTCGAGCTGACGCCCTTCGACCGTGCGACGGTGGCCGCGGCCAAGCACGCCGCGCAGCTCACCAGGAAGGGCAGGCTCCTCTCGGTGGCGGGCGGCGGCGATACGGTGGCGGCATTGAATCACGCGGGCGTGGCGGGCGAGTTCTCGTATATCTCGACCGCCGGCGGCGCGTTCCTTGAATGGATGGAAGGAAAGGCCCTTCCCGGCGTCGAGGCCCTGCGACAGCGCTAGACGCGGCCGGGCACACGTCGGGATATATAATTGGATCGGGAGAGGCAGGAAGCCCCTATGAGCGAACGCATTGAAGACATTGCCAAGAAGATGGTTGCCCCCGGCAAGGGCATCCTCGCCGCCGACGAGAGTTCCGGCACGATCGGGAAGCGTTTCGAGAAGCTCGGCATAACGTCGACCGCCGACACGCGCCGCGACTATCGCGAGATGATGTTCCGCGCCAGCGACGCGATGAAGAACCACATCTCCGGCGTCATTCTTTACGACGAGACCATCCGCCAGAACGCCGCGGACGGTACCCCGATCGTGAAGGTCATCGAGGCCGCGGGCGCCTATCCCGGCATCAAGGTGGACACCGGCGCAAAGGACCTCGCGGGCTTCCCCGGGGAGAAGATCACCGAGGGCCTCGACGGGCTCCGCGAGCGCTTCGCCGAGTACTACAAGCTCGGCGCCCGCTTCGCGAAGTGGCGCGCGGTCGTCGACGTCGGCAACGGCCTCCCGACCTGGGGCGCCCTCAAGGCCAACGCCCATGCCCTGGCCCGCTACGCCAAGCTCGCGCAGGAAGCCGGCATCGTCCCGATCGTCGAGCCGGAAGTGATCATGGACGGCCCCAACTCGACCCACGACATCGACCGCTGCTACCAGGTCACCGCCTGGGCGCTCGACACCGTGTTCGACGAGCTCTTCGAGCAGCGCGTCAACCTCGAGGGCATCATCCTGAAGCCGAACATGGTCATCGCCGGCCAGAAGTCGCCCAAACAGGCCTCGCCGCAGGAAGTCGCCGAGAAGACCGTGAAGGTCCTCAAAGCCTCGGTCCCGGCCGCGGTGCCGGGCATCGCCTTCCTCTCCGGCGGCCAGAGCGACGAGCTCGCGACCGAGCACCTCAACCTCATCCGCCAGCTCGGCCCCCTCCCCTGGGAGGTCACCTTCTCCTACGGCCGCGCGCTGCAGGCGGCGGCGATGGAGACCTGGAAGGGCAAGAAGGAAAGCCTCGCCGCCGGCCAGAAGACCTTCGCCCACCGCGCCACGATGAACGGCATGGCCGCCCTCGGGAAGTGGAGCGCGAAGGCCGAGAAGGCAGCCTAGCCGATCGGTCTGACCCCCGACCTTAACCTCCCCCTTGCGGGGAGGTCGAAGGCGTGAGGGCTTTGCCCGAGCGGCTTCGGAAGGGGGGTAGCGGGCGAAGCCCGCGTCTCTACCTTTCCGGCTTACCCCCTCCCCAAACCGCTACGCGGTTTGGACCTCCCCGCGAGGGGGAGGTTAAGGAGGAGAGGCAACCTGCGCCGGTCGAGGCGCATCAGGTTTACCGCTTCCACCTTTTCGCCACAGCGCTCGCGCATGTGGCGATACAATCAGGCGGCCCGGGGCTAGTCTCGGGCCGTTTCGTTTTCACGGCCGCGCTGATGTCATCCAGTCCCGCGGGGGCCTGCCGCCTCTGCCTGATCTCTCCCCCCTCGATCGACGCCGTCGCGTTTCCCGGGCTGCTCAAAGCGGCCCTCGCGGCCGGCGACGTCGCCGCGCTCATCCTCACCGCGACGGACGAGAGCATCGTCAAACCGCTGGTCAAGATCGCGCAGGACGCGGAGGTCGCGGCGCTCGTCGTTGACGACACGCGCCTCGCCGGGCGCAGCCACGCCGACGGCATCCACATCGAGGCCGGGATGGGCGAGCTCAAGATCGCGCTCGAGAAGTTCCGCGGCCGGAGCATCGTCGGCGCGGCGGGCGCGCGTACCCGTCACGAGGCGATGACGTTCGGCGAGATCGAACCGGACTACCTCTTCTTCGGCCGCCTCGACGGCGACACCGGCCCCGGGATCTTCGGGAAGGCGCTCGACCTCGCCGCGTGGTGGAGCGGCCTCTTCGAGATTCCGGCGATGGTCATGGGCGGCAACGCCCTCGCCTCGGTGACAGAGGCAGCCGCAGCGGGAATCGAGTTCGTCGCCCTACGCATGGCGGTCTGGGATCACGCGGCGGGTGCGGCCGAGGCCGTCACCGAGGCCAACCGGCTGATCCGCGCGACGGCGAAGGTTCCGGCGTGAAGCTGCCGCGACTTCCCCGCCTCGTCCTCGCGGGCCTTTTCGGCGTGGCGTCGGCGCTGCCGGCGGCCTCGCAGCCGACGTCCCCCAGCGCGGCCGAACTCGACGCCGCGCGCAGCCAGCTCCGCGACGCGCTCGCCGACCCGGACGTCGCCGGTCCGCTTGGCCCGGCGTTCGGCGGCCCGCCGGGCCTCGATCCGCTCACGCCCGCGGTGCGGCCAGCCACGCCGCAGCCGGCCGCTCCTCTCGGCCCGCTCGGCGATCCTGAAACCACGGCGCCGCCTTTGCCGGCCCCTCCGCCCCCCGCCCCTCCGCCGGCCGGAGCCGGTGCCGCGCCCTCCACGCCGGCTCCCGCCGGGGCGGCCCCCGCCGGGGCGGCCCCGCCGCCCGACCTCGCGTACGGCGCCTTCCAGCGCGGCTACTACCTGACCGCCATGGGCTACGCCATTCCGCGCGCCCAGGGCGGCGACCGCGCGGCGCAGACGCTTCTCGGCCTCCTCTATTCCGGCGGCTTCGGCGTCCCGCCGAATCAAACCGAGTCGACCGGCTGGTACGACCTCGCCGCCAAGAGCGGCGACCCCGAAGCCCAGCTCGCCCTCGGGCTGATCTATCTCGAGGGCGACGGCGTCCCCGCCGACCGCGCCCGCGCCGCCGACCTTTTCGAGGAAGCGGCCGCGAAGGACCAGAGCGACGCCCTCTACAATCTCGGCCTCCTCTACCTCGACGGCAGCGTGCGTCCGGCCAACCACGAGGAAGCGGCCAACCTCTTCTCGCGCGCCGCCGCGCACGGCAACGCGCAGGCCCAGTTCGCTCTCGGGCAGCTCTATGCCGACGGCACCGGCGTGATCCTCGAGGACAGCATCGCGGTGCGCTGGTTCCGCTCGGCGGCGGAGCTCGGCAATGTCCCGGCGATGCTCGAGTACGCGATCCGCCTCGCCAACGGCAAAGGCGTCGCCAAGGACGAGGCCGCCGCCCTGCGCTGGTTCCAGCGCGCGGCGGTGGCCGGCAACGTCGTCGCCCAGAACCGCCTCGCCCGCATGTACGCCACCGGCCTCGGCACGCCCGAGAACCCGGTCGAAGCCGCCACCTGGCATCTCCTCGCCAAGGGCGCCGGGCTCGCCGACCCCTTCCTCGACGATTACGTGCTCGGTCTCACCGCGGAGCAGCGCACCCTCGCCGAAGCCGCCGCCACCAGCTGGCCGCTCTAGCCCCACCGCGACAACAGCGCATGACAAACGGCGCCCAAACGCGCTAAGGAGCCCGACGAACCGGCAAGCCCGCCGCTTAACCTCCCCCTCGAGGGGAGGTCGAAACCGCGTAGCGGTTTCGGGAGGGGGGCGCTCGGTGACAACCGCCAATGCCCCCTCCCCGAAGCCTGCTCGGCAAAGCCTCGCAGCCTTCGACCCTCCCTCGAGGAAGGGTTAAGTAGACCCTGGACCTCGCTCTCGTCCCCTCCACCTCCTCAGATCAAGCGTCCGCAATGGCCCGCAGTGCCCTTCTCAATGTCATGGTCGGAGCCGCCCTCAAGGCGGGGCGCCAGCTGGCGCGCGATTTCGGCGAGGTCGAGAACCTCCAGGTCTCGATGAAGGGCCCGGGCGATTTCGTCTCCGCCGCCGACCGCAAGGCCGAGGAGACGCTGATCGCCGAGCTGACCAAGGCCCGGCCCGGCTACGGCTTCCTCACCGAGGAGAGCCCGCCCATCGAGGGCACCGACAAGAACAACCGCTGGATCATCGACCCGCTCGACGGCACCACCAACTTCCTCCACGGCATCCCGATCTTCTCGATCTCCCTCGCCCTCGAGCGCGAGGGCGAACTGGTCGCCGGCGTGGTCCTCAACCCCGTCCTCAACGAGCTCTACGTCGCCGAGAAGGGCGGCGGCGCGTTCCTCAACGACCGCCGTCTCCGCGTCGCGGCGCGGAAGCGCCTCCCCGACTGCGTCATCGCGACCGGCATCCCCCATCTCGGACGCGGGCCGCACGAGCCCTACATCACCGAGCTTCGCGAAGTGATGAGCAACGTCTCCGGGGTCCGCCGCTGCGGTTCGGCATCGATCGATCTCGCCTGGCTCGCCGCCGGCCGCTTCGACGGTTTCTGGGAGCGCACGCTCAAGCCCTGGGACATGGCGGGCGGTATCGTCCTCATCCGCGAAGCGGGCGGCGTCGTCACCGATCTCGACGGCCAGGATGATATGTTCGCGACCGGAACGATTCTCGGCGGGAACATCGAGGTCCATCGCGCGCTTAAGGCGCTGCTTGAGAAATCGCACCAAACCGCCTGACAAGTCCCCGCTTCGGTTTTTGCGGTTCCTTTCAGCGATGATTTGACGCTTAATCGCTTTCGGGGCACGAGGGTCGCGATGCTACGCAGAACCCGATCGCGGGATTACGACCCGTACAAGCTTGCGAGTCCGCAAGTCTATCTCTGGCGCATGATGATCTTCGTGATCATCGCCGCCTTCCTTGCGGTTATTCTCTACGAGCAGCTGTGGGTCGCGTATCTGGCGAATCCGGCGCTCAACAGCGTGATCGTCGCGGTGCTGCTGATCGGCACGGTGCTGGCCTTCCGCCAGGTGTGGAAGATCTTCCCCGAGATCCGCTGGGTGAACACCTTCCGCATCGCCGAGCCGGGGATCGAGGTCGACCGCGCGCCAGTCCTTCTCGCCCCGATGGCGACGCTCCTTCGCGATCGCGTCGGGCGGATGGCGATGTCGACGCAGACGATGCGCTCGCTCCTCGATTCGATCCTCATGCGCCTCGACGAGGATCGCGAGATCTCGCGCTACTTCACCGGCCTTCTCATCTTCCTCGGCCTTCTCGGCACCTTCTGGGGCCTCTCCGAGACCGTGCGCTCGATCAGCGGCACGATCCAATCGCTCGACGTGACGTCCGGTCAGTCGGCAATCGTCTTCGAGAATCTCAAGGAAGGTCTCGCCGCGCCGCTCGCCGGCATGGGCACGGCGTTCTCGTCCTCGCTGTTCGGCCTCGCAGGCTCGCTGGTCCTCGGCTTCCTCGACCTCCAGGCCGGCCAGGCGCAGTCGATGTTCTACAACGACCTTGAGGACTGGCTCTCGACCGTCGCCGATCTCGACCCCGAATTGCTCGAATCGCCCGACGGCGGCACCACCGCCGAGGACCTCCGCATCGCCATCGAGCGCCTCACCCGCGTCGTGCAGGAGACCGGGGGCGGCGGCGCCCAGCGCACCAACACCGCGATGGCCAACCTCGCCGAGGGCATCCAGGGTCTCGTCCAGCACATGCGCGGCGAGCAGCAGGTCATCCGCAGCTGGGTCGAGACCCAGTCCGAGCAGCAGCGCGAGTTGCAAAAGCTCCTCGAAGTCATCGCCAAGGCGCTCAGGGCGCCCGCGGCGGAGTAGACGATGGCGTCGATCGCCTCGATCCGGAGACGTGGCCGCATCGACTACTGGCCGGGCTTCGTCGACGTACTGGCGACGCTCCTCCTCGTCTTCATCTTCCTGATCTCGATCTTCTCGCTCTCGCAGTTCTTCCTCTCGCAGGAGATCACCGGCCGCGACGTCATCGTCGACCAGCTCCGCGAACAGCTCGCCGGGCTGAACGAGATGTTCGCCCTCAACACCGCCGAGAACCAGGAGCTGACCGCCAGCCTCACCCTCCTCCAGGCCGACCTCGCCTCGACCGAGGCGGAACGGAATAGCCTCCAGGGTCTCCTCGATCTCGACGCCGGCGAGGCGCAGACTGCCGCCGGCCGCATCACCGAGCTCAACGACCAGCTCGCGGCGCAGCAGCTCGCGGCCAGCCGCTCGATCTCGCAGATCGAGCTCCTCAACCAGCAGCTCGCCGCGCTCCGCCGGCAGATCGGCGCGCTCGAACAGGCCCTCGGGGCCTCCGAGTCGCGCGACCGCGAGGCGCAGACCACGATCGCCGACCTCGGGCGCCGCTTGAACGTCGCCCTCGCCCAGCGCGTTCAGGAACTCTCGCGCTACCGCTCCGACTTCTTCGGGCGCCTCCGCGAGATCCTCGGCAACCGGCCCGGCATCCAGATCGTCGGCGACCGCTTCGTGGTCCAGGCCGAGGTGCTCTTCCCCTCCGGCTCCGACCTCATCAATCCGGCCGCGGTCGAGGGGTTGACCCAGGTCGCCCTCGCCGTCCGCGAGCTCGAGGCGGAAATCCCGCCCGACATCGCCTGGGTGCTGCGTGTCGACGGCCACACCGACCGTCGGCCGCTCCTCGGCACCGGCCAGTTCCGCGACAACTGGGAGCTCTCGGCCGCCCGCGCCATCTCGGTCGTGCAGTTCATGATCTCGCAGGGCGTCTCCCCGACCCACCTCGTGGCGGCCGGGTTCGGCGAGCATCAGCCGATCAACACCGGCAACACCGACACCGAACTCGCCCAGAACCGCCGCATCGAGTTCAAGATCACCGAGCGCTAACTCGCGCCCTTAACCTCCCCCTCGCGGGAGTGCCTGCCCCGGACTTGATCCGGGGTCGAAGGTGCGGAGCCTCTGGCGAAGCAGCTTCGGGAGGGGGTGGTGAGGGTTGCAGCGTCGTCGACCCCGCCCCGAAACGCTTCGCGTTTCGACCCTCCCGCAAGGGGAGGGTTAAGAGGCGGCCTCACCTGAAGCGACCGCACGGAAAGGCTGCGCTTGTTCGCAAGGGGCGTATCCGCTATACGCTCCGCCGACTCCCGACATTCCAGACGAGCTGCGCCATGAAGAAAGACATTCATCCCGACTATCACGTGATCCAGATCGTGATGACCGACGGCACCACCTACAAGACCCGTTCGACGTGGGGCGAGGCCGGCAAGAGCATGCAGCTCGACATCGACCCGCAGACCCACCCGGCCTGGACCGGCGGCGACCAGAAGCTGCTCGACCGCGGCGGCCGCCTCTCGCGCTTCAACAACAAGTTCAAGGGCCTGATGGGCAAGTAGCCCTCGGCTTCAGCGCGCTTCTGCAAGGCCGGGCTCGTCCCGGCCTTTTCGTTTTACGCCGCCACTAGCGTTGGTGGAGGGTTCCCGGCGGGGCCGCTCCGACCGACCGGTATGAGACGCGTCCCCTCGCCCCGGAGGGGAGAGGGTTAGCGTGAGGGGGTGCAGGTCTTTCCGGAAAGGGCGCTGGAAGGGAGTTTCCTCCGGGTAGGCGGAGCCCCCTCACCCCAACCCTCTCCCCGCGGGGGAGAGGGGGCAGGTGGACGCCCGCGGGCAATGTCCACCCTTCTTCGAGAACGTACGAGCAAGTCGGTCGCTTTGGCCTATGTCGAGGGATCGCTCGGGTCTTCCGCCGGCCACTCGACGAGGAAGTCCTCCCACATCGTCACCGGTACGAACGCCTCGCTGATGACGCGCTCCCGCACCGAGATGCCGGCCGCATGGACGGTGGTCGGGTCGCCCGAGACGAGCGGATGCCACCAGTAGAGGTCGCGCTCTTCCGCCAGCAGCCGGTAGGCGCAGGTCGGCGGCAGCCAGGACAGCGTCCGCACCGCCTCGGCGTCGAGCTGGATACAGTCCGGGACGAGGCTCGCGCGGTTGGCGTAGTCGGTGCAGCGGCAGCTGTCGGTGTCGAGGAGACGGCACGAGACCGAGGTCCACGCGATCTCGCCGGTGTCCTCGTCCTGCAGCTTGTTGAGGCAGCAGCGCCCGCAGCCGTCGCACAGCGACTCCCACTCGGCGGCACTCATCTCCTCGAGCGACTTCCGCCGCCAGAACGGCTCCTCGTCGGCGGGTGTTGACCCGACCGCTGGCGGAGCCGGCAAGCGCTCTCTGCTCATGAACTCGGACATCCTCGCGGGGTCTCTCACCCCGCCCGATGTCCGTGCGCCCTCGCGCGGCCGAGCGCAAGGGCGTGCCGCCCCTCGGGCCGAACGCCGGCCGAAGGGCAGCGCCCCGAAAGCTCAGGCCTTGTTGCGGATGCGCGTAGGGTTCGGCCGCTTCCGCCGCGTCGGCGGGCTGCAGATCGCTGGGCCGCTCGGCGGTTTGACGCCTTCGCGCTCGATGCGCACTCCCGTGAAGAGGAGGATGCGACCGGACTCGCCGGCCGGAAGTGGTTTGCTCCGGCGTTCGCGCCGGTCGTCAGGAAAACTCAGGATCGCCCCCATGCGCCGTCTCCAACTTCGTCCGCCAAATCACGCGGCGAAGCATTTCGGTCAGCGGCACGATCAAGCTTCGTCAGGGTTAACAGTCCGCTAACGGGTCGTGGCCAAAACTGCACTCACCGTCCGCTGGGAAATTCGCCTTGTCCTCGTCCCGTCCGTTCGCCGGCCTCGAGCCGATCGCCCTTAGCTCCGCCACCCGCGACCAGGTTCTGCTGCGCGCCGCGACCGATCATTTCATGCTCGCCCACAGTCACGAGCCGGGCGGCGTCCGCCAGTACGAGGAGCTGGCGACGCACTATCTGCCGCGCACCACGATCGCGGACCGGATCTATGTCTCGGAGCGCCTCGCGACGCGGAAGGACGCACCGGTCAGCGTCGTCCGCCTCCTCGCGCGCGACATCATCGCCGTCGCCGCACCCGTGCTTCTCCGCTCCAAGGTCCTGACCACGCTCGACCTCCTCATGGTGATCAGCGGCGCCAGCCTCGAGCATCACCGCCTCCTCGCCCAGCGCGACACGCTACCCGACGAGGTCATCACCGCGCTTCGCCTCAAGAACGAACTCGGCACGCTCAACATCCTCCGTGCGCGGGGCATGGTCCCGGAAGCGCGGAAGGCCGAGCCGCCCTCGCCGAGCGAGATCGTCAGACCGGTGATCCCGACTGTCGCCGAACCGGCCAGGCCGGAGATCGCCAAACCGCCCATCGAGATCAAGGCCGGGATCGCCAAGGTCGAAGCGAGCCTCGCGAATGCCGTCGCCTCGGCGATCACCGCGGCGCCTACCCCTGCACCCATCGCGGCGCCGCCAACCCCACCCGTCGTTCGCATCGCCGCCGCCGCGGAACCGCCCCCGGTCAGGAAGGGTCCGGGCGACGACTTCCTTGCGCTCGACCGCACCGGCCGCCTCAAGATCATCGCCGAGACGGCGGGCGGCGGCCGCCTCGCGCCCGCCCACTGGAGCTCGCCGCGGAAGCTCGAACGGCTGGTCAAGACCACGTTCCGGCGCAGTCAGATCAAGGGCCTCGTCCGCGGCCGGAAGCGCCCCGAGCTGGTCGAAGCGCTCAGCGACGGTCTGGGCCTCGAACCCGACTTCGTCACCGCCTGCCTCGACGACCGCTCGGGCGAGCCGCTGGTGCTGCTCGCGCGGGCGATGGGCCTCAACCAGGCCGACGGCAAGGACCTTCTCCTCCTCGTCAACCCGGTCATCGGCCACTCGGTCAAGGATTTCATCCGCCTCGCCGACCTCCACGACGCGATGGAGCCGGAAGTCGCCGAAGCGATCGTCGCGGTCTGGCGCGGCGAGAGCTTGAGCGCGCCGCAGCATCTGGGCGTGATCTCCAACGCCGCCGGCGCACGCCGTTCGGGCGTCGCCGCCGAAGCTGCCCGTCCCGCCGAGATCGCCGAGCGCGGCAAGGCTTCGGCGTAACCCTCACCCTCCCCTTCAGGGGGAGGGCGGCGGCGCGCGCGACTACGGAGCGGCGATACGCGCTCGGCTGACCACCGACATGTCGCGGATATCGAACACGACGAGGATGAACTCGCCCGACGCCCGGAACGTCACCGCCAACCGGTTGCCGCCGAGCGCCGTCGACACCACCTCCGCGCCTGCGGGCAATCCCAGCCCCTCGACGTCTACCGTCACGTTCGCCCCGGTTTCCGTCGCGGCGGGCGGATTGTCCTCCAGCGTCGCGATCCGGTAGATGACGGCGAGGAAGACGGCGATCAGCCCGAGACCGAGCGTCAGGCCGGCGATGAGCATCATCGCCCGCAGCCGCGACTGGACGCGCGCGACCGCCGGGTCGAGCGGTTCCTCAGCTGGGAGGGGGCGGGCGGCGGCCATGATTGATAGCGTTGAAGACTCTGACGAGGACGGCGAGATCCGGGACGTTGTGGTCGATCCGGCCGTGGCCGGCAAGCGGCTGGATGCCTTCCTGGCGCTGAGCTTCCCCGACATCAGCCGCAATCGCCTCAAGAATCTGGTCCTCGCCGGCGCCGTCAGCGTCGATGGCGAGCCTGTCGCCGAGCCCAAGCACCAGGTCCGCGCGGGCGAACGAATCCTCCTCTCGATCCCGCCCGCCGAGTCGGCCGAGCCGGAGCCCGAGAACATCCCGCTCGACATCGTCTTCGAGGACCGCGACATCATCGTCATCGACAAGCCCGCCGGCCTCGTCGTCCACCCCGCCGCGGGCCACGCCACCGGCACGCTGGTCAACGCCCTCCTCGCCCATGCCGGCGACAGCCTCTCCGGCATCGGCGGCGTGAAGCGCCCCGGCATCGTCCATCGCCTCGACAAGGACACCTCCGGCCTCCTTGTCGTCGCCAAGAACGACCTCGCCCACCAGAGCCTCGCCGCGCAGTTCGCCGACCACGGCCGCACCGGCGCGATGGAGCGCGGCTACAAGGCGCTGGTCTGGGGCGCGCCCTTCCCGCCCAACGGCACGGTCGAGGCCGCCCTCGCCCGCTCCACCCGCAACCGCCAGTTGATCGCGATCACCAAGACCGGTGGCCGCGAGGCGATAACCCACTACCGCCTGGAGCGCGCCTTCGGCGATCCGGAGAGGCCCATCGCGGCCAAACTCGACCTTCGCCTCGAGACCGGCCGCACGCATCAGATTCGCGTCCACCTCACCTCGCTCGGCCATCCGGTGATCGGCGACCCCGATTACGGGACCGGCTTCTCGACCAAGCTGGCAAAGCTCCCCGAGCCGGCGCGAAGCCTCGGAGCCCAGCTGAAACGGCAAGCCTTGCATGCATTTCTG
>CAYOET010000075.1:0-8075 GCA_964402985.1 uncultured Bauldia sp. | reverse complement strand
GTACCCCCACCCGGCGCTACGCGCCGACCTCCCCCTTTCAGGGGGAGGGGAACGACCGTGGAGCTGCTGTCAGATCTGCCTTGAGCCAAGGCCTTTCCTCCCCCTGAAAGGGGGAGGTCCTTCAGCGAAGCTGACGGGGTGGGGGTCAGTGCCCCGACGCTCCCCACCTCCTCCGGCGCCATCACCGCGAAGAGGAGATGCTCCGCATGCGCGAGAAGATCCTCGATCCCGATCAGGCATTCCGCCTTCGCCCCGCGGCTGTTGCCAAGCGTCAGCAGCCGGCAGAGATTGCCCCAGCCCGTCCGGTTCTCGGCGTAGGCGAGGATGTCGGGCGTCCCGTCGCCGAAGACGAGGCGCGCCCCTGGCGCCAGCCGGAAGCCGAGCGTCTCCGCGCCCGCCTCCTTGAGCGCGGTATAGGCCCGCACCACGCCGGCGACGCTGTTCCTGTCCGCGACCCCGATCCCCCGATGCCCGAGCCGGATCGCTTCGCCGGCGAGGTCCGAGGGATGCGAGGCCCCGCGCAGGAAGGAGAAATTGGTCGTCGTCGCCAGCTCGACATAGCCGACCTCGCTCTCCTCCCCATCGAGGCTGAGCGGCGGCCGCTTCGAGCGGTCGGGATCGTGGTCCCCGCTCATGCGAAGAGCCCGTGGATGAACCAGTGCGGCTCGGAACTCTCCCGTCCGTAGAGCCCCTCGCGGAACAGCCAGAAGCGCCGCCCCTCGGAATCCTCGACGCGATAATAATCGCGCGTGAGACTGTCCTCGCCGCGCCGCCACCATTCCGGCGCGATCCGCTCCGGCCCTTCGGCGCGCGCCACCTGGTGCTGCACGCGCCGCCAGCGGAAGAGGAGAGGGGGCCCCTCCGGCACCTCGGCCAGCGTCTCGATCGGCAGCGGCGGATCGAACAGATAAAGCGGCCGCGCCGGCGGCTCGATGGTTGCGACAAGAGCCGGCTGAGCTGCCGGGACCGCCTCCGTCTTCGTCGCGCCGAAGGGAATGACTCGCCCCGGTGTCGCCTCCTGCTCGACCGGAGCCTCCGCGAACAGATCGAGCGCCGCCGCGCCATCCCATCTCGGAACAGGGCTTCTCCTATGTGCCGCGAGGGGCAAGTGCCCTCCGAGCTCAGCCACGTCTATCGCCTCTCCCCGGCGGGGAGAGGCCGCGATCACCGGCTCGCCGCCAGGCGAGGCGGGATGCGGGTGAGGGGGCTCCGCGCTATCCGGATGGGCTCGCGGTTCCGGCGCGAACCCGGCCAGTGCCGGAGCCCCCTCACCCCGACCCTCTCTCCACCGGGGAGAGGGGGAAGGAGGAGTGCCATCCTCGACCGCCACCTGCCGCGCTCTCTCGTTCCACCCCGGCCTCCGTCCACGATGGAATCCGGCCGCCGAGCGGTCCTGCGTCGCGAGTGGCACGGTGCGGGCGGCGCGTTCGGGGATGTGCGAGTCCGTCTCCTCGAAAGCGAGGACATGGTCCGTCCCGAACCGCGCCGTCAGCCGGTCGGTCAGCGTCGCGATCTCCTCGTCCGCCGCCTCGTGCCCGTCGAGCGTCGACTGCCGCGCGTCGAGTTTCTCGCTGACCGGGATGGCGAGCCGCACGAGGTCGAACCCGAAGCCCGGATCGAGAGGGTCGGCGAGCGCATCGATCCGCTCGCGGAAGAGCCGCATCAGCACCGCCGGGTCGCGCGTCGGCCTTCCCGTATCGAGCGCGATCCACGCGACCTTGCCGTCGGCGCGGAAGAAGCTCGCCTCGAAGCGCCGCCCGCCTTCGCCGCGCGTTTCGAGCACCCGCGCCAGATTGGCGGCGAGCATCCCGAGCGTGCCGAGAAGATGCTCCTCGAGCGCGATCGGCTCGGGGAAATGCCGCTCCGCGAGGCACGCCGGCGGCGGCCGCCGCGGCACGATGCGGTTGTCCTGCTCGCCGAGCGTCCGTTCGAGCCGCGCCAGGAGCTCGCCGCCGAAGCGCGCCGCGAGCGGGGCGCGCGGCCGGTCGGCGAGGTCGCCGATCGTCTTCAGCCCGGCGCGGATGAGCGCGACGTCGAGCTTCTCGCCGAGCCCGAGCGCCGCCACCGGCAGCGGGCGCACCGCCGTAGCCTCCTCGCCCGGAGGAAGGATTTCTGGCGTCCCGAAGCGGGAGATCGCACGCGCCGCCTCTGCCGTCCCGGCGACGGCGATGCGCGTCGTCAGGCCGAGCCGGTCGAGCCGCGTGCCGATATCGGTGGCGATATTCGCTTCGCCGCCGAAGAGATGCGCGCAGCCGGCGATGTCGAAGAGGAGCCCATCGGGGAGGTCGAGCCCGACCAGCGGCGTGTAGCGATCCGCCCAGTCGGCGATCGCTTCGAGGAGGCGCTGGTCGGCAGGCCGGTCCATGTCGGCGACGAGGAGATCGGGCACGCGCGCCCGCGCGTCGGCGAGCGCGAGCCCCGTCTCGAGCCCGAGCCGGAGCGCCTCGCGATCCGCCGCCGCGATGCGGAGTGCGCTCTTCTCCTTCTCCACCGCCACCAGCGGCCCGGAGAAGGAAGGAGAGCCTGCCTCACCCCGCGCGGCGGAGCGGCGTGCTTCCATCCTGAGCCGGTCGGTGGTCAGGAAGGGGAGCCAGAGCGCCAGGTAGCGCCGGGACGTCCCGGAAAGATCGTTGGTCACGGTTCCACTCCACCCGCCACGGACCGCCCGAGAGGCCGGCCCGATGGCGGAGCAATTCGATGGCGAAGGCGGGACTGCCGGGCGCGTTCGCCGCGAGCGGTGCCGAGGCGGCCGCCCTGACCGCCCAGCGGGTGAGGGCGGCGCTCGGCGCGGGATCGGCCGCCGCCCGGATGAAGAGCCCGCTCACCCCCGATTTCTGCGCCGCGAGCGCGAGCCGCCGGCTGGCGGTGAGGCCGAGCACTTTCCGCTCCCCCCACACCTCGATGATCACCGCGGCGAGCGCGGCGCAGTGCATACCCTCGTCGGCCGCCCTGAGCGCCGCCGCGACGTCCTTCACCGAGACGAGGATGAAGCTCTCGGCGCTCGCCCCCAACTCACCGAGCCCGGGCGCATAAAGCCCGCCCATCTCGATCCCGCCGGTCTCGTGCCGCACCCACAGGATGCGCCCGCCCGGTCCGGCGCTGCGCAGCGCGAGCGCCACCGCGAACCCCGCCGCCGCCGCGCTGTCGCCGACCTCGCCCGCGAACACCTCGTGGATCGCGCCGCGCGCAAGGCCGCCCCCCACCGCCGCGTCGACAAGCGGCGCCCCCAGGCTGAAAAGCCCGGAATGAGGCGCGCTCGACGGAGCCAATTTGGCAAGGCTCCGCCGCAGCGCGGAAAGGCCGTCCCTCGCCGCGTCCATGAAGTACGTTCCCGTTTCGTTCTATCTCGACTCCGCGCGCGGCAAGAGTCAATGGGGGAGGGTGGATCGGTAGCGTCTCAGTTAAGTGAGACACGACCGGTGGATCGAGGATCGAGGATGGGGGAGAGAGCTGGGTCCCGGCCTGCGCCGGGACAGTAGCTTTCGTAACTCGCTCTGCTCGTAACGAAAGCTAACTGGTTGGGGCGCTAGGATTCGAACCTAGGGTCACGGGACCAAAACCCGTTGCCTTACCGCTTGGCCACGCCCCACCGTCGGCGTCCGGGCGCCGGGGCGCTCGGGCGTTCGGTCGCGAGGGCCGGGACCCTAGCGTCTGACCCGTTTACCCGCAATGCTGGCCGGCGCGTCGTCCCCGGCCGTGCGACCCATCCCCCCCGCGGCGGTTTGCCCGCCGCGCCCGCGATGCCGGACCATTCGCCCCACCGCCCGAGAAACGAGCGAAGCTTCCTTGCTCCTGCCGTAGGGCCCCGATATAAAGCCGCGCTCACAGCGGAGTGTAGCGCAGCCTGGTAGCGCACCTCGTTCGGGACGAGGGGGTCGCAGGTTCAAATCCTGCCACTCCGACCAAGATTTCCCGAGGGTTTCGACGGACCCTGACCGTCGGCTAGCCGATATCCCCATCCCGCAGCGATCAGGCCGCCCGTGTCGCTCATCGTCCTTCTTCAGGCGCGGAACGAGGAGCGGAACCTTCCCGGGTGGCTCGCCAATATCGGCGAGTCCGTCGACGGCATCGTCGCCCTCGACGACGGCTCGACCGACCGCACGGCCGAACTCCTCCGCGCCCATCCGAGACTCCTCAGCCTCCTCCGCAACCCGCCCGGTGGCGTCTGGGACGAGCGGGGCAACCAGATCCGCCTTCTCGAGGAGGGCCGTCGTCACGGCGCCACCTGGTTCCTCACCCTCGACGCCGACGAGCGGATCGAGAAGGCGTTCGGCGTCCGCGTGCGCCAGCTCATGGTGGAGGCCGAAGCCGACGGTGGGGAAGCCCATCTCTTCCATCTTCGCGAACTGTGGGGCGACCGCCACCACTACCGCCGCGACGGCATCTGGAACGACAAGGCGCAGTACCGCCTCTTCCGCAACGTCCCTGGCCATGGCCGTTTCGACGACCGCCCCCATCACCGCACCTGGATGCCGCTTGAGATCAAGGAGCGGATCGCTACGGTCGGCCGGCAGTGCGGCCTCAACATCTATCACCTGCGGATGATCGCCCCCGTCGACCGCGCCGTGCGCGCCGCCCGTTACGAGGCACTCGATCCCGAGCATCGTCTGCAGTCCTTCGGCTACGCCTACATGACCGACGAGCGCGGCCTTCGCCTGAAACGCATCCCGCGGCGCTGCGGGTTCCTCCCGCGAACCGACCTGGGCGTGCCGGACCTCCCGCTCAAGGATCGCGTTCGCGGCTGGGCGTGGCGGCTCCGCGCAGGGCTGCGGCGGGCGCTGGAGCGCGCGTCGGGGCGCCCCTAGGAGCGGCTCGATAGTCGGGAAAGCCTTGCCGGTGCGCGCCGATCACGAAGGCGCCAACGACGAGCGGCAGGACCGCCCAGGACAGCTGCACGCGCCGCCAGTCTTCCGTGCCGCGGCAGGCGCGCCGCGAGTTCCGCATCGAGAAACGGATCCGCGAGTACCAGAGTCGCAGTCCGCGCCGGTCGGGCGTGACGCCTAGCGCCGTCTGCGCCTCGGCCCACAGTTTGCCGCGTCGATACTGAAGCCGAAGCGCCGGAACGAGCCGGGTCGGGCTGAGATGCACGGTGCGCACCGCCGACGACCACACCGGCCTGTCTCCCGCTGGCAGTCGTGCGTTGAACTCGGTGTCCTCTGCGGTGCGGAGGTCCTCCCGGAAGAGTCCGTGAATGTCGAAGAGCTCGCGCCGGTAGGAGGCCCCGTAGGCGATCCCGTCGATCGGTCTGAGGCCAGGCAGGCGGGCTGGGAAGGAAGCCAGATGCGCCGCCCACGCCACCACGCTGCGCCGTTGGCTGTTGGTGAGCGCGCTCGCGACGGCAGCGGCGCCGGCGTGGTGGGCGTCGAGTCGCGCCTTCACCCAGCCCGGCTCGGCGCGGCAGTCCGCGGCGAGGAAGGCAACAAAGGGCGCGTGCGTCTCCCGGATGCCGATGTTGCGCGCCGCACCCGCATAGCGCGGCTCCGCGATGGCGATGACGCGGGTCGGCAGACCGGCCGCGGCGAGCAGGTCCCTCATCGTACTCCCGCCGGTGTCGACGACGACGATTTCCGGCCTGGGTTGCTGGGCAACGAGGGAGCGCACCGCCTCCACCGTCTCGGGCGCGCTGGCGAGGGCGATCACCACGACCGCCAGTTCGGGCGCGGGTTCGAAAAACGGGTCGGGAAGTTCCCGCGTACGCAGAACCGCGCCGGACGGGAAGGTCAAACCTCGATGCTCCTAGCTGATGGTCGCCACGCAGGCCGCAGCGCACGACTCGGCCAAGATGCGCCGGCCCGCCCAAAAAAGGAAACGGCCCCAATTGGGGCCGTTGCTCATCGCAGACGATGTGTGGGCGTCAGACCGGGGCGACGACCCTCTGGTACATATCGAGGAGCGCCTGCGGCGGCGAATTGAGCGCGCTGGGGTCGACAGGCCAGAAGAACGCGCTCGCGAGCAGCGCCACGATCAGCGCTCCCATCGCGGCCAACGTCCAATCGGTTCCTCTCTCAACCATCTCTTCCTCCTACCCTCCAAGGGGACTGGAGTTCGGTGTCATATTGGCGAAGCCGGGATGACTTCACTCACCCCAACAAAATGGTCCCTATGCCGTTCCGCTACAAGTGCAACTTGGCGTGAACCGTATGGGAAACGCGTTAAGTATCAGTATCTTATCGGATAGACGAAGCCGATGACAGAGATAGAGGAATGTGGATGATCCGGGGCGGCGACTAGGCGATATGATGGCGATGTATAGGGTTTTCCTACTTCGCCTTCTCGTCGCTCGGCGCGTTTCCGCGGAGGCGCGCCACTGTGCCGGTCGTGCTGAAGCCCTTGAGGAGCGGGAGAAGCTCCACCCGGCCGCCAAGGCTGCGCACGAAATCGGCGCCGACGACTTCCTTTCCGTCGTAATCCGCGCCCTTGAAGAGGATGTCCGGCCGAACCGCGCGGATCAGCGCTTCCGGCGTGTCCTCCTCGAAGATCACCACCAGCTCGGGGTAGCGGAGCGCGGCGAGCACGGCCGCCCGCGAGGCTTCGTCCTGCACCGGCCGGCCTGGCCCCTTGAGGCGCCTGGTCGAGGCGTCCGAGTTGACCCCGATCACCAGCCGGTCGCAGCGCTTGGCCGCCTGCTCGAGCGAATAGAGATGGCCGCGATGGAGAAGGTCGAAGCAGCCATTGGTGAAGCCGACCCTGAGCCGTTGCTCGCGCCACAGGGCCGCCCGCTCCGCAGCGTCGGCCGCATCCACCACCGAAGCCGCGGCCGAGGCGCTCAGCGCGTGACGCAATTCCTGCGGCAACACGGTCGCGGTGCCCGGCTTGGCGACCACCACGCCGGCGGCGGCGTTGGCGAGGCGCACGGCCTCATCGAGCGCCACGCCCACCGATAGGGCAGTGGCGAGCGTGGCGATCACGGTGTCGCCGGCGCCCGTCACGTCGAACACGCGATGCACCTCGGCGCGGACATGCAGCGCCTCCGGCCGGCCTCGCTCGACCAGCGTCATGCCGTGCTCGCCACGGGTGAGGAGGATCGCGTCGAGCGCCGCCCGCTCGAGGACGCGGCGGCACGCGGCGGCGGCGGCCTCGTCGCTGTCGATCGCCATCCCCGACATCTGCGCCATCTCTTCGGCGTTGGGCGTCATCAGCGTCGCGCCGGCGAAAACGCCGGCGTCGGCCTTCTTCGGGTCGACCACCACCGGCACCCCGCGCGAGCGCGCCGCGGCGATCAGCTTGGCGATCGTCGCCGGCTCCAGGACCCCCTTGGCGTAGTCCGAGAGGACGACGATGCGCGCCTCGCCCATCGCTTTGACGGCGGTGTCGACGATGCGCGCCGCCACTTCGGCGGAAACCTTGCCGGCTTCCTCGGCGTCGACGCGGAGGAGCTGCTGCCAGCCGCTCAGATAGCGCGTCTTGACCGTGGTCGGCCGGCCGCCATCGGCAACGAACAGGCAGCTTAGATTGTGATAGCGCCCGCACAGCGCGGTGAGCTCGTCGGCGCCGGCATCCTTGCCGACCAGCCCGACCAGCCCGACCTTGCCGCCATAAGCGAGGATGTTCGCCGCGACGTTGCCGGCACCGCCGAGCAGCGTGCGGCTCGCCCCGTAGCGCAGCACCGGCACCGGCGCCTCGGGCGAGATTCGCGTTACCCGCCCCTCGATGTAGCGGTCGAGGAGAATGTCGCCCACCACGAGCACGTTTGCTTGTGCGAGCTGGTCGACGACAGTAGCATCCACGGCCACATGGCCCCCTGGCGAGGCCTCCCTCAAGGCAGCCCCGATTGACGCTTAAGAGAACCTTCCGCCCGGACAATGACGCGCGCACCGGGAGCGGTCCAGCTCCGGCTGTCGCAACCGCGTCGGCCAACGATCATCTCGAGAGTTTCCAAAGGCTTCATGCCGACCACGCCGCCGCCTTCGAGCGTTCGCGGGCGCTTCTTGCCCCCGCGGCCGAACTGGCCGGGGCGGTGATATCGACGCTCCGCTCCGGCGGCAAGCTGCTGTTCTGCGGAAACGGGGGAAGCGCGGCCGACAGCCAGCATCTGGCGGCAGAATTCTCGGTCCGCTTCGTCGCCAAGCGCCGCG
>CAYOET010000074.1:0-2182 GCA_964402985.1 uncultured Bauldia sp. | reverse complement strand
CCCAGCTCCTCGGGGAGGGCCTCTTCGCCCGCGTTCACGTCGCCGACCGTCCGGCCTATCTCTCGGCCCTCGACCGCGCCAAGACCGGCGGCACGGTCGCCGTCGACTTCCGCCTCCGCCGCCACGTCGACGGGGAGGGCGCCGACCAGTTCACCTGGGTCGAGATGCGCTGCCATCCGGCGCCTGGCGTCCTCGGCGCATCGGCCGCGCTCGTCGCCACCACCCGCGATGTCTCCGACCGCAAGTCCCGCGAGATGGATTTGCGCGAGGCCCGCGAGCAGGCCGAAGCCGCCAACCTCGCCAAGGGCCGCTTCCTCGCCACGATGAGCCACGAGCTGCGCACCCCGCTCAACGCCATCATCGGCTTCTCCCAGCTCCTCGAGCGCGAGGATCGCACCCAAGGCGCGGATGAACGCCGCCGCGACTATGCGCGCGTCATCAACCAGTCCGGCGAGCACCTCCTCGAGGTCCTCAACTCGATCCTCGATATGTCGAAGATCGAGGCCGGCGTCCTCTCGCTCGCCCATGAGAGCTTCGACATCGTGCCGCTGGTGACGAGCTGCGTTGAGATCATGGGCCACCACGCCACCGAGCGCGGCATCGGCCTGCGCGCCGAGCTGCCCGACTTCCTGCCGCTCCTCGTCGCCGACCGCTCGGCGTGCCGCCAGATCGTGATCAATCTCGTCTCCAACGCCCTCAAATTCACCGGCCCCGGCGGCACCGTCGTGGCCGGCGCGTCGCTCGACGGCGACAACCTCGTCCTCTACGTCCGCGACAACGGCATCGGCATCGCCGCCGACGTCCTGCCGCGGCTCGGTACGCCTTTCGTTCAGGCCTATTCGGCGTATGATAGGCGCCATGAGGGCAGCGGCCTCGGCCTCTCGGTGGTCAAGGGCCTGGCCTCGCTTCATGGCGGAGCCCTGACCTTGGAAAGCGAACTCGGCAAAGGCACCATCGCCCGCGTCGCCCTGCCGCTCCGCGGCCGTGGCGAGGACGCCGACGCGGTTGCCGAGATCGAGCCCGCACGGCCGCAGCGGAAGCGGGCCTAGCCCATGGCCGGCAGAAGCAAGCGCGCCGCGCCCGACCAGCGCATGATCCTCTTCCGCTACCCGGCGCGAACCGGGGGCATTCTCCTCGGCGCCGCGGTGGCGACGGCGATCACCGTCAACGCCCTCTATCTGCAGGACGGCAACCACCCCGCGCCGATGTTCTCGACGCGCCCCGCCTCGGCCGCGCTCGCCCCCGGCGACTACGTTCCCGCCCCGCTCCCCGTCGCCGCGCCGGTCCCCCTCCCGCGCGCGACGCCCCGCGCCGTCCAGACCGTGGCCGCCACGCCGCCCGCGATCGTCAGCCCGCGCCCTTCGCCGCTCGCCGACCGCTCGCTCATCGAGCAGATCCAGGCCTCGCTCACCGCGCTCGGCCACTATCGTGGCACCGTCGACGGCATCTTCGGTTCGCGCACCCGCGCCGCCATCGAGGCCTATCAGCGCGCCGCCGGCATCCCGGTAACCGGCGAGCCGAGCGAGTCGCTCGCCCTCAACCTCATGCTGGCGCGGCCCGACGCCGGCCAGACCGGCTCGATCCCGCGCGGCGACCAGACGGTCCTCGCCGTCGAACGTGCGCTCAACGACATCGGCTACGGCCCGGTCCGCGCCGATGGCCTCGTCGACGCCGAGACCGGCGACGCGATCCGCCGCTTCGAGCTCGACAACGGCCTCAGCATTACCGGCACCGCCAACCAGGCCGTGGTGCAGAAGCTCGTCCAGATCGGCGCGCTCGCCGCCATCTGAGCGCCCTTGCGGGTCACCTCCTCACTCTTCGTTTCCGCCCTCGTCCGCCGCTCCTTCGCCGAAGGCGCGACCGCCGTGATCATGCGCCGCGGCGCGGAGGAGGCGGGGGCGATCTTCGTCCTCATCGACCGCCTCGACGGCACGGTCGACCTCTACGGCCCGGCCCCGCAGACCGCCTTCGGCGACGAAACCCCGACCGACCGCCTCTTCCAGCTCCTCCGCGAGAAGGTGCCCGGCGCCGAGGCCGACCAGCGCCTCGCCCGAGAACGCAACTTCGACCCCGACCTCTGGATCGTCGCCATCGAGGACCGCGCCGGCAGGGCGTTCATCGAGCTGATGAAGCCTTAGCCGGAACGCGTTCACCCGTCGGGCGCCGCCAAACCCGCCCTCCG
>CAYOET010000073.1:0-8068 GCA_964402985.1 uncultured Bauldia sp. | reverse complement strand
TTGGTGGAGGGACGGGGGGCGGCGTTCACGGCCCGGACTTGGGGTTTCGACTGTGGCGGTGTCAAGGATCGGGCCGCGCCGACGGTTAAGCCGGCACGACCTCCCCGCCCTCGAAGAGGAGCCGCGTCGCCTCGTTCGCGGTCATGGGCTGGCCGAAATAGAAGCCTTGCGCGTACTCGCAGCCATAGTCGGCGAGGTGCTCGACATCGGCTTCGCTCTCCGCCCCCTCGGCGACGACCTCGAGCCCGAGATTGTGGGCGAGCGCGATGATCGATTTCAGGATCACCAGCCGCGCCGGCCCGCCGCCGCGGACAAAGCTCTTGTCGATCTTGAGCGTGTCGAAGGGGAAGCGCTGCAGGTAGGAGAGGGACGAATACCCGGTCCCGAAATCGTCGAGCGACAACCCGGCGCCGAGTTCGCGGATGCGGTTCAGCACCTGCGCGGCGAACTCCGGGTTCTCCATGATCAGGCTCTCGGTCAGCTCGAGCTTGAGCGAGCCGCGCGTCACCGGCGAGCGCACCAGCACCGACTTCACGTCGTTGATGAGATCGTGGCGGAGGAGCTGCCGGCTCGACACGTTCACGCTCATGAAGAGCGGGATGTTGCCGAGCTCGTGCTGCCAGTCGGCGAGCTGCGTCGCCGCCGTGTCGAGGACGAAGAGGCCGAGCTGGTTGATGAGCCCGGTGCGCTCGGCGACGGGGATGAAATCGGCCGGCGGCAGGTAGCCGCTCTTGGGATGATCCCAGCGCGCCAGCGCCTCGAACCCGGCGACGGTGCGGTCCTCGAGCCGGATGATCGGCTGGTAGAGGATCTTGATCTCTTCGCGGGCGAGCGCGCGGCGGAGGTCCTCCTCGATCGCGACCAGCTCCTGGCCCTGCTTCTTGAGCGCCGGGCGGTAGGCTTCGATGCGGTCGCCGCCCTGCTTCTTGGCGTGATAGAGGCCGATCTCGGCTTCCTTCACCATTTCCTGCGGCTCGCTCGGCTGCTGCTTGTCGTCGAGCATCGCGATGCCGATCGAGGCGGTGAGCGTGATCTCGCGCTCGCCGAGCGTGATCGGCGCGCGCACCGAGCGCCGCACCGAGTCGGCGAACGCGGCGATCGGCTCGGGCTGCGATTCCGAGGTGACGAGGAAGGCGAACTGGTCGCCGCCGAAGCGCGCCAGCGTGTCCTGCGGCTTCACCACCCGCGCCAGCCGCCGGGCGACGGCGAGGATCACCGAGTCGCCGACCGACATGCCGTAGCTGTCGTTGATCGCGCGGAAGCGGTCGATGTCGACCACGAACACCGACGGCTTGGTGGCGCCCTCGGTCTTGGCCCGCATCATCACCGCGCCGAGCCGGTCGAGGAAGAGCTCGCGGTTGGGGAGCCCGGTGAGGTTGTCGTGGACCGCGTCGTGGAGGAGCCGCTCCTCGGCGTTCCGCTCCTCGGTCACGTCGATCAGCGTGCCGACAAGGCGCACCACCTCGCCGTCGGGCGCGAGCACCGGCCGCGCGCGAAGCCGGAACCAGACGTGCCGTCCGTCCTCGGCGCGGAAGCGGAAGTCCTGGTCGACCCGCCCACGGCGCTGCGCCACCGCTGCCTCGAGCGTCGCCCGGAAGCGGTCGCGGTCGCCGGGGTGGAGGACGTCGAGCCAGTCCTTGGCCGGCCCGTCGAGCGTGCCGGCCCGGAGGCCGAGCACTTCCTCCGCGCCCTTGCCCGCGAAGATGTGGTCGCGCTCGACGTCCCAGTCCCAGACGACGTCGCCCGAGCCGGTGAGGGCGAGCGCGCTCCGCTCGGCGTCGGTGAACACCCGCTGCGCGAGGTTGCCGGAGAAGGCGTGCTGCATGACCGTGAAGCTGATCAGGAGCACGATCATCACCAGGCCCGCGGCGAGCGCCGGCTGCATCAAATCGTTGGTGAGCGTCCCCGTCACCGTCAGCATCGCCGCGCCGAGCCAGATCGTGAGGAGGATCCAGCTCGGGATCAGCATGATCGCCCGGTCGAAGCGCCGGAAGGCGAGGAAGAGGATCACGCCGAATCCGAGAATGGTGGTGGCCCCGAACGAGAGCCGCGCGATGCCCGCCGCCGCCGACGGGTCGATGATCGCGAGCCCAAGCAGAAGAAGGAGCGCCGCCAGCCAGGCGATCGTGGCGTGGCTGTAGCGCACGTGCCAGCGCCCGAGATGGAGATAGGTGTAGGCGAAGATGAGGAGCGTCGCGGCGAGCAGCACCTCCGCCGCCGCGCGCCACGTCGGCCCCTCCGACACCGGCACGTTGGTGATCCGCGTCCAGAAGCCGAAATCGACGCACAGATAGAGGAGCACCGACCACGCGATGCCGGCCGTCGCCGGGAAGAGGGCGGTGCCGCGCACCACGAACGCCATCGACACGAAGAGCGCGAGCAGCCCCGAGATGCCGAGCACGATGCCGCGGAAGAGCGTGTAGCTGTTGACCGTGTCCTTGTAGGAGTCGGGGTCCCACAGATAGAGCTGCGGCAGGTCGGGGCTGGCGAGCTCGGCGACGAAGGTGACGATGTCGCCGGGGTCGAGCGTGATTAGGAAGGTATCGGCCTCCTCGCTGATCTGCCGCTCGGGCGGCAGGCCCTCGCTGGTGGTGATCGTGGCGATGCGCGGCGAGCCGAGATCGGGTCGAAGCAGCCCCGAATCGGCGAGCCGGAAATGCGGTGCGACGAGCAGCCGGTCGATCTGCTGGTCGCCGTTATTGGCGAGCGCGAACGCCGCCCAGTTCGATCCGACCAGGCTCTCCTGCGCGCGCACCTCGATGCGCCGCACGATGCCCTCGGCGTCGGGCGCGGTGGAGACGACGATCCGGTCTTCGCTCTGCCGGAAGATGTCGACCGCGTCGGTGAGGTCGATGGTCTGCCCGTCGAGCGGCACGGCGATCGTCTCGAACGCCGCCGCCGGCCTCATCGCGAAGGCCACCGCTAGCACAGCCAGCGCGAGGACGAGCCGGCGGAAGAGGGCGGCGCGCGGGTCGGTGTGGCGCTGGGGAAGGGTGGCGTGCATCGGCGACTTTCTCGCTACCGGGTCCTTGCGGGACTCAGCGCGGATCGTCCCGAAGGATGGCGTACAGGAGGTGATCCTGCCAGCGGCCATCGATGCAGAGGTACCGGCGGGCATAGCCTTCGCGGGTGAATCCAACCTTCTCCAAAAGCCGCACCGACGCTCCGTTGTGGGGGAGGCAGGCCGCCTCCACGCGGTGGAGGTGGATCATATCGAAGGCGAAATAAAGAACGCCGCGCACCGCCGCGGTCATGTAGCCCTGCCCGGCATAGGGCTCGCCCATCCAGTAGCCGAGCGAGGCGCACTGCGCGACGCCGCGCTGCACTTGGCTGAGGGTGAGGCCGCCGAGGAGGGTCTCCCCGTCCGCCGTGAACACGAAGAACGGGTAGCCCGCCCCGCTCCGGAAATCGCGCTGGTAGCGGCGGATGCGCCGCCGGAAGGCGAGGCGGGTGAGGTCGTCGGTCGGCCAGATCGGCTCCCAAGGGGCCAGGAAATTGCGGCTCGCCTCGCGCAGCGTGGACCATTGCTGGTAGTCGTTGAGCTGCGGCGCCCGGAGCAGCACCTTGCCCGCCCGAATACTCGACGGCGGGTTGGAACTGGGGACCGAACGCAGGAAGGCCAAGCCGACTCTCTCCTCTAGGCCATGACCGGCGCGCCCAGCCGCTCGGCTACGCGGCCGCTGTCGATGAGCGCCTTGACCGGACCGATCCCGGCCACCGTCGGACGCCCCTCGCTGATCAGCTTGCCGGCGAGCTTGCGCACGCCCTCTGCGGACACCGCGTCGACCTTCTCGACCAATTCGTCGAAGCTGAGCGGCCTCCCGTAGAGAAGGATCTGCCGCGCCAGCTGCCCCGCGCGCCCGGCCGGGCTTTCGAGCGTCATCAGAAGACCCGCCCGCATCTGCGCCCGCGAGCGCGCGATTTCGGCCTCGGTGATGTCGCCTGCCGCGCGTTCGAGCTCGCCGAGGATCACCGGCATCAGCTCGGCGACATCCTCCTCGCCGGTCGCGGCGTGGATGCCGAAGAGCCCGGTGTCCGAGAACGCCCAGTGGAAGGCGAAAATCGAGTAGCAGAGGCCGCGCTTCTCGCGCACCTCCTGGAAGAGCCGCGAGGACATCCCGCCGCCCAGCGCGGCGGAAAGCACCTGCGCGGTGTGGAAGTCCTCCGAGTGATACGACCGACCCGGGAAACCGATGAGGATCTGCGCCTCCTGGAGGTCGCGCATCTCGCGCCCGTCTCCCCCACGATAACGGCCCTGCGGCGGCGTCGGGCCGGGTGTCGCGGCGAGCGCGCCGAAGCGCTCGGAAGCGAGCTTCACCAGCGCGTCATGGTCGACCGCGCCCGCGGCCGAGATCACCATCCCCGGCCCGCGATAGTGGCGGCCGAGATAGCCGGTGAGCGAGGATTTGTCGGCGCTCCGCACCGTCTCCTCGGTGCCGAGAATGGCGCGGCCGAGGGGCTGGTCCGGAAACGCCTGGTCGAGAAAGAGGTCGTAGACCCGGTCGTCGGGCGTGTCGTGCGCGGCGCCGATCTCCTGCACGATCACATGCTGCTCGCGCTCGAGCTCGGTCGCGTCGAACACCGAGTTCTGCAGGATGTCGGAGAGGATATCGAGCCCGAGCGGCACGTCGTCCTTGAGGATGCGCGCGTAGTACGAGGTGGTCTCCACGCTGGTTGCCGCGTTGACCTCGCCGCCCACCGCCTCGATCTCCTCGGCGATGGCTACGGCCGAGCGCGTGGTCGTCCCCTTGAACGCCATGTGCTCGAGAAGATGGGCGAGCCCATGCTCGTTGGGCAGCTCGGAACGCGAGCCCGCGCCGACCCAAACGCCGAGGGCGGCGCTTTCCAGATGCGGCATTTCGTGGGTGGCTACGGTCAGCCCGTTGGGCAGCCTGTCGACCCGGACCGCCATCTCACGCTGCCTGCCGGACGGCGCGGCTGTGCGTGGCAATGAAGCTTTCGACCGCCCCAATATCGTTTCCAATCGATGTGACCCTTTCGTCTCGTTCCATCAGCCCGGACAGATGCGCGGGCAGGGGTGGCGTGATCCCGGTGGCTGCCTTCACGGCGTCGGGGAATTTGGCTGGGTGCGCGGTCGACAGCGTGACCATCGGCACCCTCGGATCGGTGTGCTGCGCGGCGACGGCGAGGCCGACCGCGGTATGCGGATCGGCGAGATAGCCGGCCTCGCGATAGGCGCTGCTCATCGTGCCGAGCGTCGCGGCTTCGTCGGTCTTCGCCGCGACGAACGCCGCCTGGATGGCCCGGAGCGTCGACGGGTCGATCGTGAAGGCCCCGCTCTGGCTGAGCCCCGCCATCTGCCGCTTCACCGCCGCGCTGTCGCGCCCGCCCGCGTCGAAGAGAAGGCGCTCGAAATTGGACGAGACCTGGATGTCCATCGCCGGCGACAGCGTCGGCATCACCGAATGGACCTCGACGCGCCCGCTGTTGATCGCCCGCGCCACCACGTCGTTGGAATTCGTGGCGACGACCAGCTTCTCGATCCGCAGCCCCATCTTCATGGCGACATAGCCGGCGAAGACGTCGCCGAAATTCCCGGTCGGCACCGTGAAGGACACCTTCCGGTACGGCGAGCCGAGCGCCACCGCGGCCGTGAAATAATAGACGATCTGCGCGACGATGCGCGCCCAGTTGATCGAGTTCACGCCGGTGAGCGACACGCGGCTCCGGAACTCGGTGCGCGCGAACAGCCCCTTCACGATCGCCTGGCAATCGTCGAACGAGCCCTTCACCGCCAGCGCATGCACATTCGGGTCGCCCGAACTCGTCATCTGCCGCTGCTGCACCGGCGTGACCCGCCCTTCGGGGAAAAGGATGAACACGTCGATGTTGCGGTGATTGCGGAACGCCTCGACCGCCGCCCCGCCGGTGTCGCCCGAGGTCGCGGCGACCACCGTCGCGCGCATCGCGCGCTGGCCGAGCACATGGTCCATCAGCCGGGCGAGGAGCTGCATCGCCACGTCCTTGAAGGCGAGTGTCGGCCCGTGGAAGAGCTCGAGCACGAACGACCCGTCGCCGATCTGCACCAGCGGCGTCACCGCCGGATGGCTGAAGGTCCCGTACGCCTCCTCGCAGAAACGCCGGAGATCGGCGGCCGGAATGTCCGAGCCGACGAATCGGCCGACGATCGCGGCCGCGACCTCGGCATAGGGCCGCCCGGCGAAACCGGCGATCTCCTCGCGCGAAACGCTCGGCCATGCCTCCGGCACGTAGAGTCCGCCGTCGCTCGCGAGGCCGGCGAGAAGAACGTCCGAGAACGTCAGCCGGGGGGCGGCTCCGCGTGTACTTACATAGTTCACGAGACTGACTCCTGCGCCCCCGGAAGGCCGCTCAAACTAGACCGGAGGCGTTACCCACGGCAAGCACGCCCCGACGCGTCGCCAACCCCAAGGGGCGCTGCTATAGAGGGCCGCCGATTGTTGCGCGAGGAGTTGTCATGGGGAAGGGCGGATTTGCAGGGAAAATGACGACGCCGCTTCGCCTTGCGCTGATTCTCGCAAGTGGCGTGGGATTGGCCTCGTGCCTCGGCGGCGCCCAAACCATCCCTTACCCGGGACAAGCTTCAGCTGCGCCGCCCGAGCCGGAGCCCGACGAGGAACTGGCCCCCGGTGAGCGCGCCGCGGCGGCCCTGCTCGACTATTGTCCCCCGGTTGAGGTCAAGGTCGGTGCCCAAGCCTTCCAAATCTACGAGCGCGGCGGAGAGGGCGAGGCTTCGCGGCTCCGCTACCAGGCGACGTTTTCGAACTTCCCGCGCAATTGCGCCGACCAGGCCGGCGTCCTCACCATCCACCTCGGCGTGGCCGGTTTCCTCATCTCCGGCCCGCGCGGCGGCCCCGGCACCGCGACCGTCCCGATCCGCGTCCAGGTGTTCCAGGACAACGACGTCCTGGTTCTCGATCGACCGCTACCCACGCAAATCACGGTGGCGGCCGGCGCGGTCCGCGGCGAATTCGCCCGCGTCGAGGACCTCGTCGTCCCGTCCCCGCCGCGCGAAAACATGCGCATCGTCCTCAGCTTCGACCAACCGCGCTAGACGGCAATAGGCAGTCGGCAGTTGGGCGGCCCTCTTTTTCCGACTGCCCACTGTCGACTGCCGACTGCCGCATTGACTCCGCCCGCGCGCAGCCGTAGCGCTGGGTTGCCGAGGCTCAGTCGCGCCTCGGCCGGCTCGGCCAAGCGTTACACAAGGCCGATCTGCGACGACCGCCGGGAGAGACCGGGTTGGCGAAAGCCGATCCGGCGCCGAAGGAGCAACCGCCCCGGAAACTCTCAGGCTAGAAGGACCGGCGGGTCGGCGACACTCTGGAAAGCAGCCAAGGCTCGAAAGGCCGACGCTCACCGAAGGAGTAGCCGCGGGTTCGCCTCGCGGGAAATCTCTCAGGTTCTCGGACAGAGGGGGCGCGGAGGGACCAAACGGTCCCCGCCGCGCGATTCCTCGTTTGGGACCTGGGCATGGCCGACGCCGACATTTCCGCCGAGACGCTGCTCGAGACCCCTCTCGCGAGCCTCCACAGGGAGCTCGGCGCTCGCATGGTCCCCTTCGCCGGCTACTCGATGCCGGTGCAGTATCCGAGCGGCATTCTCGCCGAGCACAAGCAGACGCGCGAGGCTGCCGGCCTTTTCGACGTCTCGCATATGGGCCAGGCGATTCTCACCGGCCCCGACGACGAGACCGTTGCCCGCGCGGTAGAGGCGCTGACCCCCGGCGACATACTCGGCCTCAAGCCCGGCTCGATCCGCTACACCCTTCTCATGACCGAGGCGGGCGGCATCGTCGACGACCTCATGGTCACGCGCCCGCTCGGCAAGCCCGGCACGCTCCTCCTCGTCGTCAACGCGGCCCGGAAAGCGGTCGATTACCAGTATATCCGCGAACGCCTGCCCCGCGGCGTCAAGCTGACCCCGCTCGAGGACCGCGCGCTCCTGGCGCTGCAGGGGCCGCGCGCCGCCACCGTCATGGGGCGCCACGCGCCCTTCGTCCCGACGCTCGGCTTCATGACCTCGATCGCCACGATCTTCGACTCCTGCCCCGCCCAGATCAGCCGCT
>CAYOET010000072.1:0-11678 GCA_964402985.1 uncultured Bauldia sp. | reverse complement strand
CGAGACCGCCGACCACACGCACGACAACCACACGACCCGCGGCTGACTTTCGAGACGCTGGTCGCTCCCACCCTGATCTACACGCGGCAGGGGGACGACGGCACCAGCGGCCTCGTCACCGGGGCGCGGCGCTCGAAGGCCGATCCGCGCTTCGGCGCGATCGGCACCGTCGACGAAACCAACGCCGCGATCGGCCTGGCGCGGCTCCAAGCGGCGGCGCTCGGCGCGAGCCTCGATGCTGTCTTGGGGCGGGTGCAGAACGACCTCTTCGACCTCGGGGCCGATCTCGCGACGCCGGAAGACCCCAGGCGGGGACCGGCGCTGCGGGTGAGCGAGACGCAGGTCCACCGGCTCGAGTCCGAGATCGACGAGATCAACGCGAAACTCTCGCCGCTGACCTCGTTCGTGCTGCCGGGCGGAACGCCGGGGGCCGCGGCACTGCATCTGGCGCGGACGATCTGCCGGCGCGCCGAGCGGCTGGTGGTGGCGCTCCGCGACGGCGGCGAGCCGGTCTCGCCGGCGGCGCTCAGCTATGTCAACCGGCTGTCGGATTTGCTCTTCGTCGCGGCACGCGCCGCCAATGAGTGGGGCGCGGCCGATGTTCTATGGGTGCCGGGCGAGAATCGCTGACGGCGCGGATTTGCTGGGGGGCAAGTGTTCATACCGCTGCACGACGACAACCCGCTCGAGAACATCCCGCGGCAATACGTGACGTGGGGGCTGATCGCCGCCAACGTCCTCGCCTTCGTGTTCTTCCAGGGGGCGATGACCGGTGGGGTCGGCTATGCGGCGGTGGTGGAATACGGGCTCACGCCGAACAGCGTGCCCGGGTTCGACCCGATCCCAGACTCGGGCGCCGAGCTCCACGACCTTCTGACGTTCATCACCTACTCGTTCCTGCACGCCGACGTTATCCATCTCGGCGGCAACATGCTGTTCCTGTGGGTGTTCGGCGACAACGTCGAGGACGCGATGGGGCACCTTCGCTTTCTCGTCTTCTATCTCCTCTGCACGTTCTTCGCGGGCGTCGCGCATGAGGTGATGCTGCCGACGTCGGGCGTGCCGCTGATCGGCGCATCGGGGGCGGTGGCGGGGATCATCGCCGCCTATCTGATGCTCCATCCGCACGTGCGGGTGTGGGTGCTCGCGCTCGGCCGCATACCGCTCCGGCTCTCGGCGATGTGGGTGCTCGGGGCGTGGGCCGTGCTGCAGGTGGTCAACCTGATGCTCGCCGGGCCGGATACAGATGTCGGCTGGTGGGCGCATATCGGCGGGCTGATCGCCGGCGCGGTCCTCGTGGTGGTGCTGCGAAGACCGGGAGTGCCGCTGTTCGACCGGCCGGTCGAGGTGCGCTAGTATGGCATATGCCTTGACATATGCCGACCTCGGGAGCATTTCTCGTAGATGGGCAATGAGCGGCACGTAAAGCTTTTCAGGAATGGACGCAGTCAGGCGGTCAGGATTCCCAAGGAATTCGAGCTGCCGGGCACGGACGCGGTTATCCGAAAAGAGGGCAACCGGCTCGTTTTGGAGCCGGCAGCCAAGATGTCGCTCGTAGAGCTTCTTCGCACCCTGGAGCCGATCGACGAGCCATTTCCCGAGATCGACGATCCTCCGCCCGAGCCCGTGGATCTCGACCTCGAGTGATCCTCAGCCGTCGAGATGGCCTACCTTCTGGACACCAATATCCTTTCCGATCTCATCCGAAATCCATCGGGACGCTCCGCGCAGCGGGTCGAGATGATTGTCGGGCAGCCTGTCGTGACAAGTGTCGTGGCGGTGGCTGAACTCCGTTTCGGGTTGGTCAAGAGTGGGGCACGCCGACTCGCCGAACAGGCCGAGAAGGTTCTCGCGACAATCGAGATGTTGCCGCTGGGCGACCCGGTTGACCGCGTCTATGCCGATATCCGTGCGAGACTGGAGCGGATCGGACGCCCTATAGGCGCGAACGATCTTCTTATCGCCGCCCATGCATTGTCGATCGATGCGACGCTGGTGACCGACAATCTGCGCGAGTTCACACGGGTGCCCTCGCTCCAGGTGGAGAACTGGCTGAGGTGACCTCGTGCCGCGGCGGTTTGACGGCGCGGGAAAGGCGCTTTAACCGGTTCCGACTATTCTTCGCCGTCAAACGGCCATAGCTTGCCGCAGCGCAACATGGCATGACTGAGCGGGACGGTAGGGTTGGGAATGGCTCACGAAATCAAGTCGATCGGTGTGGTCGGCGCCGGACAGATGGGCAGCGGCATCGCGCATGTCGCGGCGCTGCACGGGGTCAACGTGCTGCTCGCGGACCTCTCCGAGGAACGGCTCAATGCCGGCCTCGCCACGATCGGCAACAATCTCGCGCGCCAGGTGGCCTCGGGGCGGATCACGGAAGAGGCGAAGAAAGAAGCCTTTGCGCGGATCAAGGCGACCACCGACTACAAGGCCTTCGGCGACAGCGACCTCGTCATCGAGTCGGCGACCGAGAGCGAGGCGGTCAAGCGGACTATCTACGGGGCGATCTGCCCGGTGCTGAAGCCCGAGGCGATGATCGCCACCAACACCTCGTCGATCTCGATCACGCGGCTCGCCGCGGCGACCGACCGGCCGGAGCGGTTCATCGGCATCCACTTCATGAACCCGGTGCCGGTGATGGAGCTGGTCGAGCTGATCCGTGGCATCGCGACCAACGACTCGACCTTCGAGTCGGCGCGGGCGTTCGTCGCCAAGCTCGGCAAGACGGCGACGGTGTCGGAGGATTTTCCGGCCTTCATCGTCAACCGCATCCTCCTGCCGATGATCAACGAGGCGATCTATACGCTTTACGAGGGGGTTGGCTCGGTCGACGCCATCGACACTGCGATGCGGCTCGGCGCCAACCACCCCATGGGGCCGCTGCAGCTGGCCGATTTCATCGGCCTCGATACCTGCCTGTCGGTCATGCAGGTGCTGCATGACGGGCTGGCCGACTCGAAGTACCGGCCGTGCCCGCTGCTGGTGAAGTATGTCGAGGCCGGGTGGCTCGGCCGCAAGGCCGGCCGCGGGTTCTACGACTATCGCGGCGAGAAGCCGGTCCCGACGCGGTAGCGCGTCCGCCGAGTCCACTCCTCAAACGTCATCGCCGGATTCATTCCGGCGATCCAGGGTGCCGCGTGCTCCGCGCTTGAGTGTTGGCGACGGAGCGAGCGGTTGGCTGGATTGCCGGAATGAATCCGGCAATGACACGTGAGGGGCGGAGCTAGAAGGCGTCCGCAAAGGCGGGCTGACGCCCTCTTTGTCGAGGCTGCCTACACGGGCGGTGCTTCGTCTGCAGCAGACTTCGCTGCCTCAACCAGCGCCAAAGCGTCGGGCGATGCCCATTCTGCGGGGGCGCGCATGACGCCGAGGTCGCAGCCATCGGGGCCGATCATGATCGTCGTGGGGAGGCCGGTGACGAAGCCTTTGGCCTGGAGCTGGCGGAAAGCGCCGAGGTCGGGGTCGGCGTAGTTCGTGAGGGTGACGTTCACTTCGCGGAGGAAGCGGTTGGTGTCGATGCCGGCGCGGTCGACGTTGAGGGCAAGGACGGTGAAATCCTCGTCGGACGCCTCGGCCTGAAGCCGGTCGAGGGCCGGCATCTCCTCGCGGCAGGGGACGCACCAGGTCGCCCAAATGTTGAGGAGCACCGTCTTGCCGGCGAAGTCGGCGAGGGTGGCGGGTTGACCCTCGGGCGTCAGGAAAGCCAGCGCCGAGAGATTGCCCGGGGAGGTCGAGGGCTGGAAGGCGGCGACCTCGCCGCGGGCGAAGGGTTCGAGGGTCGGCGCGAGTTCGGCTGTCTTGGCACAGGAGGCGTCGGCATTGCTTAGGCGCGGGACCGTCGCGTATACGGCCACCAGCGCCAGCGCGGCCACGACGGCCGTTCTGATGCCGAGAAGCCTCCAGTTGATCGAACGCGGTGGGGTCTCGGCCAAGTCCAAGCCTCCGGAGCGGGCAGTATGAGCAATGACATGTGGGGTGGCCGGTTCCTAAGCGATCCGGCCGCGATCATGCAAGAAATCAACGCGTCGATCGATTTCGACCGCCAGCTCTACCGCCAGGACATTCGCGCTTCCCAGGCCCACGCCCGGATGCTCGCCGCGCAGAAGATCATCGGCGCGGACGACGCCGAGGCGATCGTGAAGGGGCTGGACACCATCCTTCACGAGATCGAGGCGGGGACGTTCACGTTTTCGCGGAAGCTCGAGGACATCCATCTCAACATCGAATCGCGGCTGACCGAGCTGATCGGCGCCGCGGGCGGGCGGCTGCATACGGCGCGGTCGCGGAACGACCAGGTGGCGGTCGATTTCCGGCTGTGGGTGCGCGACGCGATCGACGGGCTCGACGGCGAGATCGCGCGCCTGCAGCTCGCGCTCGCCGAGAAGGCGCTCGAGCATGCCGATACGGTGATGCCGGGGTTCACGCATCTGCAGACCGCGCAGCCGGTGACGTTCGGGCACCATCTCATGGCCTACGTGGAGATGCTCTCCCGCGACCGGGGGCGGTTCGCAGATGCGCGGAAGCGCCTCAACGAGAGCCCGCTCGGCGCGGCGGCGCTGGCCGGGACCTCGTTCCCGATCGACCGCGACGCCACCGCCAAGGCGCTCGGCTTCGACCGGCCGACGGCGAACTCGCTCGACAGCGTGTCGGATCGCGATTTCGCGATCGAAACGCTGGCCGCGGCGAGCCTTCTCGCCGTCCATCTGTCGCGCTTCGCCGAGGAGATCGTGATCTGGTCGTCGGCCGAGTTCGCGTTCATCCGGCTGTCGGACAAGTTCACGACCGGCTCCTCGATCATGCCGCAGAAGCGGAACCCGGACGCGGCCGAGCTGGTGCGCGCCAAGACCGGGCGGATCATCGGGGCGCTGAGCGCGCTCCTCATCGTCATGAAAGGCCTCCCGCTCGCCTACCAGAAGGACATGCAGGAGGACAAAGAGCAGACCTTCGACGCGCTCAAGACCCTCTCGCTGTGCATCGCGGCGATGACCGGCATGGTCGGCGACATGGAGCCGGACGCCGCGCGCCTCAAGAAGGCCGCCAAGGCGGGCTTCGCCAACGCCACGGACCTCGCCGACTGGCTGGTGCGGACGCTCAACATGCCGTTCCGGAACGCGCATCATGTCGCCGGCAAGGCAGTGCGGGTGGCGGAGGAGAAGGGCGTCGCGCTGGAGAAGCTGACGCTCGCGGAGTATCAGGCGATCGAGCCGGGGATCAGCGAGGAGATCTTCTCGGTGCTCGGCGTCGAGCGGTCGGTGAAGAGCCGGACCAGCTTCGGCGGCACGGCGCCGGCCAACGTGAAGCGCGAGGCCAAGCGTTGGCTCAAGCAGTTGAAACCACGCGGGTAAGGCAAGATGGGCCGTGACGTTGCGGTTCAAATCGCTAAGATCGCGGCGCGCGAAGGCCAGAAGGGGCTGTCGATGAGAGCGGGAAGCGGAGTTTCAGCCGCCGTCATGGCGGGGCTCTTGATCGCCTGCGTCGGTCTCTCGGCCTGCGGGCGCAAGGGGCCGCTGGAGGCGCCTCCGGGCGCCGTCGACACGCCGGCGACGGCCGCGGGGCAGGCCACGACCGGCTATCCGGCCGCCACGCAAGGCACTGACGGCAACGTCGCCACTACCCCGCCGGGTACAGCGCCGGTAGAACCTCAGCGCCGGTTCTTCCTCGACTTCCTGCTCTGATGAATCATTTCGAGTATCGCGGCGGCGTCCTCCACGCCGAGGATGTGCCGCTGCCGGAGATCGCCGGCAACGTCGGCACGCCGTTCTACTGCTATTCGACCGCGACGCTCGTTCGTCACTACCGGGTGTTCACCGAGGCGTTCGCCGGGCTGGACGTCCGCATCTGCTACGCGCTCAAGGCCAACTCCAACCAGTCGGTGATTCGCACGCTCGTCGCCGAGGGCGCGGGCGCGGATGTCGTTTCCGAGGGCGAGCTCCTCCGCGCGCTCGCGGCGGGGGCCGATCCGAAGCGGATCGTGTTCTCGGGGGTCGGCAAGACCGAGCGCGAGATCGCGCTCGCCCTCGACGCCGGCATCTTCTGCTTCAACGTCGAGTCGGAGCCGGAGCTCGACCTCATCTCGTCGATCGCCGCGTCCAAGGACGCGACGGCGTGCATCGCGGTGCGGGTCAACCCCGACGTCGACGCGCGGACGCATGCCAAGATCACCACCGGCAAGGCCGAGAACAAGTTCGGCATCCCCTACGCCCGGGCGCGCGAGGTTTATGCCCGCGCGGCGAAGCTGCCCGGCATCAGGGTCGAGGGGGTCGACGTCCATATCGGCAGCCAGATCACCGACCTCGCGCCGTACGAGGCGGCGTACAAGCACCTCGCCGACCTGGTGCGCGCGCTGCAGGCCGACGGGCACAAGATCAGCCATGTCGACGGCGGGGGCGGGCTGGGTATTCCCTACCGGCCGGACGACCCGGTTCCGCCCGAGCCGCGGCTCTTCGCCGAGGTGGTGAGGCGGCAGCTCGGGCCGCTCGGCCTGCCGATCCTCTTCGAGCCGGGGCGGCTCCTGGTCGGCAATGCCGGGATCCTGGTCAGCCGCGTCCTCTTCATCAAGGGGGGCGGAACCAAGACTTTCGTCATCGTCGATGCAGCGATGAACGACCTCATCCGGCCCACGCTCTACGACGCCTATCACCACATCCTCCCGGTCGCGGAAGCGCCGAGGCGCGGGGAGGGGATGGTCGCCGACGTCGTCGGCGGGGTGTGCGAGACGGGCGACTTCCTCGCGCTCGACCGGCCGCTGCCGACGCTCAAGCGGGGCGACCTCATCGCGATCATGAGCGCAGGCGCGTACGGCGCCGTGCAGGCGTCGAACTACAACACGCGGGCGCTTCTGCCCGAGGTGATGGTCAAGGGCCGCGAAACCGCCGTGGTGCGGCCACGCCAGAGTCTCCAGGACCTCATCGGCGCCGACCGGCTCGCGCCCTGGCTGCGCTGAAGCGAGACGGCCCCGGCGAGGATTCCCCCCTTCCCGAAGCCTGCTCGGCATAGCCTCGCAGCCTTCGACCTCCCCTCGAGGGGGAGGTTAAGCAGTGTGGCGGCCTCGTAGACCAACCTCCCCCTCGAGGGGAGGTCGAAACCCGCGCTTCAGCGGGTTTCGGGAGGGGGCACTTCGCCTCACGAACGATCGAGCCAACTTGTTCGCTGCGCTGATCACGCGAGCGTGTGATCCTAGGCCGGGTGGGGCATTGCGGCACTGTCGCGGCCTCGTACAATCGCTGCTAGAGTGGGCGCGGCGACAGAATAGGCCAGGATGACCGAAGGCCAGGAAAGCGAGCGGCGCGCAGCGCCGATTCGCCTCGACGAACGGGCAATCCGGACGCGGGTCGGACGCGCGGTGACGCGCGCGCGGCTCGCGCTGGTGTGGGAATCGCTGTGGCCGCTGGTCCTGCCGATCCTCATCGTCGGCGCGCTTTACCTCATCGTCTCGTGGTTCGGGATCTGGACGCTGGTGCCCAGCTGGGCGCGCATCGCCGGTCTCGTCCTCTTCGGCCTCGCCGCGGTGGCGGCGATTCTTCTCCCCCTGCGGCTCCGCATCCCGGCTCGTGCCGCCGCGCTGTCGCGCGTCGAGCGCGTCACCGGGCTGCCGCATCGGCCGGCGACCGCCGCCAACGATCGCCTCGCCAGCGCGCCGAGCGATCCGATGGCGGTGGCGTTGTGGAACGCGCACCGCTTCCGCCTCCTCGCCGGGCTCGGGCGCCTCCGCGCCGGGTGGCCGTCGCCGGGCGTGTCCAAATACGATCCCTACGCGCTCCGCTTTCTGGTCTTGATGCTGCTGGTGGTGGCGTTCGTCTATTCCGGGCCGAGCCGCAACGGGCGGCTCACCGACAGCCTCGCCGGACCCGTCGAGACGGTGCCGGAGCTGATCGCGCGCATCGACGCCTGGGCGACCCCACCGACCTATACGGGGCGTCCGCCGGTGTTCCTGACCGGGCAGGCCGGACGGCCGTCGGGCAGCGCGCTCAGCGTGCCCGAGGGCACGGTGGTTACGGTGCGAATCGCGAGCGCCAACGGGCGCTCGGTGGTCACCGCGACCGCCGCCGGGGAGAGCGCGGTGCTGCCGGTCGGCGCGCCGACCGGGCCGCAGGCCGAGGGCGTGGCCCCGGTGCCGGTGACCACGACCGCCGATCGGCCGTCGGAATTCCGCATGCCGCTCACCGAAGCGACCACCGTCACGGTGCGCGGCGGGAGCGAAGACCTCTTCTGGCAATTCGCGGTCGAGCAGGACCAGCCGCCCGAGATCGCGCTCAACAGCGCGCCGACCGTCAACCAGAGCGGGGCGCTGACCCTCGCCTACTCGGTTCGCGACGATTACGGCGTGGTCGGCGCGCAGGCCAATTTCTCGGCAGCGGAAGTGTTCGGCAACGGCGACGAGGATGCCCGGCCGCTGGTCGAGGCGCCGAGCTTCGGGCTGTCGCTGCCGCAGATGCGCGCCACCGAAGGAAGCGCGGAGACGATCCAGGATCTCCTCTCGCACCCCTGGGCCGGCGGCAAGGTGACCGTGCAGCTGGTGGCGCGCGACGAAGCCGGCCAGGAAGGGCTCAGCGAGCCGTTCGAGCTGACGCTGCCGGAGCGCGGCTTCTCCAGCCCTCTGGCGCGAGCGCTGGTCGAGCAGCGGCGCATCCTCGCCTTCGACGCCAATCAGACGCCGACGACGACCGAGGCGCTCGACGCGCTGACGCTCGCGCCGGACCGGTTCATCCCGCAGACCGACGCCTATCTCGGCATGCGCGCCGCGTATCACCGCACCGTCAGCGCGCATGACGACGACGTCCTCCGCACCGTGCTGGACCTCCTCTGGGATATCGCGCTCGGGCTCGAGGATGCCGGGCTGTCAGAGGCGCAGCAGAACCTTCGCCAGGCGGCCGAAGAGCTTCGCCAGGCTCTGGAAAACGGCGCCAGCGACGAGGAGATCGAGCGGCTGACGGAGAACCTCCGCCAGGCGATGCAGCAATACATGCAGGCGATGGCCGAGGAAGCGCTCCGCCAGCAGCAGCAGGGTCAGCAGCAACAGCAGCAGGGTCAGCAGCAGCAGGGCCAGGAGGTCAGCCCGCAGGATCTCAACCAGATGCTCGACCAGATCCAGCAGCTGGCCGAACTCGGCGCGCGCGACGCCGCCCGCGAGATGCTCAACCAGCTCCAGCAGATGCTGGAGAACATGCAGATGGGCCAGCAGGGTCAGCAAGGCCAGCAGGGTCAACAGGGCGACAACCCGATGTCCCAGGCGCTGCAGCAGCTCGGCGAACTGATCCAAGAGCAGCAGCGGCTGATGGACCAGACCTACCAGCTCCAGCAGGAGCAGTTGCGGCAGCAGCAGGAGGGCCAGCAACCGGGTCAGCAGCAGGGCCAACAGCAGCAAGGGCAACAGCCGGGCCAGCAGCAAGGGCAGCAGCAGGGGCAGCAGCCGGGTCAGCAGGGCCAACAGCCCGGCCAACAGCAAGGGCAGCAGCCGGGTCAGCAGGGCCAACAGCCAGGACAGCAACCGGGCGGTCAGCAGCCGGGACAGCAGCCGGGTCAGGGGCAGCAGCCCGGCCAGCAGCAGGGTCAGATGCAGCCGGGTCAGCAGCCGGGCGGGCAGAACCAGCCGGGCGCCAACGGCCAGTTCGGCAACATGTCGCCGCAGGAGCTGCAGCAGGCGCTCCAGGACCTCCAGCAGCAGCAGGGTCAGCTGCAGCAGCAGCTGCAGGCGCTCCGCGACCAGATGGAGGGTCAGGGCATGCAGCCGGGCGACCAGCTCGGCCAGGCCGATCAGTTCATGGGCGACGCCAACCGGCAGCTCGGGCAGGGCGAGCCGAGCCAGGCGGTCGAGCCGCAGAGCGACGCCCTCCAGGCGCTGCGCGACTCGGCGCGCAACCTCGCCCAGCAGCTCGCCGAGATGATGCAACAGCAGCAGAACCAGCCCGGGCAGCGGCAGGGGCAGCAGGTGCAGGGCCAGCCGCCGGAGGACCCGCTCGGCCGGCCGCAACAGAATTCCGGCATGGATCCCGGCAGCCGCGTCGAGGTGCCGGACGAGATCGACATGCAGCGGGCGCGCGAGATTCTCGACACGATCCGGCGGCGGCTGGGCGAGAGTTTCCGCGATCTGCCGGAGCTGCAGTACCTGGAGCGGCTGCTGGAGGAATAGGGCAACAGGCAATGGGCATCGGGCATCCGGTTGCCCGATGCCGACGGGCCTACGGCCCGTCCATCACCCGCGCGACGTAGGGCAGCTCGCGGAAGGCGTGGGCGACGTCCATTCCGTAGCCGACGACGAAATAGTCCGGGCATTCGAAGCCGACATATTGGGCGCTGATCTCGGTCGCGCGCTTGCCGGGCTTGTCGAGGAGGACGGCGAGGTCGACGCGGGTCGCGCCGCGGCCAACGAGGAGATCGCGGGCGTAGGCAAGGGTGCGGCCGGATTCGAGGATGTCGTCGACAATGAGGACGTCTCTTCCGCGGACGTCGGTTTCGATGTCGCGAACCACCCGCACCTTGTCGGCGGAAACCGTGCCGGCGCGATAGCTCGACAGCGACATGAACTCGACCTCGGGCGCGAGGCCGGCGTCGTGCAGGGCCCTCAGCAGATCCGCCGCGAAGACGAAGCTGCCCTTGAGGATCGAAACGACGAGGAGGTCGCGATAGCCGGCGGCGGCGACCTCGGCCGCGAGCGCGGCGTTGCGCTCGGCAATCTCAGCAGCGTCGAAGAGAATTTCGAGCCGCCGTCCACGAACAACAGGCATGCAGTCGCGCTGACCCCTACTGTGGCGCGACGAAGCTCAGTTCGAGACTGCCCGCCCGAGCCGGCGCCGCCACGCGGCTCTTGAAGCTGAGCGTGGCCCCCGCCGCAAGAGTGCTTTCTTCCGGCTGAACCGTCCAGGCGAAGATTTCGGCACCGCCGTCGTTGAGGCTGACTCGGAGCGCGGGGACCGCCACCGCGCGGTTGCCGGTGTTGGTGAGTTCGCCGCCGAGGAGGAGGATCGGCTGTTCGCCGACCACGATGCGCGAGGCCTCGACGTTGCGGATAGCCAAGCCGGCGATGTCGAACTCGGTCGCCGAGGACCCGAAGAAGGGCGCCGGATGGGCCTCGACGAAGGGGGCGCGGAAAAGGAGCGCCGAGCCGAGGAATAGGATCGCGGTGCCGGTCGCCACGAGGATGAAAAGCATGGGCGAAAGGGCGCGCGCGGTCGGCCGGGCGATGTGACGGCGGGCGAAGAACGAGCCGGCCGGCGGGCGCATGGTCGGTTCGCCGCGCGCGGCGAGAAAGGCGCGTGGGTCGAATCCCGTCGCGATCGCGCGTGCCGCCGCGGGCGCGGTGCGGACGGCCGGCAGGAAGACCGCGCTCGAGCAGCGCGGGCAATCGAGCTGGTCCGCCGCACCCGAGGCGAGGGGGCTACCGCATTTGGGGCAGTTCAAGACCATGGCGAATCAATCGCGAGACGTGGAAGTCTCAGTTTCGGCCGAACTCCTTAATTATCGGGAAACCACCAGCGCCCGGATGAGTCCCGCATTTCACACGACTCACAGGCGCCACTTTTTGGGCGGCGAATCAGCGTTAAGAGCAGTCGATGCGGTCTATGAATGGACGAGGCGCGAGCGGCGGCGGACTCGCGTCTCGAGAGGCTATTTCGGGTGATACGATTCGAGAATGTGGGCCTGCGCTACGGCATCGGTTCGGAGGTCCTCCGCGACCTCTC
>CAYOET010000071.1:0-6380 GCA_964402985.1 uncultured Bauldia sp. | reverse complement strand
GCCCGCGCCGACGGCACCGTCGATCCGGCCGCGGTCGAGGCGCTGCTGACCGACGAGATCGCCGCGATCATGCTCACCAACCCCAACACCTGCGGGCTGTTCGAGCGCGACATCGTCGCCATCGCCGACGCCGTCCACAAGGCGGGCGCCTACTTCTACTGCGACGGCGCCAACTTCAACGCCATCGTCGGCAAGGCCAAGCCCGGCGACCTCGGCGTCGACGCCATGCACATCAACCTCCACAAGACCTTCTCGACCCCGCATGGCGGCGGCGGCCCGGGCGCCGGCCCGGTGGTCTTCTCCGCGGCGCTCGCGCCCTACGCGCCGCTGCCGCTCATCGTCATGGGCGCGGACGGTGCCAAGCTGGTCGAGCGTGTCGAGGACCTGGGTGAGGGCGCAAAGCCCTTCGGCCGCCTCACGGCCTTCCACGGCCAGATGGGGATGTTCACCCGCGCCATGGCCTACATGCTCGCCCACGGCGCCGACGGCATCCGCCAGGCCTCCGAGGATGCGGTGCTCAACGCCAACTACATCCGCGCCGGGCTAAGAGACGTGTTCTCCCAGCCCTTCGGCGACCGCGTCTGCATGCACGAGGTGCTGTTCGACGACCACTTCCTCGACGGCACGGGCGTCACCACGCTCGACTTCGCCAAGGCGATGATCGACGAGGGCTACCACCCGATGACGGTCTATTTCCCTCTCGTCGTCCACGGCGCGATGCTGATCGAGCCGACCGAGTCCGAGTCCAAGGCCTCGCTCGACCTCTTCATCGCCACGATGCGCGACCTTGCCTTCCGCGCGCTCGCGGGCAAGGGCGAAGCCTTCAAGTCCTCGCCCCGCTTCTCCCCGCGCCGCCGCCTCGACGAAACCCGCGCCGCGCGCCAGCCGAAGCTGCGCTGGGAGAAGCCCGAGCCCTTCAAGGAAGCCGCCGAGTAGGCGGCGCGTCGGGTACTCACAAGCGCCGCCCGAGTCCCTCTCTCCGACCAAGTCCCCTCTCCCGGAGGGAGAGGGTAGAGCCTGCCCCGGACTTGATCCGGGGGTGAGGGGTTACAGGTCCATACGAAAGGGGCGCACTTCTGCGGTCAGGTAGAGCCCCCTCACCCCAACCCTCTCCCCGCCGGGGAGAGGGAGCAAGTCGGCGCTACACTCCGTACTTCGTCACGAACTCCTCGAAGCTGATGACGCTGAGTTCGGCACGCGAGCGGAGGAAATACCGGTAGTCCTTGTCCGCCAGCTCCGCGAAGCGGTCGGGGATGCTGGCGTCGTCGCGGTCCTTCCGCACCACGCCGACCCCGTGGTCGATGCGGATGATGTCGTGGCTCACGCCTTCTGCGCCGCGGAGCTCGAATCCGAGCTTCCACACGTCGCCCGACCACGCGATGCCGACGCGCGGAACATGCGCCTCCTTCCAGTTGTTCGGCAGCATGTCGTGGAAGAACACGAACCCGCCGACGCGCAGACAGGCCAGCGCGTTGCGCGCGTCCCGGCGCACCTGATCGAAAGTATGCAGCCCGTCGACGAAAATGACGTCGAACGTTTCCGTATTCCGAGCGAAGAACGCGTCGCTGGTCATGCGGTGCGTGCCGCCGAGTCCCGGATCCACGCCCACCTTGTGGTCCGCAATCACCGCGTCGAAGCAATCGTTCATCGCGCAGCCGATCTCGAGGTAGCGCGACGACGGCCCGACGAAGGCGAGCGCCCGGTTGATCGCGGAGATGCGGTTGTAGTGGACCGCGCGCCAGTCGTAGCCGCCCGTTTCCGCGACGGCGTCGCGCATGTGCCTGAGCCGCGTCACGGCGAAGCGATACCGATCGAGTTTCATGCGGCCCCCGTCTAGCGAATGGCGTCCTTGAGGGCGCCCCGCAATCCGGCAAAATACCGGTACTGCCCGCGTCCCAACATCCTGGCGATGCCGGGCAGGCGGCGAAGCCGCGGTTGCCCGCGGACGTGAATGCGCTCCTCGAGGGCGCACCGTCTTTGCCTCATGGCCGCAAGCGCTACCCCCGCTCCCGCCTCGAGGCCGAGAGATTTCCAGTGGCCGCCGCAGCTCTCGACCCGGTCGATGGTGAGGCCGAGCGCTTCGGCCTCCGCGGTCCACCGCAGACGCGCATCCACCCGTTCCGGCAGGCGGGGAAGCTGCTTCCGATCGACCCGCGAGGGCCGGCTGGCCACCCACTGGAAGACGGTGTCGCGATGACGGCGGTGATACGCGAGCGGCTCGGCGATGACCCTCCGCGCGCCGACCCGGGCGGACAGCCCATGCAGCCAGGCGTCGTAGGCGATCTCCTTCGGGATCGGCAGCGCAACGTCGAGCCACGAGCGCCGGATCGCCGTCGCGCATCCGGGGATCAGATCGGACGCGCTCAAGCCGAGGGCAAGGATATTTCCAAGCAGCGTCACGCCCTCATGGCTGAGATCGGCGTGGGCGTTGATCAAGTCGTGGACCACCACCTGGACGTCGGGGCGGTCGAAGGCGGCGAGGACCCTTGCGATCTTCTCGGGAAACCATGAGTCGTCCTGGTCGCTGAGGAAGACGATGTCGCCGGTCGCGTGGCGTAGCGCGTGCTCGAAATTCAGCGAGAACCCGCGGTTTATCGGCGACCGGAGGATCGTGACGGGAAACGGCGCCGTCGCTCGAAACTCCTCCACGATGGCGAGCGTCCCGTCGCGCGATCCATCGTCGCTGACGATCAGCTCGTCGGGCCGGCGCGTCTGATCGGCGAAGCTCTGCAGCTGCTCGCGGACGAAGCGGGCCCCGTCATAGGTTGCCATCGCGATCGAGACCCGGCCGGGGGTTGTAACGCCCGCCGCCACGCTCGCTAGCTCGGAATCCTCCAAGGGCATCCTTCGACTTCGACCGCAAGTTGCGCGTGCGTGCACCAACACGCCGTACGTCGACAGCCATACCCGAGTCGCACGCGCGGTGAACCCGGCGGATGATCCTCAGGCGAGTCCGCGGGCCTTCAGCGAATGCCTTCCGCGCCTACTGCACCTGCGGCAGCGGCGTGGTGCGCTCGACGGTGAACCGCACCGACCCCAGCGACACCTTGCCCGTGTCCGACCAGTAGCGCAGCACGTAGGTGCCGGGCAGCGACGGCGCGCGGAGGATCGCCGCCTCGCCAGTCGGCGGGATGACCGCTGCGAACACCGGCCGCCCGGCGCCGTCTGCGAGCGTGATCTGCAGCTCGTCGAAGCGCGCGGCAGGACCCTGCCACGCCACGCGGAACGGTTCGCCCTGGCGCACCGCGCCCTGCACCTCGAGTTCGACCGCCGCCGGCTGAATACGGATCGCCCGGCTGCCGAGGACGGTTCGCGACCGCGTCGACCAATAGCGGAGCTCGTAGTCGCCCGGCATGATCGGCGCCGTCAGTCGTACCGCATCCGAAACGTTGTTCACCGAAACCGCGGCGACCGATTGCCCGGCCGGAGCGTTGCGCTCGGCGAGCTGGATCTCGTCGAACCGCGCCCCCGGACCGCTCCAGGTCACCGCGAACTCCGCCCCGCCCATGACCTCGCGCGGTCCCTCGATGCTCGCCGACGCGGCGGCCACCGTGACCGGCGCGCGCGCGAGCACGGTGTTCGAATTGGCGGACCAGTAGCGGAGCTCGAACTCGCCGCCCTCGGCTGGCGCGTCAAGCTTCACCGGGCTCCCGGGGAGGCCGATCCGCGCGCCCTCGACGCGCACCCCGTCCGGGGCGTTCCGGACGGCGAGCTGCACCTCGTCGAAGGGTGCGCCCGGTCCCTCCCAGGTGGCCTCGAACTCGGTGCCGCCGGTGATCGTCCCGGGCGGCGTCACCGACGCTTCCCCGCGCTCCACTGCGAAGCTTCGCGTCGCCAGCACCGAGCCGTCGACGCCGGCGATGTAGCGGAGCTCGTAGCCGCCGGGCTCGATCGGCGCGTCGAAGCGCGCCGCCTGGAGATGTGGCCGCACGTCGACCGTCGCGAGCGCCGTCCCCACCGGGTCGCGCGGTCGCGCGAGCTCGATTCGGTCGCCGTTCTGATCGGGTCCCCGCCAGGCAAATTCGAACATCGTCCCCTGGCCGACCGTCTCCGGCGCGTCGAACACCGCAACCACCGGCACCACCAGGAACGACTGCTCGGCGATCACCGCCTCGCGCGACGGCAGCCAGTAGCGGATGGTGTAGACGCCTTGCTCGCTGGGCGCCATGAGGTGCCGCGGCGCGCCGTCGGTTCCGACAAAGACGCTGCGGATCGCGGCCCCCGGCGCCGATCCCGGCCAGGCGATCTGGATTTCGTCGCCCTCGGCCTTGGGTCCATCGTAGGCGACCTCGAATTCCTGCCCCTGGCCGATCTCCGAGGGAACCGTGAGGCTCGCCACCGGGAGCGGCGGAGGCGGCGGTTTCGGCGTCACGGCAAGAGCCAGCGCCGCCGCGAGCTCGGCGCTCTCGCCGGCCGCGAAATACTGCCCGCCGGTTGCCTCGCTGACGCACGCGAAGCGCTGCCGCGCCTCATCCGACAGACCGAGGCCGAGGACATGGATGGTGAAGTCGGCGCCGGCGGACTCGAGCGCCTCGACGGTCGAGCAGAACTCGACGGTGCACGCATCGCCGACGCCGTCGGTGACGAGGAGGAGCGTGGCCTTGTTCTCGGTGTAGCCGACCGCGTCGGCGGCTGCCTGAAGCGCCGCTCCGATCGGCGTCTCGCCGCGTGGCCGCGCCGCGCGCACCAGCTGGGCGATCGGCCGGCCCGCGCCGTTGCGCGGCTCGGCCAGCACTTGGATGTCGGTGCAGCTGCCCGCCTCTCGTCCGCCGAAGGCGGCGAGGCCGATCGGGAGGTCGGCGGGAAGGTTGGCAAGCGCCTCGTCGAGCGTCGAGCGCGCCATGCTGATGCGCGCCTGCCCGTTGCCGCTCTCGCGGCTCATCGAGCCGGACAGGTCGAGCACCACCATCGCCTGGTCGGCCGCCAGCGCCGGCACGGCGACAATGGCCAAGGCCGACGCCACAGCCGCCTTCAGTAACGAATTCCGCATGAGCCCCTCATAGCACCGGGCGCAATTGTTGACGTCCGGCGCGCCGAAATAAAGGCATTCCAGGCCACAACAGTTCCTTAACCACGTTCTCTAACCCGGCATTCACGCTGTTTGGCAACCATGGCGCGGCCGCGAGCACCGCGGCGAGTAACGCGTTGGGTTGTCTCATGGGTTTGGCGAAGCGCAAGGAAGAAGCGGGTCTGCCGCTCGATCAAATCCTGGTGGGCGACTGCATCGCCGAGATCGAGAAGCTGCCGCCGCGATCGGTCGACCTGGTCTTCGCCGACCCGCCCTACAATCTCCAGCTCGAGAATCAGTTGACCCGCCCGGACCAGTCGGTGGTCGACGCGGTCGACGACGACTGGGACAAGTTCGCCGACTTCGCCACCTACGACACCTTTACGCGCGCCTGGCTGAGAGCCGTTCGCCGCGTGATGAAGCCGAACGCCTCGCTGTGGGTGATCGGCTCGTATCACAACATCTTCCGCGTCGGCACCGCGCTCCAGGACCTCGGCTTCTGGATCCTCAACGACATCGTTTGGCGGAAGTCGAACCCGATGCCGAACTTCCGCGGCCGGAGGATCACCAACGCCCACGAGACGCTGATCTGGGCCTCGCCCAGCGCCGAGGCCAAGGGCTACACCTTCAACTACGACGCCCTCAAGGCGGGCAACGACGACCTCCAGATGCGCTCGGACTGGCTCTTCCCGCTCTGCACCGGCGCCGAGCGGTTGAAGGACGGGGAGGGGCGGAAGGTCCACCCGACCCAGAAGCCGGAAGCGCTCCTCCACCGCATCATGCTCGCTTCGTCGAAGCCCGGCGACGTGATCCTCGACCCGTTCTTCGGCTCGGGCACCACCGGCGCCGTCGCCCGCCGCCTCGGCCGTCACTTCATCGGCGTCGAGCGCGAGCGCGCCTACGCCAACGCCGCGCTGGTCCGCATCGCCGCCGTCGAGACGGCGCCGGACGAGGCGCTGAAAGCCACCGAGAGCAAGCGCGCCGAGCAGCGTATCCCGTTCGGCACGCTGGTCGAGTCCGGCATCATCCCGCCTGGCGCGCGCCTCGTCGACTCAGCCTCGCGCCACGCCGCGATCGTGCGCATCGACGGCAGCATCGAGATCCGCCCGCCGGCGGGCATGGGCGGCATCTCCTTCGCCGGCTCGATCCACCGCGTCGGCGCCGCCGTCCAGGGCCTCGCCGCCTGCAACGGCTGGACCTACTGGCACATCGAGAAGGACGGCGCCCTGACGCCGATCGACGCGTACCGCCAACTCGCCCGCGCCGAACTCGCCGCCGCGGGCGCATAGCGCCGCCATCGGTGATCGACCGAGCCGGGGCGAACCCCGACCAATCTCCTCGTTTTGTCATTGCCGGACTCGTTCCGGCAATC
>CAYOET010000070.1:0-13322 GCA_964402985.1 uncultured Bauldia sp. | reverse complement strand
CGATGCCGGTGAGCTCGACCGCGCCGGCCGAGAAATCGCCGACCACCGTGGCCGTGGCGAGATCGACGAGAGCGATGTGGTTGTTCTCCTGGATCGTGACGACCGCGATATTGTCGTCGTTGATCGCGACGTACTCGGCCTCGGCGTCCTCCGGGGCGATGTCGGCAAGGCCGGCCAGCGCGACGATCCTGAGGGCGGCGCAGTCCGGGGCGCCGTTGACGAGCGGCAGGACCGCCAGGCCGCCCGAGGGCAGCTGCGGGATGGCGCCGTCGTTCAAATCCTCGTCGCGCTCGTTCTCGATGACGACGGCGATGAACGCGCCGTCACGGCTGACCGCTACCGAGTCCGGCTGACCGCCGAGCTCGCAAATGGAGGTGACGGTCATGGAGGCGATATCGATGGTGGCAAGGTGGCCGGAGGGGTTGGCGAAGGACTCCGAGGTCACGACGCCGGCCAGGGCGTTGGTTCCCGAGACGGCGACCGAGGTCGGCTCGCCCCCGACATCGACCACGCCGGCGGCGGTCGGTGCCTTGGGATCGGTGATGTCGATGAAGCCGATTCGCTCGCCCGGCGAGTCGGTGTAGATGAGGGTCATCCCGTCTGCGGTGACGGTGACGATCTCGGCGAGGGTCTCGTCGGCCGGATCGGCGTCCGCCGGCAGATTGTCCTCGACGTGGAAGGTGGCGATGCGGTTGAAGACCTCGGCGTTCGCGGCAATCGCGGTGCTGCTGAGAAGGGCGAGGGCGAGGGACGTCGTCCCGACATGGCGAGGCATAGTTGCTCCATCCTGCTGACAAAGGGGATGAGGCGACTAGAAACCCCGGTCGATGACGCGGCGATGACAGTCCCGTGGATAGGGCCCGTCAACGTCCCGAACGGGGCTCGGTAGACTCGGAGCGGAGGGCGGCCGGCGCGCCGCCGAGCGGCCAGTGCGCGCGATCTCCGGTCACGTGAAGCACGCGCTGGGGGAAGGGGATGACGATGCCGGCGGCGTCGAAGCTATGCTTCGCGGCTTCGACCAGGTAGCGCTGGGTCGGCCAGAATTCGCCGGTCCCGATCCAGGCGCGGAAAGCGAGGACGACCGCGCTGTCGCCCAGCGAGTCGACGAAGACTTCCGGACCGGGGTCGGTCGCCACCCGGGAGTCCGACCTTGCGAGGTCGAGGAGGATCTCCTTGGCGCGCACGACGTCGGACTCATAGGCGATGCCGATACGGACATCCATCATCCGCGTCGGGTTGCGGGTGTAATTGAGGATCTGCTTGCTCCAGAGTTCCGAATTGGGGACGAAGCGGTAGACGCCGTCATAGGTGTCGAGTTGCGTCACGAACAGGCCGATCTCCTTGACGGTTCCGGCGACGCCGTTCGCATCGATGTACTCGCCGACGCGGAAGGGCCTCAGCCACAGCAGCATGAGGCCGGCCGCTATGTTGGAGAGGGTTCCCTGGAGCGCGAGGCCGATCGCGAGGCCGGCGCCGGCGAGGGCGGCCAGCAGGGAGGCCGTTTCGATCCCCAGCTGGCCGAGGATGGCCACACCGACGAGAATCAGGACGGCGTAGCGGGCCACCGAGGCGAGGACGGACCGGAACGTGGGATCGACACGGTTGGTGCGGTCGAGAAAGCCGGCAACGCCGCGACTGGCGGCCCGGGCGACCACCAGCCCGACGATCAGGAGGACGAGCGCTGCTGCGAGGCGCGGCACGAAATCGAGGATTAGTTGCCAGGCAACGAGCGTCGCATTGCCGATTTCGTTGGTCGCGTCGGTGATGTCCATCCTACGTGCCTTGCTTATCCAAGTTGGTGAGGACTGCTTGCCGGGGCGAGCAGTGCCTGCTTTATCAACGCCGGGGCGGAGAGTTCAAACTGAATTGGCCGCTGGCTTGCCGGGCAGGAAGGGTTGCGGAATTGGTGGCCAGCATGAAAGTCGAAGAACTGGCCGCTCTGCCGTCCGCCGCCGATATGGACGAGGATCGCGCGGCCAACCTTCTCCTCGCCTCGCGCCTCGCGCCGCTGCTGTGCCGGGGCTGCGAGCGCTACCACCTCCGTTATGTCGCGCGGCGCTCGGTCGAGGACCGGGACGGGCTCGACAAGCACGCCTCGATCCGGCTGCTCGCGCCGCTGATCGCCGAGCGCGCGCGCGACGCGAGCGGCACGATCGAGCTGGTGATCGCCGGCGCGGCCGACAATGGAACCCTCGCCACCGCCGCCGCTGCCGCGGTGGAGGCGGGCGCGCTCTCGCGCTGCCGGTTCACGGTCCTCGACCTTTGCCCGACCCCGCTGATGCTGTGCGAGGCCTATGCCCGCGCGAAGCATATCGCGGTCAACACGCGCACCGAGGACCTCCTCGAGGACGAGCTCGATCACCCCGCCGACTTCGTGGTGGTGCACAGCCTCTTCCGACACATCCCCGGCGATCGGCAGGTCGGGCTGCTGCAACGCTTCGCGTCATGGCTGAAGCCGGGCGGGCGCATCGTCTTCTCGACCATGCTCGACCCCCCGACCGGCCCGCGGCCGAACGCGGTTGCCGCCATTGCTCTCCTCCGCTCCCAACTCGAGGCGGGAGCGCTCAAGGTCGCCGAGCCGGTGGACGCCTTCATGGCGCGGCTCGGCGAGGAGCGTCGCACCCGAGTACACGAGGACAGCCTGCCGGATGCTCGGTCGGTGAGGGCGCTTGCCGAGCGCGCCAGGCTCACGATCCATGCGTTCGAGGAGACGGAAGGCGAATGGGGCCGTCCGGGCATCGAAGGCAAGCGTCGCCGCGTTTTCGCGGTGCTGGGCCGCTAGCCTCTAGCGGCTGGCACACTGCACGGCGGCCGGCCCCACGGCACCCTCCGCCCCGCAGGCGAGATAGGCGCGGAAGATGTCGCCGGCATGCCGATCGGCAAGGAGCGTGACCATCCTCGCCTCGAGCTCGTGCCCCGACATCGGGCCGAACGACAGGCCGAGCCGGTCATATTCCGCGGCGAGAGCCGGCGCCGCGACCACCTCGTCGAACCCGACGCGCAGCGCTTCCACCGCCGCCGGATCGGTGTTCGGCGCGGCGATGAGGAGACGGCCGAGCGCGTTCAGCGTGTCCATGATCTCGATCACCTCGGGTGGCGTCCCGGGCAGGGCGACGTCGGCGAGACTCGGGAGCGACGCGAACTCCGGCGGGTAGCCGGTCTCGCCAGTGCGCAGCACGGCAACCATGTGGCCCGACTCGAAAAGCGTGCGGACGTTGAAATAGCTGGTCACGATCGCATCGAGCTCGCCCGCGATGAACATCGGGTTGCGGACCTGGTCGTCGACCCCGGCGATGACGTCGAGTTCGAGCGGGGTCACCGCGTCGATGAGTACCGACTCGACGTGATTGGCGGCGACCGCGCTGGTGGTCGGCGTCTTCAACCGGAGGCCGAGGGCAACCACCTCGTCGAAATTGGTCGCGCCGAGCGAGGTGCGGACGATGACGAGGCGCTGGTTGCTGGCCAGCGCGCCGATCGGATGGAACGTCGCGAGATCGATCGCGGGCGCCGTCGACTGGCGCAGCTGGTCGTAGATCGGCCCGGGCTGGATGAAGACCAGCGTCACCGCGTTGGGACCGGAAGCGGCCGCCTCGACGATCGCGAACTGCCCGTCGGCGCCCGGCAGGTTCTGCGCCACCATCGTGGTGTTGGGGAACAACGGGCGGAGCTGGTCGATGAAGATCCGGGCGTAGTTGTCGCTGCTGCCGCCGGCATTGGCGCCGATGATGAAGCGCAGCGTCTTGCCAGCGAGCGGGTCGGCCCCCTGCGCGCTGGCGGTAAGCGAGGCGGTGAGACAGACGGCAGCCGCAGCGATGCCGAGGAGAACGCGTCGGAGACCGCGGGTCATACTATATCCTTTCGCGGCCGATGCGCCGCCATCAGCCAGCGTAAAAAAGCCTCCGCGCCCGCAAGGGTAGCGCAAAGCCGGTGCTTTTCCGAGGGGCTTCGCGGGTCAGCAACAGGCCCCTAGGGAGCCCCGCAGTCGATCTGCCGGCCGGCCTCCGCCTCGTGCTCGCCACACGCGAGATACTCGCGGAAAGCGGCACCGGCGCTGGCGTTGCCGAGGAGGGTCGCCATCCGGCGTTCGACCTCGGCGCCCCCGGTCGGGCTGAGGTCGAGCGACTGGGCGGCGTAGGCGGCCGCCACGGCGGGCGACGATACGACCTCCTCGAAGGCTACCCGGAGCGCGTCGACCGCGGCTGGATCGGTGCCGGGCACCGCCATCAGGAGGCGGCCGAGGAGGTTGAGCGTGTCGATCATCTCGATGAGCTCGGGCGGCGTGCCGGGCCGCGCGACGTCGGCGAGCGTCGGAAGCGAAGCGAGGTCGGCCGTGTACCCGGTCGTGCCGGTGCGAAGGACGGGGATCGCGGCCCCGGTCTGGAACAGGGGCCGGAGGTTGAGGGAGCTCGACACGGAGAGATCGGCCTCGCCGGCCATGATCATCGGGTCGCGCAGCTGGTCCTCGACGCCGGTGACGATCTGGGTGTGGATGCCGGTGATGGCCGCGACCAGGACCGACTCCATGTGGTTGGCCGCGGTGGCGCTGTTGGTCAGCGTGATGAGATTGCGGTCGAGCGCGACTAGTTCCTCGAAATTCGCCGCGCCGAGCGAACTCCGCATGCCGAGGACGCGCTGGTTGCTGGCGAGTGAGCCGATCGCGCGGAACCGGCCGATGTCGATCGCGGGCGGCGTGGTTTGCCGCAGCTGCTCGTAGAACTGGCCGGTCTGGATGACGAGGATGGTGACCGCGTTGCGGCCCGCGCCCATCGCTTCGGCGATGGCAAGTTGACCGTCCCCGCCGGGAAGATTCTGGGCGACGAGCGTTGTGTTGGGAAGGAGCGGCTGGAGGCTGTCGAGGAACAGCCGGGCGTAGCGATCGGTGCTGCCCCCGCCGTTCGCGCCGATGATGAAGCGAACCGTCTTGCCGGCGAGGGCGCTGAAGTCCTGGGCGCCAGCCGGCAACGCCGTGCTCGCCAGAATGGTCAGGAGGGCGAAGCAGCCGGCGAATGCATGGCGAACTCGGATCATCGAAGTCTCAACCGCAGGCCGGTGTCTGCCTGCCCACCGACTATCGTGGACGCGAGCCGAACTCAACGAGACAGCTCGCGTTTTGGCGGCTTTTTGCCGTGTTGCGGGCGCTTGCGGCCATTCTCCTGTTGCACGGCCGGGCAGCGCGGGGTTCTATCCGCGCCTGCGAACGGAGGCCGAAGCGGCCTTCGAGGGGGCTTCCCGGGGCGCATGATCGTTTTCGTCGCGACCGAGCGCTTCATCAAGCTCGGCGGCCATCTCAAGCAGAGCCTGCCCCGGGACCTTGGCCGACGTTTCGTCACGCTGAGCTACGAGGAACTCCTGTTCGAGCGCGCCGGCCCGATCGGGCACTACATCTTCACCGACTTCGATCGGCTCTCGCGCTACGAGATTGAAAGCGTGATGCGCTTCGTGCGCGCCCTCGAGGCGGCGGCGCCGGGCGCGCGCATTCTCAACCATCCGCTCCGCGCGCTCGAGCGCACCGCGCTCCTCCGCGCCCTGTTCGAGGCGGAGATCAACGATTTCGACGTGGTGCGGATCGATCTCGGCGAGAAGCCGAAGCGCTTCCCCGCCTTCATCCGCTCCGAGGACGGCTATAACGGCCCGGAGACCGAGCTCTTCCTCGACGAGGCCGGCTTCGACCGCGCGGTCGCCGAGCTTGCGGCCAAGGGCGTGCCGCTCAAGGGCCGCATCGCGGTCGGCTATGCGGCCGAGATCGGCGCCGACGGCTACTATCGGAAATATGGCTGCTTCAACGTCGACGGCGAGATCGTGCCCTGGCACCTCCATCGTCAGAAGCACTGGGTGGTCAAGAGCCTCGCGCCCGGCGAGGTCCGCACGCCGGGCCGGCGCGCCCTCCGTCCCAACGACCTCGTCGAGGAGGAGTTCGCCTATATCCGCGACAACCCGCACCGCGAGCAGCTGAAGCGGGCGTTCGAGATTGCGCGGATCGACTACGGCCGGGCCGACTACGGCATCGTCAACGGCAAGGTGCAGATCTACGAGATCAACACCAACCCCAACTACGGCGGCCGCCGCCGCTGGCGGGCGAAGGCCAAGCCGCTGCAGATCGAGCGGCGAAGACTGCTCAACGCCAAGTTCGAGGCCGTGCTGCGTCCCCTCGCTGAGAACGAGCTGCCCCGCGGCCGGGTGTTCTTCGTCGAGGAACGGCCGCGGGTCCACCGCATCCACGTGCCGCGGAGCCGCCTGCCGATCAGCTTCCTTCGCCGCGGGCTCGACCTTTTCCGCCGACCGCGCGGTCCCAAGCCCAATTCATGACGCGGACCATCGACGAAGCATCGCTCCCGGACCGCTATCCCGAGGACCCGGTCGGCAATTTCCTTATGGTCGCGGACCTTGCGCCGCGTCTCTGTCAGGGCTGCGCCACCTATCACCTGCAATATACCGCGCGGCGCGCGTGCCGGTACACGACGGGCGACGGCGCGGTGAACGCCCTCGACCGGTCGGAGATGGTGGCCCTTCTCGCCGAGCTCTTCGCACGGCGGGCCGAAACGGATGCGTCTCCCATCCACGTCGTGCTTGGGGGGAGCGCCGACACCGGTCTCCTCGCCACGGTCGTTCGGGGGGCGGATGAGGCTGGCCGCGGTGTCCTCGCCCGGGCCCGCCTTTCCGTCCTCGACCGTTGTCCGACCCCGCTCGTGCTCTGTGCCGCATTCGGCAAACGGCACGGGCTCGATGTCGAGATCCAGACGGCCGATTTCCTCAGCCAGGACAAGCCCGCGCCTGCCGACATCGTGGTGATCCACAGCGTCTTCCGCTTCATTCCGCATTCCCACCATCGCTTGCTTCTCGAGCGGTTGATGGCGTGGCTCAAACCGGACGGGAAACTTGTCTTCTCGATGAGTTTCGGCTTGCGCGGCGGGGGGCGGGGGGCAAGGGCCATCGAGGCGTTCAAGGATCTCTTCCGCGCGGAGGTCGCCGCCGGCCGGATTCCCTACAAGGGATCGGTCGACGCCTTCATAGCGGGGCTCGGACCGCTCGTCGCCCGCGACGGCGACCTTGTGGAGCTCGAACCGATCCGCGCGCTGTTCGCGAGCAGCGGCGTCCGCGTCGAAAGCTGGCGGGAGATCGCCGACCGCGGCCTGGAATCGCTCTCGCGCAACCGCCTCCGCGCGCTCGCCGTCCTCAGCCGGCCGGACTAGGGGGCACTACAGTCCAATTCCGGTCCGGCCGTCTCCTCGCGCCCACAGGTGAGATAGGCGGCGAGGACGTCCCGGGTGCGCGGGTCGGCGAGAAGGCGGTCGACCACGAGGGCGACTTCATCGCCGGGCGTCGTCGCCAGAACGAGGCCACGGCTTGCGTACTCGGCTGCAAGTCCCGGCGTGGCGGCGGCGCGATCGAAGGCAAGCCGCAACGCCGCCACGACGTCCGGCGAGGTGCTCGGCGCCGCGGAGACCAGCCGGCCGATATTGTTGAGATCGTCGAGGAGGGCGACAAGCTCGCGTGGCGTGCCGGGATCGGCGACTTCCGCCAGCGTCGGCACCGGGTCGAGTTCCGCCGGGTAGCCGCGCGTTCCGAAGCGCAGCAGCGGAACAATCGCACCTGCGTCGACCAGCGGCTTCAGCGAGTAGTAGCTGTTGACGAGAAGGTCGGCATCGCCGGCGAGGATCAAGGCGGTGCGCAGATCGTCCTCGACTCCGACGACCACGCGAACGTGCAAGTCCGTGGCGGCGCCGAGCAGGGAGGCTTCGACCTCGCTTGGCGAATTGGTGAAATCGGTCGGGATCATCACCTGACGGTCGAGAGCACCGATCGACGGCACCGTCGCTGCCGCGAGCGAAGCGCGCACGGCCGCGATGCGCTGGTTGTTGGTGAGCGCTCCGATCCAGTGGAAGCGGAGGAGGTCGGAGACTGCGGTATTGGCGCCGAACATCTGCGAGTAGATCGGCGTCGAGTGCGTGACGACCAATGTCACGACATTGTTGTCGCTGCGCGCCTCTTCGGCTTCGAGCAGGGCGATGGCGCCATTGCCCGCGGGGACGTTCTGGAGGACCACGGTAGAGCGGGTCAGCTCGGCCTCGAGCGCATGGCCGAACGCTCGCGCGTATGAATCGGTGCCACCCCCGGCGTCGCTGCCGATGATGATCCGGATCGTCTTGCCGGCGAGGACGTCGAGCTGGCTGGGAGCGGGCTGCGCCAACCCGGGCGGCACAGCCCCGAGGAGCAGAATGGCGGCCCCCGCCATCGAGCGGAAATGATTGAACTTCATAGGGAATATTCCCCTGCGGACGGATCGTGGCCGGCGGGGATCATAGCCAAACGATCAAGCGAAACCTATCCGTTGTCGGTGTGCGGGCATTTCGGCCCCGCGTCCCGGAGTCCCCCGGCGCCTGGCTACTCGCCGACGCAGGCGACGGGCCGGCCTTCGGCCTCGGCGAGACCGCACTCGAAATAGGAGCGGAACGTCTCGATCGCCTGCTCGTCGCCGAGCAGGGCGGCGAGCCAATCTCCCCGACTACGGTGAGAACAATAGCCTTTCCGCCGCCGTCCTGTGAGAGGCCCTAGCGCCCGAGACAGGCTTGCTCCTCGGTTTCGCTCGGCAGCTGGCCGCAGGTGAAATAATTGCGCACCAGCTCGAGCGTCGTCGGATCGCCGAACAGGCCGCCGATGAGACGCTGCGCCTCGGCGCCTTCGGTGGGCTGCATCGTCAGGCCGGAGCGGCCGAGCGCGTCGGCGATCTCGGGCCGCTCGACGGCCTGTTCGAAGGCGGCGCGGAGAGCCTCGACGACCAGCGGGTCGGTGTCGGGTTTGAGGACGAGGACGCGGCTGACGCGGTTCAGCGTATCGACCGCGTTGACCAGCGCCGCCGGCGTGCCTTCGCGCGCGACGTCGGCGAGGGTGGGCACGGCGTCGAGTGCGGCCGGGTACCCGCCGCTGCTGCCCAGGCGGACGATCGGCACCAGCGTGCCGGCGTCGAGCATCGGCTTCAGGGTCGCGTAGCTGTTGACCGAGAGGTCGGCGTCGCCGGCGAGGAGGAGGGCGTCGCGCACCGCGTCGTCGACGCCGACCACGATCTTGAGGTCGAGATCGGTGATCGTACCGAGGAAGGTTGCCTCGACGTTGCCGGCCGAGCCGGCGGAGGTGACCGGCGTCACCACTTCCTCGCCGCGAGCCAGGAGCTCCTCGAAGGTCGACACGCCAAGCGAGGTGCGCACCGCGGCAAGGCGCTGGTTGTTGGCGAGCGCGCCGACCCAATGAAACTGGTTGAGATCGTAAGCTGCGACCGAGTCGCCGCGGAGCTGGGTGTAGATGGCGCTGCTGTTGAAGCTGACGAGCACGATCGCGTCGCCGGAAGAGGACAGCGACTCGACCAGCGCGAGCGCGCCGCCGCCCCCGGTGAGGTTCTGCGCGAGGATGGTGGTGTTGGGCAGGAGCGGCCCGACCGCGGCCATGAAGGCGCGCGCGTAGAGATCCGAGGAATCGCCGGTCGCGGCGCCGATGATGAAGCGGATGGTCTTGCCGTCGAGCGCGGCGAGCGGATCGGCGCCGGCCTGGGCAAACGCGGAAGCGGGCAAGAACGTGACCGCGGAGGCCGCGATGGCGGCGATCCGGCTCAATTTCGACAGGCGAAACATCAACTCCCCCAAACGATCAGCCGGCGGCGCATTGCCGGCACAACCGCATCCGCGGTGCTCAGTGCACTCTCCCGGCCGCGAGATCAAGCGGGAGCATCAGGGTACGGCGCAGGTCTCCTCGACTCCCGCGATCTCGCGCTCGCCGCAGGCGAGGTAGGCGACGAGGGTCGCCCGCGCCGCTGCGTTGCCGAGGAGAGCCGCCATCGCGGCCTCGACCGCGACCCCGCCGGTCGGGGCCAGAACGAGGCCGCCCTTGGCATAGGCCGCTGCCGTGGCGGGGTGGGCCATCGCGGCATCGAAGGCGGCGCGAAGCGCGTCGACCAGCGCCGGGTCGGTCGCGGGCGGGGCGACCACCAGGCGGCCGAGATTGTTGAGGCTCTCGGTCATCCCGATCACGTCGCGGGAAATGCCGGCCCGGGCGACTTCACGCAGCGTCGGGAGCGCGTCGAGCTCCGGCGGGTAGCCGTTCGCCCCGAGACGGAGGACGGGGACGAGCACGCCCGCTGCGATCAGCGGCTGCAGCGAAACCTGGCTGCCGACCGCGACGTCGGCGTCGCCCGCCATCAGGAGGGTCGCACGGAGGCCGTCATCGACGTCGGGGACGATGGACAGTCGAAGTTCGGTCATCGCGCCGAGTAGCTTGGCCTCGATCTCCGCCGTCGATCCGGACAGCGGGGCGATCAGCGACTGGTCGAGGGCGACCAGTTCCTCGAAGCTGCCTGCGGCGAGGTCTGCGCGCACGGCGACGAGGCGCTGGTTGTCGGTCAGCGCGCCGATCCAGTGGAAGTCGTTGAGGTCGAAGGCGGCGAGGTCCGAGCCGAAGATCTGCGAGTAGACCGGCGTGCTGTGCGTGAGGGCAAGGGTGATCGGCCCCGTCCCGCTCGCCGCCATCGCCTCTACGAGGGCAAGCGCGCCGCCGCCGCCATTGAGGTTCTGGGCGAGGATGGTGGTGTTGGGGAGGACCGCCTGCAGTCCCTCCACAAAGGCGCGGCCGTAATTGTCCGTCTCGTTGGCGGGCGAACCGCCGATAATGAAGCGGATGGTTTTGCCATCGAGGGCGGCGAGACTGCCCTGCGCCCAAGCGGGCGGAGCCAGCGCGACGGCGACGAGGCCGAACAAGAGCGCGGCGAGAAGTCTTGCAGGGGGCATTGCCTCGACCTTTCGATCCGGTCGATCCGCCGGGGCGTGAATCTAGAAGGAAGGGGGGGCGGCGGCAAGAAGCCGGCCCGCCGTCTCAGAACCCGAGGTATCGCCAGGCGATGCGGCCGATGATCTCGCGCTCGACGACGATGTCGAAGAGCCAGTTGAGGAACGCGAGCTGGATGGCGCCGAAGACCAGCGCCGCGACCAGCGCCCGCCACAGCTTGACTCCGCCGGCGACGAGCATCCCGACCGCCATGAGCATGCTCGACACGATGAGGCCGATATACGGGATGGCGACGATCGCGAGGCAGGTGATCCAGATATGGGAGAGCGACTCGGCCGGCGGGTCCTCCTTGCTGCGGAAGGCGGTCCAGCCGAGGACGGCGCAGAGCACCGCCCCGAAGAGCGAGATGGCGATCGGGAAGGTCCGGCCCGCAAGGTTGATCGTGGTGAAGGCGGTAGCGATGATGATCGCGAAGCCGGCGAAGAGCCCGCCCGAAAGCGTCAATGTCGGTAGGCGCGGGCCGGGGATGTGCAGCACCGGGCGCGAGCGCACGACATAGATCAGCCAGCCGACGATGAAGACGGCGAGGGCGAGGAACAGCGGCCGCTCGAGCGGGTTGAGAACCTTCCAGCCATAGATCTGCTGCGTGTGGAACCACGACGTCTCGGCCATGTCGCCGACCACGTAGCCGAGGATGAACGGCGCCCGCGGCCAGTTGGCGAGCTTCATGCCGATGCCGACGACGGCGAAGATCGCGATCAGCACCACGGTGATGATGCGCGGCGTGTTGATCAGCGCCGCGGTGATAGAGAGCGCGATCGCGAACGGCACGATCGCCTCGCGGCGCACCGATGAGACCCGCACCAGCGCCGGAATCACCAGGAGGAACATAGGCACGACGACGAGATTGGCGAGGATCACCGCCGCCGCGAGCGAGAAGCTGAGCCCGAGGTCGCGGCTTGGGTCGAGCAGGTTGGGACCGACGGCCACCCCGACGAAGGCGAGGAGGCCCATCATGATCGCCATGCTCGACGAGCCGGGGATGCCGAAGAAGAGGGTGGGGATCATCGCCCCGCCCTCCTTGGAATTGTTGGCCGCCTCGGGGGCAATCACGCCGGCGATCGCGCCCTGGCCGAAGGGGATCTCGGATTTCGTGGTGCGCGCCGCGTAGCCGTAGGACAGCCACGCCGAGATCGACGAGCCGAGCGAGGGCATGAAGCCGATGACGATGCCGTACCACGAGCTCACCGCGACCACGCGGAGGTGGTTGAGGGTGATCAGCATGCCGCGCGCGACGTCGCGGATGCTGGTCGAGATCGCGCGGCGCTGCGAGGCGTCGTCGAAGGGTTTCAGCGCCAGCATCTCGGGGATGACGAAGAGGCCGCAGACGATGGCCGGCAGCCCGACCCCGTCCCACAGCTCGAGCCAGCCGAAGGTGAAGCGCGCCTCGCCCGAGCGGAAATCGACGCCCACCGTCGACGCGACGATGCCGACCGCGCCCACGATGAGGCCCGGGATGAGGCCTTCCTTGGAGAGCGAGGAGACCATCGTCATGCCGAGGATGGCGAGCATCAGGAACTCGGGCGGACCGAAGCTCGTCACCAGCGGCTGGGCGATCGGGATCGAGATCAGGAAGGCGAGGGCGCCGAGCACCCCGCCGATCGCCGAGGAGCTGAGGCTCGCCCCGAGCGCCTCGCCGGCTCGCCCCATCTTGGCGAGCGGATAGCCGTCGATGATGGTCGCCATGTCGGCGGCCGAGCCGGGAATGCCGAAGGCGATGTTGGGGATCGAGCCCGAGGTATTGACCACCGCGTGCATCGAGAACAGGAAGATCGCCGCCTCGTAGGGCGGGAAGAAGGTCGCAAGCGGCAGCGAGAGGATGAGGGCGGTGCGGCCGCCGATGCCCGGAACGAGGCCGACGACGAAGCCGATGGACGCGCCGGCGGTCAGCGCAAGCAGGGCCGTCGACCAGCTCTCCAGCCCGAAGAAGTCCAGCACGCAACGCCCCGATTTCGACCCTCGCCCGCGCCGCCGATCGCCAGCTTCGCGCGGCCGCAGCACCGCCCCTCCAGCCCTCTACAAGGGTGCGCCGCTTTGACCAAGCGAATTCACCCCTTCGCCAGCCTTGCCGAACGGTCGCGCTCTACCTATAACCCACCGCTTCGGGCGCATAGCTCAGTTGGTAGAGCAGCTGACTCTTAATCAGCGTGTCGCAGGTTCGATCCCTGCTGCGCCCACCATTGATTTCACTACGCTTTTTCGGTTTCGCCGCCCGACGCTTTCAGAGCAGTTGGGCGCTCAGTTGGGAGACTTTGTTCCCCCTTCGTGTGCTTCGCGCTTCTGGATCGCGGAGTCGGCGAGCCCGGCTTCACGTTTCAGATAGTGGGCGTCGAGGATCGCGCCCACGTCGCGGAGGCTGTGTCCCGAGATCGCGGCGATCTCCGCTTCGGTGCAGCCCGCGAGGGCGAGGCGCGTGACGGCAGTCCCGCGCAAGTCGTGGAAGGTCAGCCCGACGATGCCGGCGCGGGCGCAGGCGGTCCGCCAGGAGGCCC
>CAYOET010000069.1:0-3977 GCA_964402985.1 uncultured Bauldia sp. | reverse complement strand
TGCCGCCGCCGCCGAGCGCTTTCCCCACGCCGCCTTCAACGCGGAGAGCGTGGTGCGGCTCGAGCCCGACCTCATTCTCGCCGGCCGGCTGACGCGGCTCGCGACGCGCGAAATGCTCGGCCGACTCGGCTACGAGGTCGTGCTCCTCAACTCGATCCGTGGCGTCGACGCCGGCCTCGCGCAGATCCGCGAGGTCGCGGCGCTGGTCGGGCATCCCGAGCGCGGCGAGATGCTCGTCGCCGAGATCGAGGCGGCGCTGGCCGAGGCCGCCGCCCTGCCGCCGCGAGGCGCAGAAACGGTCGCCGCCTATCAGCGCCGCGGCTACCTCGTGGGCAGCAATTCGCTGATCACCGACCTCCTGACGCGGGTGGGGCTGACCAACGCCGCCGATGGCTTCACCGTCGCGACCGGCGGATACGTCCGGCTCGAGGAGATCGTCGCCGACGCGCCCGACTATCTCGTCGTCGCCGCGGTCGACGCGGCGCCCGGCGACCAGGGGATGGCGCTCCTCGCCCATCCCGCGCTCGAGCGCCTCTATCCGAGCGACCAGCGCATCGTCCTCCCCGACCGGCTTACGACTTGTGCCGGGCCGGCGCTGCCCGAGGCGATCCGTCACCTCACCGCCGAGGCGCGCCGGATCCGGCAGTGACCTTCTTCGCCGACAACGCGATCATCCTCGCCGCCGCGCTGCTGATCGACGCCCTTCTCGGCGATCCCGACTGGCTGTGGGGGCGCGTCCCGCATCCGGTCGTTCTCGCCGGCCGGGTGATCGCGACGCTCGACCTCGCGCTCAACCACGAACGCGACACCGACACGCACCGACAGGCGGGGGGAGTGGTCACCGTCGCCGTCCTCGTCGCGATCGCGGCGTCGCTCGGCGTCGTGCTCGAATTTCTGTTCCGCGCGTTCCCCTTCGGATGGATCGGGCGGCTCGTGGTCGTGGCGGTGATGCTCGCGGGCGGGAGCCTCTTCCAACACGTGCGCGCGGTGCAGAAGGCGCTGCTCGCGGGCTCGCTCGGCGGTGCGCGGCGAGCGGTCGGCAAGATCGTGGGGCGCGATACCTCGGGCCTCGACGAGGCAGGGATTTCGCGCGCCGCGATCGAATCGTGCGGCGAGAGTTTCGCCGACGGGGTCGTTTCGCCGGCGCTGTGGTTCGCGCTGCTCGGCCTGCCCGGCATCCTCGTCTACAAGGCGATCAACACGGCGGACTCGATGATCGGTCACCGCACCCCACGCCACGCCGCGTTCGGGTGGGCAGCGGCCAAGAGCGACGATGCGCTCAACTGGCCCGGCGCGCGTCTGTCGGCGCTTCTCATCGCGCTCGCGGCCCGGGCGGGCCACGGCAGCACCCGCGCTTCTTTCGCCTCGATCCGGCGCGATGCCCGACGCCATGACTCGCCCAACGCCGGCTGGCCCGAAGCCGCCATCGCGGGCGCGCTCGGCCTCGCGCTTCTAGGGCCGCGCGTCTATGGCGGCGAGGTCGTCACCACCCCCTTCCTCAACGCGGAAGGGCGGAAAGAGGCGGTGGCCGCCGACATCGGGCGCGCGCTGATGGTGTGCGGAACGGCAGGCATGGTCTTCGCCCTGGCGCTGGCCGCGCTCTCCCACCTCCTCCCGGGCTGACCGGGCTAGGACTTCAGGACGCGGCCTACGCGCCGGCCCTTGCGATCGCGAGGATGCGTTCGACGTCGAGATGCTCTGCGAGGTGATCCGCCAGCGCGTCGAGCGCTCCTTCGACGCGTTCCTCGTAACGGGCGGCCGAGCGCGCACCCAGCGACTTCAGGAATGCGCGACGGAAGCCGTCGGCGGCGAAGAGGCCATGCAGGTAGGTGCCGATCACTCTTCCATTGGTGCTGATCGCGCCCTCGCCGCGGGAGCCGATCGCGAAAAGGGGCCGCTCGCAATCCGGACCGTAGCTCCGGCCAAGGTGAATCTCATACGCGTGCACGGCTTCGCCCGATGCGATGTGGCGCGCCGAGGTCGGCGAGGTCACCTTCTCGGCTTCAAGGATTGTCTCCACGTCGAGGAGCCCAAGGCCCTCCGCCTCGCCTCCCCCTTCGACGCCCGCCGGGTCGAGGATGCGGCGGCCGAGCATCTGATACCCCCCGCAGAGGCCGAGCACCGCCCCTCCCCGCCGGACATGGGCGCGGATGTCGATGTCCCAGCCCTGTTCGCGGAGGAAGCGGAGGTCGGCGATCGTCGCCTTCGAGCCGGGCAGGATCACGAGCCGGGTCTCGCTCGGAATTGGCTCACCCGGACGGACGAGCACGATGCGGAGATTCGGCTCCATGCGCAGCGGATCGAGGTCGTCGAAGTTGGCGATGCGCGGCAGCATCGGCACCGCGACGACCCACTCCGGCTCCCGTGCGGACCCGGTGGCTGCGGGCTGCGTCGGCGCGAGGCCCAGGATATCCTCAGCCGGCAAATCATCGGCCGCGCGAAGCCACGGGACGACGCCCAACGAGGGCCAACCGGTACGTGACGCGATGAGGTCGAGCCCCTCGGCGAGGAGATTCGGGTCGCCCCTGAACTTGTTGACGACAAAGCCCTTGATGAGCGCGTTGTCCGCTGCGGAGAGCACCGCCTGCGTGCCGACGAGGCTCGCGATCACGCCGCCGCGCTCGATATCGCCGACCAGGATGACCGGAACCCTTGCCGCGTCCGCGAACCCCATGTTCGCGATGTCGCCGGCGCGGAGATTGACCTCGGCCGGGCTGCCCGCGCCCTCGACGAGCACGAGGTCGGCGCCCTCGCCGACGATCGCGAAGCTTTCAAGGACGCGCCGCAGGAGCTCGGCCTTGCGGCGCGTGTATTCCGCTGCCCGCAGGGTGAGCCAGCGCCTGCCCTGGACGATCACCTGCGCACCGGTCTCGCCCTCCGGCTTGAGGAGGACCGGGTTCATGTGGACGCTCGGCTCAACGCCGGCGGCGCGCGCCTGCAACGCCTGGGCGCGTCCGATCTCGCCACCGCCTTTCGTTGCCGCGGCGTTATTGGACATGTTCTGAGGCTTGAAGGGCCGCACCGTCAGGCCACGCCGTGCGAAGAGTCGGCAGAGGCCGGCGACCAGCGTGGTCTTGCCGACATGCGAGCCGGTGCCCTGGACCATGAGCGACGGCACCCGGGTCGACATCGTGCTCAGAACTCGATGCCCTTCTGCGCCTTCACGCCGGAGCGGAAGGGGTGCTTGACCATTTCCATCTCGGTGACGAGATCGGCGATCGCGATGAGTTCGTCCTTGGCGTTGCGGCCGGTGACGATGACGTGGACGTCCTCCGGCTTTTCGTCACGGAGGAAGGCGACGATCTCCTCGATCGGGAGATAGTCGTAGCGAAGGACGATGTTGAGCTCGTCGAGGAGGACGAGCGGATACTCGCCCGAGGCGATCAGATGCTTGGCCGTCTCCCAGGCAGCGCGGGCGGCGGCGAGATCGCGCTGGCGGTCCTGGGTCTCCCAGGTGAAGCCCTCGCCCATGGTGTTGATGGTGACGAGGTCGGCGAAGCGCTCGAGGGCGACCCGCTCGCCGGTCTGCCACTTGCCCTTCACGAACTGCACGACCGCGACCTTCATGCCGTGGCCGAGGGCGCGGAAGACCATCCCGAAGGCGGCGGTCGACTTGCCCTTGCCCTTGCCGGTGTGGACGATGAGGAGGCCGCGCTCGATCGTCTTGCCGGCGACGATCTTGTCGCGCACCACCTTCTTCTTGCGCATCTTCTCGGCATGGCGCGCGTCGAGCTCGGCGTCGCTCATCTCGTCGCTCATTCGGCGGCTTCCTTTCCCGGCACAGCATCGCCGGCGATCAGTGCTGTCAGGTGGTCGTGAATGGCGTTCGACGCCGGCCGCCACAGGCCACGGTCGATCGCCTCGCGGAAGCGGGCGGCCATCTCCGCGAGCGCCGGCGCATTGGCCTCGGCGATGAAGCCGGCGACATGCGGATCGGCAAGGTAGGCGGCGTACAGAAGATCGAAGTGGTGGTCGCG
>CAYOET010000068.1:0-16945 GCA_964402985.1 uncultured Bauldia sp. | reverse complement strand
CGATGGTCACCTTGTGGGACGAGTATGTCGGCTATTTCGAGGAGTTCATCGGCATCACCGGGGACCCGGGCGGCAAGACTCCGCCGCCGGCCAAGTAGGGGAACTGCCATCGCCGCTGCCGGGAAGTTGTCCGCCCGGTTTGCTCGCGGCTCGACGGACACGGGGGATCATTTGATGACGGGACGGTTTGTCGGTCTTGTTCTGGGCGCCGGATTTGCCGCTGCGCTTGCCTTGCAGCCAGGTCTTGCCGCGGCGCAGACCGTCATCGACGCGACCAGTCCGCCGGCGATCATGGCCGTCCTCGACGACATGGGCTACGCGCCGGAGATGGGTGTCGATTCCTACGGCGACCCGCTCATCACCGGGACGATCTCCAACTCGAACTATGCGGTCGTGTTCTACGACTGCACCGGCAAGGGCCGCTGCGGCATCCTGCTGTTCACCCATGCCTGGGAGACCAGCGGGATCACCATCGAGACGATGAACGAGTGGAACAACACCCAACTCTGGGGACAGGCCTATATCGACGGGGACAGCCACCCGGTCCTGACGATCTCGGTCAATCTGGTCGGCGGACTGACCGACGAGAATTTCCGCGACATGGTCGGCAAATGGGCCGAAACCGTCGTGAGCTTCGAGGAGTTCATCGGCTGGACGGGCGCCACCGGGGGCAAGGGCGGCCGGTAGGCCGACATCGGTGATTCCGTAGGCCAGAGCGGCGCCACCGTGATGACGAGGCGGCCGGCGATCTCCTCCGTTTGGGGCCGGATCGGCCGGCGCCTGAGAGGGCTGGCGCCGGCGCGGTCGTCGCGGGTAGGTGCAATGGGTGTGCACAGCCCCTATATCAGCAAAACTCCTTCAAACGCGCGGGCTTTTAGCCGCTTCCGGAGCCTTCCATGGCCAATACGCAAATCCCCGTCACCGTGCTCACCGGCTATCTCGGCGCCGGCAAGACGACCCTTCTCAACCGCATCCTCAGCGAGGAGCACGGCAAGCGCTACGCCGTGATCGTCAACGAGTTCGGCGAGGTCGGGATCGACAACGAGCTGATCGTCGAGTCCGACGAGGAAGTCTACGAGATGAACAACGGGTGCGTGTGCTGCACCGTGCGCGGCGACCTCATCCGGGTGGTCGAGGGGCTGATGAAGCGGCCGGGGACGTTCGACGGGATTTTGGTCGAGACGACCGGGCTCGCGGATCCGGGGCCGGTGGCGCAGACCTTCTTCATGGACGAGGACGTGCGGGCCAAGGCCCGGCTCGACGCGGTGGTGACGGTGGCCGACGCCAAGCACCTCCTGCAGCGGCTGGAGGATGCGCCGGAGGCGGAGGACCAGATCGCTTTCGCCGACGTGATCCTTCTCAACAAGACCGACCTCGTGACGCCGGCCGAGCTCGCCAAAGTCGAGCGGCGGATCAAGGCGATCAACCCGCACGCCACGGTCCATAAGACCGAGCGCTGCTCGATCGCGATCGACAAGGTGCTCGACCGCGGGGCGTTCGATCTCGATCGCATCCTCGGGCTCGACCCGGATTTCCTCGAGGCCGACGACCATCACCACGACCACGATCACGATCACCACGATCATGATCACGACCACGACCACGATCATCACCACCACGACCATCAGCACGACGACTCGGTGAAGAGCGTCGCACTGGTGAGCGGGACGCTCGACCCGGAGAAGTTCTTCCCGTGGGTGCAGAAGGTGACGCAGGAGCAGGGGCCGGACATCCTGCGGCTCAAGGGCATCCTGTCGTTCGACAAGGACGACGAGCGCTACGTGCTGCAGGGCATCCACATGCTGCTTGAGGGCAACCACCAGCGGGCGTGGAAAGCCGACGAGGCGCGGAAGTCGAAGCTGGTGTTCATCGGCCGCAACCTCGACGCCGACAAGCTGCGGGCGGGGTTCGAGGCGGCCGGGGCGTAGCGCTTCCCGGCCTGACTCTTTCCTCCCCGGAAAAGGGGGAGGTCCGTCAGCTGACGGGGTGGGGGTCAGTTGTTCATAGGGCACTTACCCCCACCTGGCGCTGCGCGCCGGTCCTCCCCCTTTCAGGGGGAGGTAAAGATCGCTACTCCTCCCGCCGCATCATGCCGACCATCCAGCCCTTCCCCTTCGGCGCCTTTGTCATCGAGGCGAGTTTTCTCGGCGACAGCGCCGCGTTCGCCCTCGGCGACGGGACCGTCCGTCTTGTCGCGGGCGTCGCGGCGGAGAGCGTGAAGGTCCACGCGGGCGCGATCCTCACCGCCGTGCGGACGCTGGACGGGAAGCAGCTCGTCACCGGTGGGGATGACGGGCTGGTCGCGGCGACGGATGCCGCCGGAACGGTCGAACGGCTGGCCGAGCGGCCGAAGAAATGGATCGACCAGCTCGCCGCCGGTCCGCAGGGCGCGATCGCCTACGGCGTGGGCCGCGAGGCGATCGTGCGCCTAGCCGACGGGAGCGAGAAGAGTTTTGCCGAGCAGCGGACGATCGGCGGGCTCGCCTTCGCGCCGAAGGGGTTCCGGCTCGCGGTGGCGCGCTACGAGGGGGTGACGCTGCGCTGGGTCAATACCGCGGCGCCGGCGCTGTCGCTGGAATGGAAGGGCGCGCATACCGGCGTCCTCTTTTCGCCCGACGGCAAGTACGTGATCAGCACGATGCAGGAGAATTCGCTGCATGGCTGGCGCATCCCGGAGGGCGGGCATCTGCGCATGTCGGGCTATCCGGCCAAGCCGAAATCGCTGTCATGGTCGGTGAAGGGCAAGTATCTCGCGAGCTCGGGCTCCGAGGCGGCGATCCTGTGGCCGTTCCTTACCAAGGAGGGGCCGCAGGGCAAGCAGCCGCTCCAGCTCGGCGCGCGGAGCGCGATGGTGACCCGGGTCGCCTGCCACCCCAAGGAGGAGATCGTCGCCATCGGCTATGCCGACGGGGCGGTCGGACTCGCCGAGTTCGGCGGGGTTGAGTTCGGCGGTCTCCGCGATCCCGGCGAGGGGCCGGTGACAGCACTGTCGTGGAGCGCCGACGGCAAACGCCTCGCCTTCGGCACCGAGGACGGGGTCGGGGCGATCGTCGAGATCTAGCGCCGTCCGGCGCAGCTATGCACCGGATGGGGCGTCAGCGGCAGCCTACGGCGTCGGGGGCGTGAGCGGGGCTTGCGTCGGGGGAGCTGCGGGCGCCTCCACGCCCGGTGGCACTGGGGTCGGGGCAAGGGCGCCCGGGGCGGTGACCGGGTAGAAGATCACGATGTCGAGGCCGCCCGTGGCGTAGAAATTGTGGGTGGTCAGCTCGAACTGGGTGGTCGAGGTCCGGGTCACGGCCTGGCCACAGAACGAGACGAACGAGGTTTCCGCGCCCTTGTCCACCACCAGGCGGAAGGTTCCGATCGGACCCTCCCAGCTGTTGGTGGGGCTGAGCATGTAGCCGATCGTGTGGGCCCAATAGGCGCGCTTTCCTGCTTCGACCTGAACCATCCCGGCGAAGCCTTCGCCTACGCAATAGATTTGTCTAAAGCGTTCACTCTGCAGCGGGGCAGCGCCCCACGCTCCGCCGCCGAGGATCGGCGTGTAGCGTACTTCGATCACAGTCTCGGCGTTGGCCGGAAACGCCTGCTGCCAGTAGAAGGCGGGCTGGAACTCCCAGGCCGGCTGGTCGCCGACGAGTAGTCCCTGCTGCGCGGCGATCTCGCGCTGGCTCGCCGAGAGGTCGGATGCCGCCAGAGGATTGAGCGGAAGGCCGAGCGAGCGGAGCTCAGCGGTGCGATCCATGCCGAGGACGGTCGCCTTCTCGACGAGCTCGGGCGCGATCGCCACGCCGTCGGCCATGACGGCGAAATCCACGTAGTTGCTGCTCGCATCGTTCGGGAGATCGAGGTCGACGCTGCCATAGGCGAAATTGAGCGGCGGCAGGGAGAAGGACATCAACAGGTTCTGCGCGGTCCCCGAGTCATTGCGGTAGTGGTAGACGATGCGGATCTCGTCCGGGGAGATGAAGACGTCCTGCGAGGCGATCGCAATCACGCCGTTGCGCACGATCTGGACGCCGCCCGCCCGGAGTTCGACGGCGGAGGCGTCGGCGGCGCCCAGTCCGATGCCCGCAACCAGTAAGGCCGCCCCGACCAGGCGGGAGGCGGCAGACGTGCTGTTGAGCTTCATCCTAAACCCCTGAAACAAAAAGAAAATAGGAGCGCCACGGCGAGGCCGGAGAAGCCAGCTCCGGCGGCCCCGGGCGTGGTGTTATTCCGCACTGCTGGCGGGGGCAGCAAGTCCCCTCGCGCGCGGCAGAGTCAAATTCGCGCGACCGTCGACCAGCGCGCGACCCAGGCGGCGTCCATCTTGGCCAGCCGAGCCTTCCTGAGGTTCTCGCGCATGATCCAGCGGATGTCCGGGTCGGAGCCGGCGAGCCAGTGCTCCATGGCGGCTTTGCCGGGCGCGGGCAGCGCAGCGACCGCGACGCTCCAGCAATAGCCCATCGCCTGGCGGAGGACCTTGTAGTCGGGCGCGGCGCGATCGGCGGCGGGCGCCGCGGCCATCGCGGTGGTGATCGTGTCGAGGAGGGCGAGCGCGTTCGACGCCGCGCCGGCGTCCTTGAGGAGGCGCGGCTCGGCAGTCGCCGCGGCTGCGGCGCGCTTCTCGAGCCAGGAGCCCTTCGCCCAGGTCGCGGCGGTCTCGGCGAGAAGGGAAGGGTCGGCGTCGCCGACGAGCTGGAGGGCGGTGGCGACCGCTTCGCGGACGCGCCAACTGGGGTTGCTCGCGTAGGCGCGGAGGCGCGGCAGCTCGGAGGTCGCGCCCTCGGCCGCCAGCTTGCCGAGGCCGAGCACGCCGCAGAAGAGGAGGAACTCCTCCGGGGTGTTGGAGACGGGGTCGGTCCGGAGGAGCGCCTCGAGCTGAGGGCGGGTGGCTATTCGGGCGACGGCGTGGGCGAGTTCCAGGTTCGCGCGCGGGCCGGGGAGGTTCGAGTTCTTGCGGAGGTACGAGGCAAAGTCAGCGAGGGCGAGGCCGCTCAGCGTCCTCGCATAGTCGTCGACCTTGGCCACCTAGTTCTGGCGCGCGGGGCGAACGATGAGGACTTCCAGCTCCTGTTCCGCGAAATAGTCCTGCGCCGTCACCTGGAACTGCGTCGGCGCGGTCTTGACGATGCCGGTCCCGCAGAAGCTGACCAGGGCGTCGGTGCTGCCCTTGTCGACGGTGAGGGTGAACTCGCCGATCGGCGCGGCCCAGTTGTTGGCGGTGGTCACGATGTATTCGATGCGCGCTTCCTCGAGATAAGGAGTCGGCGTGTTGGCAATGGCTTGCAGGCGGTTGCCCACTGCGCGGATGAAGGGCTCGTCCATGCAGTAGTGCTCGATGTAATAGGGGTCCTCGAGCGCCCACTCGCCGAAGAAGCCGTAGCCGACGACCGGCTGGTATTGGTGCTCGACGACGAGCGGGCGGCCGGCGGGGAAGATCTGCTCCCAATGGAAGATCGCCTCGTAGCGCCACGCCGGCATGGTCGCGTAGGGGTCGTCGATGACGAGGCCGAGGCGGTTCAGCTCCGCGATGGTCGAGGGCGACTGCGCCTCGACCGCCTCATAGGCGCCATCCGCGATCGGGTTCAGCGACAGGCCGAGCGCGCCGATCGTGTCGGTGTAGTCGATGCCGAAGGCGCTCGCCCGCTCATAGAGCTCGACCGCGACCGGCTGGCCGTCGGCGGTGACCGCGAAGTTGACGAAGTTCTCCGAGGCCGGATTGGGGAGGACGATGTTCATCTCCTCCGGGACCCTGGCGTCGATCGCCGGCAGCGGGAAGGCGACGAGGTAGCGAGCGGGCTTCCCGCCGGTGTTCTCGAACTCATAGCGGACCCGGATCTCATCGATGGAGACGTAGAGCTCCTCGGAGAGGAGGCGGATCACGTCGTTGCGGATCAGCTCGATGCCGCCCGCGCCGAGCTCCGCGGTGGAGTCGTTGGCGAGGGCGGCAAGGGGCGCTGCACTGGCCGCTAGGGTCAGCAGAACGCCTGCCTTTGCGATCGATCTCGATGCCATCTTTCCCTCCTCGGCGCCTTCGTGGAGCGTATTACTCCGCGGTCTCCACAACAACTCCGCCTCCCCGGCGAAAGCCGGGGTCCATCCCGCCCCTCAGCGAAGCGGCACCCGTTGCATGGGCCCCGGCTTCCGCCGGGGAAGCGGGTGGTGGGAGAGATGCTACCGACGGACCAGGATGTTCCTGAACTGCCACGGATCGCTTTCGTCGAGGTCCTCGGGGAAGAGGCGGAGGCGGTCCTTGAGTGGGGTCCAGTCGGTGTAGGTGCCGATCACCGGGCCGAGATAGGGGCGCTGGACCTCGAGGCAGCGGCGGAAATCCAGCTCGTCGGCTTCGACGATGCCGGATTTCGGGTTCTCCAGAGCCCAGACCATGCCGGCGAGGACGGCTGAGGAAACCTGGAGGCCGGTCGCGTTCTGGTAGGGGGCGAGCTTCCGCGTCTCCTCGATGGAGAGCTGCGAGCCGTACCAGTACGCGTTCTTTTCGTGGCCGTAGAGGAGGACGCCGAGCTCGTCGATGCCGTCGACGATCTCGTGCTCGTCGAGGATGTGCCACTCGTCCGGCTCGCTCTTGTTGCCGGCGCCGAAGAGCTCGTGGATCGAGAGCACGGCGTCGTTGGCCGGGTGGTAGGCGTAGTGGCAGGTCGGGCGGTAGACCGCCTTCCCGTTCTCGCGAACCGTGTAGTAGTCGGCGATCGAGATCGACTCGTTGTGGGTGACGAGGAAGCCGTATTGCGCCTGCGGGGTCGGCGTCCAGGAGCGGACGCGGGTGTCGGCGCCGGGCTGGAGGAGGTAGATCGCGGCGTCGCAGCCGAAGTCATGGGTGCGGCCGGTCTCGGGCATCCACTTCTCGTGCGTGCCCCAGCCGAGCTCGGCGGGCTGCAGGCCTTCGGACACGAAGCCTTCGACCGACCAGGTGTTGACGAAGACGTTGGCCGGCTTCGGGGACTTGGCGCGCTGGGTGTCGCGCTCGGCGACGTGGATGCCCTTGACGCCGAGGCGCTGGAGGAGGCGCCCCCACTGCTCGCGGGTCTTCGGCTCGGGGATGTCGAGGCCGGTGTCGCGGGCGATGTCGAGGGCGGCCTGCTTGACGAACCAGGAGACCATGCCGGGGTTGGCGCCGCAGCAAGACACGGCGGTGGTGCCGCCGGGGCTCTTGCGGCGGGCTTCGAGGATAGTCTCGCGGAGAGCGTAGTTGGAGCGCGCGCCCGGGCCAAGTTTCGGGTCGAAGTAGAAGCCGGGCCACGGCTCGATGACGGTGTCGACATAGAGCGCGCCGAGCCCGCGGCAGAGTTCGATCATGTCGAGCGAGGAGACGTTGACCGAGAGGTTGACGCAAAAGCCCTGGCCGCCGCCGGCGGTGAGGAGGCCGCCGACCAGCGCGCGATAGTTCTCGCGCGTCACCGCCTTGTGGACGTAGCGGACGCCGTGCTTCTCGAGGATGGCCTTGTTCTCGTCGTCGGGGTCGACCACGACGAGACGCGAGCGGTCGTACTCGAAATGGCGCTCGATGAGGGGGAGGGTGCCGCGGCCGATCGAGCCGAAGCCGACCATGACGATCGGTCCATCGATCCTGCCGTAGACGGGCCAGTTCGCCATCAAGCGTCTCCATCAACTCGAGCCGGGCGGGAGATCAGCGAAACAACGCCGTGAGGTCAACCCTCCGTGGGGTCGTTCGATGCCGCATTGTTGAGCGGCGGCGGCCGCGGGAGGGAAGAATTGGGTGAGGGGGCCTTTTCGAGAATTCTTGTAGCAGCAACGCTCGCCTCCCCGACAGGCGAACCCTGGCCGAACAGCTCAAACCCTTCAGCATGGAGATTCCCTGAGTTTCATATTTTCCTGAATCCGGACAAGCACTTGACGACTACGCTTGACGGCCTTTCCCGTGCAGTCCAATGGTTTACCCACCACAGCTGGCAACCAGGACTGTGGGCAAACCGGTCGCCGGACGAGCAAGCGTGGCCCCTCTGCCGGGCCGAATTGGCGAGACTCGAACTGGCGACACCCGAAGGGGAGGAACTAATGAACAAGAAGCGTATTCTCATGCTCGGCACGGCCGGGCTCGCAATGACTCTGGCGGCGCCGGCGTTCGGCGCGAACATCCTGATGGTCTGCGGAGACGAGAACGGCACCGTCGCGATGTGCACGAGCGTCGACGACATCCTGCTCAAGAACCGTCTGGAGCAGGGCATGGGACACCGCGTGACCACGATGGGCCACGACCATGACGACGCCGAGATGCTCGCGGCGGCCAACGAGGCCGACCTCGTGGTCATTCCGGAGTCGGTGCTCTCCGGCCAGATCGGCACCAACCTCTACTCGACCCCGACCCCGATCTTTACCTCCGAAGCGTTCCTCCAGGACGAGTTCGGGCTCATCGTCGGGCCGTTCAGCCCGGTCGATCCTGGCTATCCCGGCGGATACACCGTGGACCAGCTGCAGGCGGTCTCCCGTTGGTTCTACGCCCTGGGGCTGGAACTCGACATCGAGGTGCCTCCCCCTGCGGACCCGAACGCCAACAACGCCGCTCGCAACGCCTATCGGGCGGCTGTCGACGTCGCCACGGCGGCGGCCCTCGCGAACATGCCGAAGCCGACGCACGGCGTGACCGTCGACCAGCGCGACATCGTGATCGTCGACCCGGATCATCCGCTCGCCGCTGGCTTCACCGGCCGCGTGCACGTCTACAACTTCATCCGCGAGATGAACTGGGGTGTGGCGCTGGCGCCAGGGGCGCACGTCGTGGCCACGCTCGCGCCCTCGCTCGCTGCCGCAGGTGATGCCGAAGGGAACGCTGCTTCCGACTACAGCTCGGCGGCCACGATCTACTACGTTCCGAAGGGCGGCCAGCTGGCCGACGGCTCGGCCGCTGCCGGTCTCCGCGTCCAGTACTTCGTCGAGAACGAGAACGGCCCGGGCACCTACAACTCGATGACGCCGGAGGGCCTTGCCCTGTTCGACGCGGCGCTCAACTTCGCGCTGAGCGGCGGGGACGGAATGTAGTCAACATCGGTCGCTCGGCCTGTCAGGCCCCGATCGACCAACCGGAACAAGCGCGCCGGGAGCAATGTCTCCCGGCGCGGTTCGTTTAGGCAGCCTGTCGGTACGAACCGGCGTTGCTAATACGCGCGCGGCGACAGCCAGATCTTGGCGGTCGGTAGTCCGAAGGTCGGCGGTGGCAAACGACGGATCGAGGTCCGAATGCCCACTGCCTACCGCCGCCAGGCGGCAGCTCGATCAGATCACGTACGACTTCAGCGGGGCGAAGCCGTTGAAGGCTACCGCGGCGTAGGTCGTGGTGTACGCGCCCGTGCCTTCGATCAGCACCTCGTCGCCGATCGAGAGCGAGACCGGCAGCTCGTAGGGCGTCTTCTCGTAGAGGACGTCGGCGGAGTCGCAGGTCGGGCCGGCGAGCACGCACGGCGCCTTCTCGTCGCCGTCATGTTCGGTGCGGATCGGGTAGCGGATCGCCTCGTCCATCGTCTCGGCGAGACCCCCGAACTTGCCGATGTCGAGATAGACCCAGCGCACCTTGTCCTCGGCGGCCTTCTTCGAGATCAGGACCACTTCGGCCTTGATGATGCCGGCGTCGCCAACCATGCCGCGCCCCGGCTCGATGATCGTCTCCGGGATACGGTTGCCGAAGTGGCGGCGCAGGCTCTCGTTGATCGACTTGGCGTAGGCGCGGACGACCGGCACCTTCTTGAGATACTTGGCCGGGAAGCCGCCGCCCATGTTGACCATGCGGAGCTGGATGCCGCGATCGGAGAGGGTGCGGAAGATCTCGGCGGTCGAGGCCAAAGCCGCGTCCCATGCCTGCGTGTTCGCCTGCTGCGAACCGACATGGAAGGAGAGGCCATAGGCATCGAGGCCGAGGCGGTGCGCATGCTCCAGCACGGTGATCGCCATCTCCGGCACGCAGCCGAACTTCCGCGACAGCGGCCATTCTGCGCCGGCGCCGTCGCAAAGGATGCGGCAGAAGACCTTGGCGGTCGGGGCGACGCGGGCGATCTTCTCGACCTCCTCGACGCAGTCGACGGCCATCAGGCGCACGCCCATCTGGTAGGCGCGCGCGATGTCGCGCTCCTTCTTGATGGTGTTGCCGAAAGAGATGCGGTCGGCCGTGGCGCCGGTCGCCAGCGCCATCTCGATCTCGGGGATCGAGGCGCAGTCGAACGAGGAGCCGGCGCTGGCGAGGAGATTGAGGATCTCCGGCGCGGGATTGGCCTTGACCGCGTAGAACACGCGGGTGTCGGGGAGGGCCCGTGCGAAGGCGTTAAAATTCTCGCGCACGACGTCGAGGTCGACCACGAGGCACGGGCCCTCGGGACGTCGGTCACGGAGAAAATCGCGGATACGGTCAGTCATTCCCAGGGCACTCCCCAAGCGAAAAAGGTTGCGAACCGCCGGGAGCGCCGATCTCTCAGAAGGCCGATATGGACACGGCCGTCCGAAAAAACTGCGTACCGGTTTGCCGGCTAGATGCCAGCTGGTTTGCGGGTGGGGTCGCGCAAGTCGGACAGGGCAGTCCGTCTCGTCGCCGCCTTCGCTTGGATTGGGAAATCCCGATCCGCACGCCCGGCAAGAAGTAGATGCCTCTTCAGTAACCCCGGCCTTTGGAGGGAGCCGGCAGAGACCAAAAAAGCCCGCTACGTCGTTGCTTTAAGCTGCGTCCTTCGAAGCATCCGGGAACTTCCCGGTAGTTCGCCCTCGGACAATGTGCAGCCACAGGCACGTGCGAAATTGGGCACGGCGTAAATAAGTGGATTCGACCCGGGGCACAAGGGGTTTTTCGATGGCAGAATGCAACGGCGTGAAGGAGGGGTTGCGGAGACTTCCGCGGTCGACCCGCCGAGGGCCGACCGCTGTCACGGAGCGGGGTGACCGGCGCAGCTCTTTGTCCGCCGGCCTTGCTGGCTCAATGCTTTGCCGTTAGCGGTATATTCGCGCGACTCTCCCTCATTTTGCGATCCACATGGTGCTCAGGAACGACCCGGTCGGGGCCTTCGTCGACTATCCCGACGCAGAGCCGGCGCATGCGCGGACAGGGCCGCTCGAGGGGCTCAGCTTCGGGGTCAAGGACGTCCTCGACGTCGTCGGCTATCCGACCGGGGCGGGCAACCCGCTGTGGCGCTCGGAGGCCAAGCCCGCGGCCGCAAACGCGAGGGCGGTCCAGCAATTGCTCGACGCCGGCGCGACGTTCGCGGGGAAGACTCACACGGCCGAGTTCGCCTATTCGCTCGACGGGCGCAGTGCGCATTACAAGACGCCGCTCAACGTGCGGGCGCCGGGCCGCGTGCCGGGCGGCTCCTCGTCCGGTTCGGCCGCGGCGGTGGCGGCGGGGCTGGTCGATTTTGCTCTCGGCAGCGATACCGGCGGCTCGACCCGCACGCCGGCGGCCTATTGCGGGCTGATCGGCATGCGGCCCACGCACGGCCGGGTCAGCGTGGAGGGCATGCTGCCGCTGGCGCCCAGCCTCGACGTGGTGGGCTGGCTGGCGGACAAGGGCGCGGTCGCGGAAAAGGTCGGCGCGGTGCTGCTCGGCGAGGACGCCCCGGGCGGCGCCCCCCTCCGGCGCATGATCATCGCCGAGGACGCCTGGGCGCTGGTGACGGGCGAGGAGGAAGACGCGGCCCTCCGGCTAGCGGCTTCGCGCGTCTCCGAACATCTGACGCCGGGTGGCGCGGTCACCGTGGCGCCCGAGGGGCTCCTCGCCTGGCAGTGGGTGCTCAAGTCGATCCAGGGTTTCGAGGCGTGGCAGGGCCATGGCGCCTGGATTCGCAGCCACGACCCGAACCTCGGGCCGGGGGTGAAAGAGCGCTTCGAGGCGGCGAGCCGGGTCACCACCGGACAGGTCGAGGAGGCGCGCGAGAAGCGCGCCGGCATCCGCAACCGCGTGATCTCGCTCCTCGGCGAGGACACCGTGCTGGTGCTGCCGACCGTGCCCAATCTGGCGCCGTGGCTCGATTCGAGCGAGCTCGCGCTCGAGCGCTATCGTGGCGGGGCGCTGTCGGCGCTGTGCATTGCCGGGCTCTCGGGCCTGCCGCAAATCTCGCTGCCGATCGCCGAGTCGGCGGGGACCCCGCTCGGCCTCTCGCTGATCGCGCCGCCGGGCCGCGACCGGGCGCTCCTCGCCCTCGCGCGGAAGGTCCTCGGCAGCTAAGCTCGCCTCGGGGTGAGGAGCGCGTGGCGATGCCGTCGATCGCGAAGCAGGTGGCCTGGCTCGCGCCGGTCCTCATCCTGGCGGGTGCCGCAACCCCGGCGGCCGCCCACCCGCACGTGTTCGTCGATGCGCGGTCGGAGGTGGTGATCGAGGGCAACTCGATCGTCGCCATCCGGCATGTGTGGCGGTTTGACGAGGCCTTCTCGCTCTACGCTACCGAAGGGCTCGACGCGGATCGCGACGGCGTCCTCTCGCGCCCGGAGCTCGATGCGCTCGCCAAGGTCAATGTCGAGTCGCTGGCCGAGTACGGGTTCTTCACCTCGCTCGGCAGTTTGCCGGCGCCGGTCGAGCCGCCGACCGAGTACTGGCTGACCTTCGAGAACAGGCAGCTGACGCTGTTCTTCACTCTCCAGCTGTCGGCGGCGTGGCCGGTCGGGGAGGCGGCGTCGATCGAGGTCTACGATCCGGAGTTCTTCGTCGATTTCCGCTACGTCGATGACCAACCGGTCATGGTCGTCGACCCGGCGGCGGCGAGTTGCAGCGCCGAGTTCAAGGGGCCGGCGGCGCTCGATCCCACGGTACAGGCGCGGATCGCAGAGGTGCCGATGGGGGAAGCGGTCCCACCCGACCTCCTCTCGGCGGCGGTCGACCTCGCCAACACCATCACCGTTCACTGCCGCTGAGACAGCCCGGAAAAGAAATCGCCGGCCCGATGAGGGGCCGGCGATCTTGCGGTGTCCGAACTGCCCTTACGGGGTGTTCTCGGTGATCTCCAGAGTGGCCTGCTCGGTCGTCGAGAAGGTGCCGACCCAGATATCGTAGCGGCCATCGGCCGGGGTGGTGAAGGTGACCCGCGGGTTGAGGTTGCCCGCCGAGTCGTCGTCGCAGAACCACGTGCCGTTGGCGTCGTTGATGAGGAGCGTCGTATCCCCCGTCGACTTGACGCTGAAGGTGAGCGGGTAGCTGCCCGCGCCCGAGTAGTTCAGCGAGAAGTCCGGCGCGGAGTTGACCGTACCGGCGCAGGTACCGTCGCTGTCGCTGAGGTTGGAGGCCTCGATCGACCCGCCGCCCGCGGTGAGCGTGGCGGTGTGCGGGTCGGGGACGAAGCCGCTGACCAGGTCGATCGTCGCGACAGTCGCCGAAAGGCTGGTGTCGGGAAGCTCGGCAGAGGGGTCGATCGGCTGGATCTCAGTGACGACGAGCGTCGCCTCGGGGAGGGTGTCGGAGGAGTATGCCCCGACCCAGACGTCGTACTGGCCCGACTCGGCATTGTCGAAGCGGATCATCGGGTTGACGCCGATTCCCGAGTCGTCGTCGCAATGCCAGTTGCCCGACGGGTCGTTGATGACGAGGGTGAGGTCATCAGTGGACTCGGTGGTGAAGAAGAGCGGATAGCTACCGGCGGTGTAGTGGAGGCGGAAGTCCGGCGCCTCGGCGATATAGCCGGCGCAGTAGTCGTCGCCGGCATCGATGCCGGCGGCGTCGGAGGCGGCTTCGATGGTGCCGCCGACCGGGGCCATCTCGACTTCGTACGGATCGTTCTCGAAACCGCTGGTCAGTTCGGCGGTTTCGTAGCTCGGCTCGAGGTCGGCGTTCGGCGCCGTGGCGCCGCCGTCGGCGGCGGTACCGGGCTCGATCTCAGTGACCGTGAGAGTGGCCGGGCCGACGGTGTCGGACAGCGTGCCGACCCAGATCGTGTAGTCGCCGGCCACCGGGGTGTCGAAGCGGACCAGCGTATTGAGGTCGCCGCCCGAGTCGTCGTCGCAGACATAGTTGCCGTTGGGGTCGAGGACGACGAGCGTGGCGTCGTTGTCGGTCTCGGCCTTGAAGAACAGCGGGTAGCCGCCCGGGGTGTAGGTGACCTTGTAGTCGGGCGCCTCGTTGATGGTGCCGATACAGGAGCCGCCCGCCGCCGAAGCGTCGACCGCCCCGCCGCCGGCGCTGATGCCGACGGTGCGCGGATCCGGCTGGAAGCCGCTGACGAGGGTGACCGAGCCGTAGGTCGGCGGCAGGTCGGGGTTGGGTCCGCCGGCCGTAGCGCCGCCGCCGATCTCGGAGATGCGCAGCGTGGCGTCGGCGATCATCGAGCGGTTGAAGGAGCCGACCCAGACGTCGTACTGGCCGGAAACCGGGGAGTCGATCGCGATCTCCGGGTTGATGTCGTTGGTGTCGTCGTTGCAGAGCCACTCACCGTTCGGGTTGTTGACGATGAGCGTGGTGTCCGTCGAGGACTCCGCCGAGAAGATCAGCGGGTAATCGCCGGCGGTGTACTGGAGCCGGACATCCGGGGCGTTGCGGATGAAGCCGACGCATCCGGATGGGCCGGCGCTGGCGTCGGTCTTGCCGCCGCCGACGGTGAAAGTCACCTCGTGCGGATCGGGCTCGAAACCATTGGTGAGAGTGACCTCGCCCGAGGTCGGGCTGAGGTTGAAATCCTGCGCCGCCGCCATGCCTGGGAGGGCGAGGACAGCAAGCGCAGTAAACGCGAGAAGACTGTGTTGTGGCGACGAACGCATCTGGATTTCCCCCGTGTGGTTGGTCCCTCGACGGCTATCATAGCCGCGAACTCGACCGTTGGCTCTACCCTGCGCCGGTTCGTTGACAGCGCGTTGTCGAAAGCACGGCTTGATTGAGCTAAATTTCGGTCAAGCTGCCGGTTGGCGATCGAGGCGACGACGCCCGGCGGCACGTTCCGCCATGCGCTTCCGCACCGCCTCGGCAAAGGCGGCGAAGAGACGGGCCGAAGCCGGATCGGTGCGCACCCAGTACTCGGGATGCCATTGCACGCCGACCGCGAACCCGGGCGCGTCGGCGATACTGACGCCCTCCACCGTCCCGTCGGGAGCGGTCGCCTCGACCACGAGGCCGGGGGCAAGCTTCTCGATGCCCTGGTAGTGCACCGAGTTCACGCGGATGCGGTCGGCACCGAAAATGCCGGCGAGGCAACCGCCTTCGGCCAGGAATACGTCCTGGCGGATGGCGTAGCGCTCGTCGTTGGTATCGGCCTCGACATGGTGCTCGTGGCGGCCGGGGAGTTTGGCGACCTCGGGCGAGAGGGTGCCGCCCATGGCGACGTTGAACTCCTGGATGCCGCGGCAGATGGCGAGGAGCGGCATGCCGCGCGCCACCGCCGCGCGGATCAGCGGCAGGGTGAAGGCGTCGCGCTGGTGGTCATAGGGCTCGGCGGCCTCGCTCGGCTCGGCGCCGTAGAGCGGCGGGTGGACGTTGCTGGGGCTGCCGGTGACGATGACCCCGTCGATGCGCTCGAAGAGGGCGTCGAAGTCGATCCGCCCGGGGAGCGAGGGGACGATGAGCGGGATGCCGCCGATGCCGGTGACGATGGCGTTGAGATAGGTCTCGACCGCGCCGTGACGGATATGGCCGTCATTGGGGCGGACGTCGGCGGTGACAACGATGAGAGGGGGTTGCTGGTCGGACTTCATGTGGCGATTCAGTCAGCGGCGGCTCGGCTGTGCAAGCGCTGCGCCGGGATAGGTTGTCGCGGCCCTGCGGATCGGCCGAGCCTGACACAATATAGTCGCGCCGTTTTGTGACCGCAGCCCGGAACTTCATGGCCGGCATGGAGATTTCCTCAACGTTAGATTCGTTGAGGAGATCATCATGCCAGCCCTGTCCAAAGCGCAGCAGAAAGCCGCCGGTGCAGCCCTTTCGGTCAAACGCGGCGAGACCAAGGTCGGCGAGCTGAAGGGCGCTTCGAAGAGCATGTACAGCTCGATGAGCGAGAAACAGCTCCGCGACTTCGCCAAGACGACCAAGGGCAAACCCGAGCACGTCGACCGCAACCGCTAGCGCGGGCATGCCCGGCGGATCACTCGGCGAGACGCTGCGGCGGTTTGGAACGTTTCTTTGTCTGGACGGGCGGGTCCCGAGCGCCTATGCCGGCGGCGATGAATGCCCCCGCGCCATTTGCCCAGAAATCGGCCCGCCCCGCCGATCATCCGAGCGTCAAGGCCGGGAAGGTGGGGGTGCTCCTCATCAATCTCGGCACTCCCGATGCCACCGACTATTGGTCCGTGCGGCGATATCTCAGGGAATTCCTGTGGGATCGCCGGGTGATCGAGATCCCGCGCCTGATCTGGTGGCCGATCCTCAATTTCATCATTCTCTCGACCCGCCCGCAGCGCTCGGGCGCGGCGTACCGCTCGATCTGGGACGAGGCGCGCGACGAAAGCCCGCTCCGCACCATCACCCGCTCGCAGGCCCAGAAGCTGGGCGACAGCCTCGCCGCCGACGGGGTGATCGTCGATTGGGCGATGCGCTACGGGAATCCGTCGATCGCCTCGCGGCTGGATGCGATGCGCGAGGCCGGGTGCGAGCGAATCCTGCTCGCGCCGCTCTATCCGCAGTACAGCGCGGCGACGACGGCGACCGCCAACGACAAGGCGTTCGAGTCCCTCAAGGAGGTGCGCTGGCAGCCGGCGATCCGGACGCTGCCGCCGTACTACGACGAGGACGTCTATATCGCGGCGCTCGAGCGCTCGCTGAAGGCCAATCTCGCCAAGCTCGATTTCGAGCCGGAGGTGGTGCTGGCCTCGTTCCACGGGCTGCCCAAGGACTATCTCCTCAAGGGCGACCCGTATTTCTGCCACTGCCACAAGACGGTGCGGCTCCTTCGCGAACGGCTCGGCTGGTCGGAGAAGAAGCTGCCGATGTCGTTCCAGTCGCGCTTCGGGAAGGCCGAGTGGCTGCGGCCCTATACCGACGCGACGGTGCGGGAACTGGCGAAGTCGGGCGTGAAGCGGCTCGCCGTCGTCATGCCCGGGT
>CAYOET010000067.1:0-7430 GCA_964402985.1 uncultured Bauldia sp. | reverse complement strand
CAGGCCGCCCACCAGCTCAGCGTGCTGTTGGCGATGATGAAATGACGGCACGCGGCCATCAGCGCGAGGTCGCCCACCGGAGAATCCGGGCCGTTGTGGTCGATCACCTCCACCGGCCGGCCGACCTCGAAATTGGCGCGAACCCAGGCCGGATCGTCGGAGAAGACAAAGACCCGCGCGCCGTCGAGCGCCGGGGCGAGGCGGCCCAGCGCGACACGGTAATAGTCGAGCGGGAGGACGCCGTGGTGGGGCAGACCGACATAGTCCCCGCGGCGGACGTGGATGGCGACCGAGTTCTCGCCGGCAATCCGGCGCAGCAGCGACGCGTTGCGCTCGCCGAGCGGGGCGGTGATCGTCAATTCCTCCCGGATGCGGTCGCGGCAATCGTCGAAATAGCGCCAGGATTGGAAATAGCCTTCGAGGAAGACAGTTCGCCCCGAGCCGGCGAGCGGCCGGAAAGCAGGTCCGCTGACGCGAAGCTGCCGGGGGCGGGGCCAGAGGCCGAGCCGGGTCAAATTCTTCTGCCAGCGCGGGAGCGACGTCCACAGCCCGCGGATTTCGTCGCGGCCGGCGAGCGAAACCTCGGGCGGGCCGGCGAGGCGAAACTGGTCGAGCAGATAGCGGCGGGAGCCGTCGGCGGGTCCGAACCAGGCGAGCCGGAGTCGCCGCTCCTCGCGCAGGCAGAGGGCGCGAGCGGCGGCGTACTGGAAGAGCTGGTTGCCGAGTCCGCCGGTCAGCTTCACGACCGCAGAGCGCTCGCCCCGCGCCGGCCGTCCTGTCCGCCCGCCGTCCGGGGTCTTCGCCAAATCCGGTCTTCCCCCGAGTAAGCGAGCTTAGTCCAACCCGAAGAGGCGGCGGAAGAAGCCGGGGCGGCGGGGCTCGGGTGGCGGTGGGTACGCGCCAGGAGCCGGGCCGCCGGCGCCGACGACCATCGGCGGGACGGGCTGGCCGTTGGCGGTGGGATAGCCCGGGTACGCGGCGGGCGGATAACCCTGTGGGACCTCGCCCGGCGGGTAGGCCGGCTGGCCCTGGTAGCCAGGCGGGTATCCCGGCGGGTACTGGCCGGGCGGGTAGCCCTGCACCGTCTGCGGCGGGGCGGCGTAGGGCGAGAAGGCGTTAGGGTCCTGGTAGCGGTAGTTGCCGGGGAGCTCCTCGGGGGTGACGCCCTCGTGCGCCTTGGCCATGAAGTCGTGCCAGACCGAGGCCGATAAGGCGCCGCCGGTGGCGCGCTCGGTCGGGCTGCCGTCGTCGTTGCCGAACCAGATGCCGGCGACGAGGTGCGCGGTGTAGCCGACGAACCAGGCGTCGCGCCAGTTCTGGCTGGTGCCGGTCTTGCCGCCCGCCTGCCAGCCCTCGATCGTCGCGCGCTGGGCGGTGCCGGATTCGAGCGTCTGGCGCAGCATGTAGTTCATCATGCCGAGCTGTTCGGGGTAGACGACCTGGCCCGAGCCGGTGCCGCGGCGATCGTAGAGCACGTTGCCGTCGACCGTGCGGATCTGCCGGATGACGTGCGGGATGATTCCGTTGCCGCCATTGGCGAAGGGGGCGAAGGCGCCGGTCAGCTCGAGGAGATTGACCTCCGAGGTGCCGAGGGCGATCGACGGGTTGGGCGCGAGGTCGGAGGCGATGCCGAGGCGGTGGGCGACCTCGACCACGCGGTCGGGGCCGACCTCGGCGGCGAGCTGAGCGGCTACCGTATTGAGCGAGTTGGATAGCGCGGTCATCAGCGTGACCGGGCCGCGATACTGGTCGGTGTAGTTTTCGGGCGACCAGTTGCCGATCGTCACCGGGGCGTCGATGCGCACGGTCTCAGGCGTGAGGCCGGCCTCGAGCGCGGCGAGGTAGACGAACGGCTTGAAGGCCGAGCCGGGCTGGCGCATCGCGGTGACGGCGCGGTTGTACTGGCTCTCGGAATAATCTCTTCCGCCGATGAGGGCGCGCACCGCGCCGTTGGGGTCCATGGCGACGAGCGAGGCCTGGGTGACGTCGTACTCGGCGCCATGCTCGAGAAGGCCGTTCTCCACCGCGCGCGCGGCCTCCGACTGGAGGGCGAGGTCGATGGTGGTGTCGACGACGATGTCGCGATCGTAGCGGCCGATGAAGTCGGGGAGGAGGTCCATCACCCAGTCGGCGACGTAGCGGCCGCTGCCGCCGGCCATTTCGCGGCGCGGGGTTACTTCGACGGACATGGCGAGCGAGGCCTCGCGCTCGGTGATGTAGCCTTCGCGGAGCATGGAGGAGATGACGAGCTGCGCCCGCCCTTCGGCGACCTCGCGGTTGACGGTGGGGGCGTAGCGCGAGGGGGCGGGCAGGAGGCCGGCGAGCATGGCGGCCTCGGTGAGGGTCACGCTCGACGCGGGCTTGCCGAAATAGCGGCGGGCGGCAGCGTCCACGCCATAGGCGCCGGCGCCGAAATAGACCCGGTTGAGGTACATCTCGAGGATGTCATCCTTGGAGTAGCGGGCCTCCAGCCAGACGGCGAGGATCGCCTCCTGGATCTTGCGCTCGACCGTCTTCTCCTGGGTCAGGAAGAGGTGGCGGGCGAGTTGCTGGGTGATAGTCGAGGCGCCCTGCACCGCCGAGCCGGCGCGGGCGACGGCGACGAGGGCGCGCGCCATGCCGATCGGGTCGAGGCCAAAGTGCGAATAGAAGCGGCGGTCCTCGGCGGCGACGATGGCCTGCGGGAGGTAGTCGGGGAGGTCGGCGAGGCGGACGGCTTCGCCGCCGGTGTCGCCGCGGTTGGCGATGAGCTCGCCGTCGACCGAGACGATGCGGACATTGGGCGGCCGGTCGGGAACGGTCCACGAGGTGATGCGCGGCAGCTCGGCGCCGAAATAGGCGACGATGCCGCCAAGGGCGACGAGGCCCCAGATCGACGCGATCATGCCCCAATAGGCGACGCGGCGGAGGCGGGACCCGAAGGTACGGCGGGGCTTCGTGCGGCCGCGCGCGGATCTTCCGCGGCCCTTCGACGAGCCGCGCGAGGTCGCCTTGCGGGGTTTCTTGGAACGCGAAGGGGCGGCCCGGTCGGCGTCGGTTACGCGCAAACCGAACTCGTCGATCTCGTCGGACGCGGGCTCGAGCACCGGCTCGATCCGCTCCTCGGTATTCCTCTCGCGCCCCATACGCCCTGCCAAACCACGGAATTCCCTCCCTTTGGCTCGAAGGTAAATGCGGCGATTTAAGGGGGGTTTAAGCTTGGCAGCGCCGGTATCACGAAAGCACCGCCGCGAAGCCGCAATCCGGCCGCAGCGGGCCGGGGTAGCGCGCCCCAACGAGGTTGTGTTCGGTGCGGGCTTTGTCAGGCGCGGGCGTGGCCTTACGATCCCCTCTCGGGAGGAATAGATGCCCGTCCGCACTTTCCGTTTCGTCGCTGCGTTGGCCATTCTTGCGCTGGGGTGCCAAGCGCCCGCCCTCGCCCAGCTCGGGCCGAACGGGATCGTGCCGCTGCGGCCGCAGGATCGCGCGCCGGCCGAGGTCGAGGTCGATCTCGAGCTGGTGCTGGCGGTCGATATCTCAGGATCGATGAGCTACGAGGAGCAGGTGGTGCAGCGGCTCGGCTATATCGAGGCGCTCGAACATCCCGAGGTGATGGCCGCGATCACCGGCGGGCTCACCGGCAAGATCGCGATCACGGTCGTGCAATGGGCGGGCGTGGGGCTCCAGCACGTCGTGGTGCCGTGGACGCTCGTGGAGGACGAGGCGAGCGTGCGGCAGATCACCGGCATCCTCCGCTCCTCGCCGCTCTTCGAGCTGCGCGGCACGTCGATCTCGGACAGCATCCTGTTCTCGTCCGCGCTGTTCCCGGGCAACGGGTTCGCGGGCTTCCGCAACGTCATCGACGTGTCCGGCGACGGGGCCAACAACCAGGGCGTGCCGATCCAGTACGCACGGCAGCTCGTGCTGGCGCGGGACATCGTCATCAACGGCCTCCCGATCATGCGCGAGGGCGGCGAGATCGGCGGGACCGGCTACGGGCTCGACGTCTACTACGAGGATTGCGTGATCGGCGGGCCGGGCGCATTCGTCGTGCCGGTCGACGGCGAGGACAATTTCGCTCAGGCGATCCGGCGCAAGCTGGTGCTCGAGATCGCCGACCTCGCGCCGGAGGGGACGCGCGACGACGGCATCGTGCCGGCGCAGGCGTTGGCGCCGCGGATCGACTGCCTGATCGGCGAACGGATGCGCGGCTTCGTGCCCTAGCTGCTCCCTTCCTCCCCCTTGCAGAGGGAGGAGAAAGGGCGGTCACACCTCGAAGAGGGCGTAGGGCTGGCCGGTGGGCTTGGCGAGGCCGTGGGCGACGTTGAAGACGGGGATGCCGCCGGGCGGCGTCGACCTGAACGTCCCCCTTTGAGTGGAGGTCGAAGGTGCGAGGGCTTGCCCGAGCAGCTTGGGGTGGGGGTGGCTACGCCGGGTCGAGTTGCACTGGCGACATTCGTTTGCGCGTCGACGAAGGTCGCAGCACCCCCCCCAAACCGCTCGCGCGGTTTGGACCTCCCTCAAGGGGAGGGTGGAGCGCTCAATTGAACCAGATGGCGTAGGCGGCGAGGCCGCCGCGGAGGACGCGGTTGATCGCATTCCAGTCCTCGCCGGTGGTCTCGATGCCCGGCTCGAGGAAGGGCAGCGCGGCCGGGCCGGTGATCCACAGGACGAGGTCGAAGGTCCGCGGCTCCTCGAAGACCGTTCGGAGATTCACGCCCTCGCGGAAGCGCCAGTGCGGGATGAGCTTCTCGCCCGCGAGGATCGCCTCGGCCTCGTCGAGGGCGGCGTTCCAGCCGGCCAGCGTCTCCTCGTCGACCGGCAGCTCGGCGAAGGGGCTGGTCTGGTCGGGGCCGGGCAGCCATTCGCGGTCGTCGTCGGTCTCGCGGCCGATCGCCTCCCAGGTCTCGCGGCTGAGCGCGATGACCGACTCGAGATGGGCGAGCGAAGCGCGCATCCGCTCGGGTTCGGTCGGCTCCCAGCGGATGAGGTGGATGAAGGAGACGAGGTCGGCGACCGGGCCCGCATCGCCGAGGAAGCCGGTCGGGTCGACGCGGCGACGGTCGAGGGCGTCGGCGAAGGCGAAGTCGCCCTCGGGGAAGAAGAGGTGGAAGGTGCTGTCGAAAGTCAGCTGCCAGTCATGGGCGAGCATGAACTCGCCGAAGGCCATCAGCACGTGGGTGTAGCCGCGCAGCCAGAGGGCGTCGGCGCGGTCGAAGCCGAGCGTGGTGGCGGAGACTTCCGGGCCGGAGGGCGCGGACGGCGGAGGCGGCGGGGGCGGCGCCTGCGCAATCTTGCCGGGCGGAGGCTTGACGGGCGCGGCAGGCGGATCGCCGGCCTCCTCGAGGAGCGAGACGTCGAGGCCGGTGACAATGGCGATGGCGTCGATGAATCGCTCGTCGCCGTTGATGACGCCGTCGCCGTCGACGTCGTAGCGGATCTCGAGAAGATCGAGCGGGAGGCGCGCTTCGTCCGAGGTGATGCCGGCGAGCGTCTCCTCGGCCTTGGCGAGGTCGGCGACGAAGCCGACAAGGAGCTCGCGGAAGGCAGCGTAGGTGACCGGCTCGGGGTTGGGATTGACGGGAACCGGCAGGCGTACGATCGGCAAGGCGATCGTGTCGGGAGCCTCGAGGCCGTAGCGGTAGAGGCCCTGCGAGAGATTCTCGACGGCGTCGACGAAGCGGATCACGCCCAGGCCGAAGCGGGCGTCGTCGTTGGTCGGGTCGGCGGCGAGGAGGGTGGAGAGGGCGGCGTCGCCGTCGGCGAGGGTGCCGGCCGCGAGGTGATGGGCGGCAAGGGTGCGGGCGGCATCGTCGGCGAGGGCGGGAGCGGCGGCGAGGCCGAGGAGCGCCACGGCGCTGGCCGCAAGGGCGGTGAAGCTGAAGCGTGCCATGAGTTTCCCCTCAACGCGCTCGGCGCGCGAGCTACGGGTATCCCAGCGCCAGCCTTGCCGCAATCCGGTGACGGGGCGGCCGCCTTCCCGCTTGCGGAACGACCCGGCCAGCGGGGACTTATCCCTCCACGACCACTGCTAAGGAGGATCGACGATGAGTTCGCTTCCCAAGGTGCCGCCGGCCAATCGCAGCAACAAGGGCCCGGCGACCGTCAAGGACAAGTCGGTGCAGGGCAAGGAACCGCACCAGCCGGTCGAGGAAAACCTCAAGGAACAGGGGCAGGCCGGAAACACGTTCCAGAACACCCACCATCAGGGCCATCAGCAGGACCGGTGAACGCGATGGAGAAGCACCCTAACACCAGTCGGGTCGGCGGTCCGGGCGCGAGCCACGAGAACGCCAAGCAGCCCGAGAAATCGCAGAAGCGGGGGCCGCATCCGAGCGAGACCAAGCATCCGCATCACAGCGGGGTCTCGGGCGGCGGCGGGGAGCCGGACGTGCATCACACACGCGACCCGCAGTCGAAGGGCAAGGGGACGTAAACGCGGGCAAAGCGTTACATCGAGCGCTAAAGCCCCTGATTGGAAGTCGTCAGCGCTTGGGAGCGCCGAGCTGCCCCCTCTCCCCGGCGGGTAGAGGGCTGGGGTGAGGGGGCTCCGCCCCATCCGGATAGACCTGTACCCCCTCACCCTAACCCTCTCCCCTCCGGGGCGAGGGGACACGTCGAGATTCGTGCGGCCACCCGATCAGGTCAGAACTCATCAAGCTCCAGGGCCCAAGCCCCCTTCCCGCAGCATCACCGATCGTGGCGAAGCTACCGTTGGGTGGCCTGAGAGCAGGGTCCGGGCTACAAGCTCCCCATGACCGACATCGCCGAGGGCGCGCGGCTGGCACGCAGGGCGTGGCGGGCGGAGGCGGCGTCCACACTTCAGCTGGCCTGGCCGCTCGTCCTCACCAACCTCGCGCAGGTGGCGATGGGGACGACCGACGTCGTCATGATGGGCTGGCTCGGGCCGGAGTTTCTCGCCGCCGGCGCGCTCGCGACCAATCTCTATTTCGCCTTCCTGATCTTCGGCATCGGCATCGCCAGCGCGACAGCGCCGATGATCGCGGTCGAGCTCGGACGGAAGCGCCATTCGGTGCGCGACGTGAGGCGGACGGTGCGCCAGGGGCTGTGGAGCGTATGCCTCCTCGCCATCCCGATCTGGACGGTGACCTGGTTCGCCGAGCCGATCCTGGTCGCGCTCGGCCAAGAGCCCGCGCTCGCCCGGGTCGCGGGGAATTATCTCCACACCTTCCAATGGTCGCTGCTGCCGTTCCTCAGCTACATCGTGCTGCGCTCGTTCGTGTCCGCGCTCGAGCGGCCGCTCGCCGCGGTCGGAGTGGGCGTGGTCGGGATCGTGGTCAACGCGCTCCTCGTGTGGTGCCTGATGTTTGGCAAGCTCGGCTTCCCGGCGCTGGGGCTCGCCGGCGCCGGCATTGGCACGACGATCGCGACGACCGTCGTCTTCCTCGGCCTTGCCACGGTGGTGAGCATCGACCGGAGGTTCCGCCGCT
>CAYOET010000066.1:0-7254 GCA_964402985.1 uncultured Bauldia sp. | reverse complement strand
CATAGGGACACGACCAAACACGTTCCCCGTCGATCGTCAGGTTGTAGCAGTCATAGAGGGAGAGGTCGTCGCGCCAGTTGAATCGCCACAAAACGTCCCCGTCCGGGCTGAAACTGGCGATCCCCGCTGTCGAATAGGGGATGTTGCCTTCGGGTGAGACGTTCGCGAAGACGCCCTCATCGAAATATCCCACCCAGATCTTCCCGCTCTCGGTACAGGCGACGTGCTCCATGTAACCGCCGAGGTCGATCGATCCACCCGGTTCTCCTTCGCGGGAGTAGCGCCGGAAACGACCGTTGGACGGTATGAGCCAGCCGCCATCGGGTAGAGGGACCACCTTTGGCCAAGCGTTGTAGGGGATCTCGATGGCATCAAACTCCGCCGTTCCATCAAACCGCGAAAGACGCAGTCGGGTGCCCGAGCGGCCCCGCTGCACCGGAGCCGACTCGCCGCGTTTGCGCTGTTCAGGATCCCAATCTCTCACTCGCTCGTACCAAACCCGGTATTCGGCAAGTTCGTCACGGTCGCAGCGAACAAGGACAAGCTGGCCGGTTGGCGTCACCGCAAATGCCCTGTCGTGCCATCCCGGTGGCGGGTTGGGCAGCGCAACGGTCTGGCCGGATGGCGGATCAACGTCCATGGCCAATTCTACCAGCGAGCGACGCAGTTCCTTATATGCTCGAAGCTCTGAATCGGTGCAAACCGTTGCGGGGGCGGCCGTAACCGGCTAAACGGGCCCCGACCCGTCCGCCCGGCCTCCGGGCGGATTTTCCTTTGTCCAGATGGCTTAGCGCTCTTCCATGGCCCGACTGGTGATGAAGTTCGGCGGCACGTCGGTCGCCGATATCGAGCGCATCAAGAACGTCGCCCAGCACGTCAAGCGGGAGATTGAGGCCGGCTACAAGGTCGCCGTCGTGGTTTCGGCCATGTCGGGGGTGACCAACCAGCTGGTCGCGTGGACGCGCGAGACCTCGGCCATCCACGACGCCCGCGAGTACGATGCGGTGGTGTCGTCGGGCGAGCAGGTGACCTCGGGCCTCCTCGCCATCGCGCTGCAGTCGATCGGCATCAACGCGCGGTCGTGGCAAGGGTGGCAGATCCCGATCCTGACCAACGCGGCGCACGGCTCTGCGCGGATCGCGGATTTCGACGGCAGCAGGCTGATCGAGCGGCTGGAGCAGGGGCAGGTGGCGGTGATCGCCGGCTTCCAGGGCCTCGCGCCGGACGGGCGCATCGCAACGCTCGGGCGCGGCGGGTCGGACACCAGCGCCGTGGCCGTCGCGGCGGCGATCGGGGCCGAGCGCTGCGACATCTACACGGACGTCGACGGGGTCTACACCACCGACCCGCGCATCGTTCCGAAGGCGCGGCGGCTCGCCAAGATCGCCTTCGAAGAGATGCTCGAGATGGCCTCGCTGGGCGCCAAGGTGCTGCAGGTGCGCTCGGTCGAGCTCGCGATGGTGCACAATGTGCGGACGTTCGTGCGGTCGAGTTTCGAGGACCCCAACAGCATCCCGAAGAACGGGGACCCGCCCGGCACGCTGATTTGCGACGAGGAAGAGATCGTGGAAAAGCAGACCGTTACCGGCATCGCCTATTCCCGCGACGAAGCGCAGATCTCGCTCCGGCGGGTCGCCGACAAGCCGGGCGTCGCCGCGGCGGTGTTCGGGCCGCTCGCCGAGGCGCATATCAACGTCGACATGATCGTCCAGAACATCTCCGAGGACGGGTCGACGACCGACATGACGTTCACGGTCCCGACCGCCGAATATGAGCGGGCGCGCCGGGTCCTCAACGACTCACGCGCCAATATCGGCTTCGAGGCGGTGCAGGGGTCGACCGACGTCGCCAAGGTGTCGGTAATCGGCATCGGCATGCGCAGCCATGCCGGCGTGGCGGCGGAAGCCTTCCGGGCGCTGGCTTCCAAGGGCATCAACATTCGCGCCATCACGACCTCGGAGATCAAGATCTCCGTGCTGATCGACGCTTCCTATACCGAGCTTGCGGTGCGGACTTTGCATTCGGTATACGGGCTGGACAAGGTCTGACGCCGGCACAAGCTCCGGCGTTTTTCCGGTTCGGGTCCGTTCGCGGCGGGTCCTCGCCGTCGTTCCAAAGGATTTGCGGATGGTGCGGGGGTCTCTCGCCGGGCCGCGCGTTCTGCTCCGCCGACTCCGCGAAATCATGGCGGAGCGGATCAGCGCGCAGGCTCGCCTCGACAAGATCGTGGTGCAGATCGCCGCCAACGTGGTCGCGGAGGTGTGCTCCGTCTATGTCCTCCGCTCGGACGGCGTCCTCGAGCTGTACGCAACTGAAGGCCTCCGCCGCGAGTCGGTGCACCGGGCGGCGCTCCGTGTAGGGCAGGGCCTGGTCGGCACGATTGCCGCCGAGGCGCGGCCGCTCAACCTCACCGACGCGCAGCTCCACCCGGCGTTCACGTACCTCCCGGAGACCGGCGAGGAGATCTACCACTCGTTCCTCGGCGTGCCGGTGCTCCGTGCGGGCCGGACGCTGGGCGTCCTCGTCGTCCAGAACCGGGCGCACCGCACCTATAACGAGGAAGAAGTCGAGGCCCTCCAGACCACCGCGATGGTGCTGGCGGAGATGATGGCCGCCGGGGAGCTCGAGGGGCTCTCCAAGCCGGGCACCTCGCTCGACGTGCGCCGGCCGATGGCGGTGAGCGGCCTCCCGCTTACCGAGGGCGTGGGGATCGGGCACGTCGTCCTCCACGAACCGCGCGTGGTGGTGACCAATCTCATCGCCGAGAATCCGCACGAGGAGGCGGAGCGGCTCGACCAGGCGATCGCCAGCCTGCGCCTCTCGGTCGACGACATGCTTTCGCGCGACGACATCGCCGACCAGGGAGAGCACCGCGAGGTGCTCGAGGCTTACCGGATGTTCGCCTATGACCGCGGCTGGGTCAGGCGCATGCAGGAGGCGATCAAGAACGGCCTCACCGCCGAGGCCGCCGTCGAGCAGGTGCAGAGCGACACCCGCGCCCGGGTCAACCGCCAGTCCGACCCCGTGCTGCGCGACCGCTTCCACGATTTCGACGACCTCGCCAACCGGCTGCTCCGGGTGCTGGTCGGCCGCGGCCACGGCTCGGACGGGGCAGACATTCCGCCCGACGCGATCATCGTCGCGCGCAACATGGGGGCGGCGGATCTCCTCGACTACGACCGGGAGCGGGTGAAGGGGCTCGTCCTCGAAGAGGGCGCGGCGACCAGTCACGTGACGATCGTCGCCAAGGCGCTGGGGATCGCGGCGGTCGGGCAGGTCGCGGATATCGTCTCGTTCGTCGAGAACCGCGACGCGATCATCGTCGACGGCGAGACCGGCGAGGTGCATGTCCGGCCGACCAGCGAGGTCGGGCAGGCCTACCTCGAGAAGATGCGCTTCCGTGAGCGGAAGCAGCAGCAATACCGCGCGCTTCGCGACAAGCCGACGGTCACGCGCGACGGTGTCGCGATCGACCTCCTCATGAATGCCGGCCTCCTCGTCGACCTTCCGCATCTGGCGGAGTCGGGGGCGGCGGGGATCGGGCTGTTCAGGACCGAGCTGCAGTTCATGATCGCGGCAACGTTGCCCAAGATGACCGAGCAGAAGACCCTCTACGCGGCGGTCCTCGACGCCGCCAATGGGCGACCGGTGACCTTCCGCACGCTCGATATCGGCGGGGACAAGGTGCTGCCCTATCTCCGCACCTGGCACGAAGAGAACCCGGCGATGGGCTGGCGCGCGATCCGGCTCGGGCTCGACCGGCCGGGGCTGATGCGGGTGCAGATCCGCGCGCTGATGCACGCGGCGGCCGGGCGCGAGCTCCGGGTCATGCTGCCGATGGTCACCGAGGTGGCCGAAATCGCGCAGGCGCGCGGGCTGTTCGAGCGCGAGGCGGAGCATTTCACCCGCCACGGCCACCGGCAGCCGAGCAGGATCCTGATCGGGTCGATGGTCGAGGTGCCGGCGCTTCTCTGGCAGCTCGACGAGCTGATGGCGATCAGCGATTTCGTGTCGGTCGGCTCGAACGACCTCATGCAGTTCATGATGGCGAGCGACCGCGGCAATGTGCGCGTCGCGGGCCGGTTCTCGGCGCTGTCGCGGCCGTTCCTGCGGGCGTTGAAGCGCATCGTGATGGCGGCCGAAAAGGCCAAGGTGCCGATCACGCTGTGCGGCGAGCTGGCGGGATCGCCGATCGGGGCGATGGCGCTGATCGCCCTCGGGTTCCGGTCGCTGTCGATGGCGCCGGCGTCGATCGGGCCGGTGAAGACGATGCTGCTCGAGCTCGAGGCGAAGAAGATCGCCGCGCGGCTCGAGGAGGCGCTCGCCCAGAACGGGTCCACCGACCCGGTCCAGGCCGAACTGCGCGCCTTCGCGCGCCAGGAAGGCATCCCGCTGTAGGCGTGTCATAACCTCCCCCTCGAGGGAGGTCGAAACCGCGCAAGCGGTTTCGGGAGGGGGGTCGCAACCTCGAGGGCCCCCTCCCGAAGCTGCTCGGGCAAAGCCCTCGCACCTTCGACCTCCCCTCGAGGGGGAGGTTGAGGTTTCACTCGGTTCGGCCCAATGCAGCTCGAGGCTTGCGGCCGGGCGATCACCAGTTGTAACGGCTAGCCATGCTTCCACAGGCCAAGATCGACCAACTTCTCCAGCGCTCGGAAACGATCGAGCGCCGGCTCATGGAGCCGATCGACACGCAGACGCTCATCCAGCTCAACCGTGAGCGGGCGGAGCTCGACCCGGTCGTCGCAGGGATTCGCGAGCTGCGCGCCGCCGAGAAGGAGCGCGCGGACCTCGCCGCGCTCCTCGAGGATCCGGAAATGGGGCAAATCGCGTTCGACGAGGCGAAGGCCCTCGACGCCAGGATCGAGGAGCTGTCGCAGCAGGTGCGAATCCTCCTCCTTCCCAAGGACGCTGCCGACGAGAAGAGCGCGATCCTCGAAATCCGCGCCGGCACCGGCGGCGACGAGGCGGCGCTGTTCGCGGGCGACCTCTTTCGCATGTACTCGCGCTATGCCGACGAGCATGGCTGGAAGGTGCAGGTGGTCTCGGAAAGCCCCGGCGAGGCCGGCGGCTACAAGGAGATCATCGCCACGGTGACCGGCAAGGGCGTGTTCGCACGGCTCAAATTCGAGTCGGGCGTGCATCGCGTGCAGCGCGTGCCGGACACCGAAGGGAGCGGGCGCATCCATACGTCGGCGGCGACCGTCGCGGTGCTGCCCGAGGCCGAGGACGTCGACATCAACATCCGACCCGAGGATCTGCGCATCGACACGACCAAGGCGTCGAGCGCGGGCGGGCAGCATGCCAACACCACCGAATCCGGCATCCGCATCCTGCACATCCCGACCGGCATCATCGTGATCGCGCACGATCGCTCGCAGCACAAGAACCGCGACCGGGCGATGACGCTTCTCCGCTCGCGGCTCTACGACCTCGAGCGGCAGAGGGTGGACTCGGAACGGTCGGCGGCGCGCAAGGGACAGGTCGGCAGCGGCGACCGCTCGGAGCGCATCCGGACCTACAATTTCCCGCAGGGGCGGGTGACCGACCACCGCATCAATCTCACCCTCTACCGCCTGCCCGAGATCATCGCCGGGTATGGGCTCGACGAGATGATCAACGCGCTGATCACCGACCATCAGGCGGCGCTGATGGCGCAGGTCGAGGGCGAGGCTTGAGTTCCGCCCCGGAGCGACCGGGGCCCACCGTCGCGCAGCTGCTCCCGCGTCTCCGGCGACGGCTCAAGCGGGCAGAGGGCGGGGCGTCGATCGAGGCGCGGATGCTGGTCGGGCGCGCGCTTGGAATCGCCGCCAACGATGTGGCGCTTCACGACGATCAGGTCATGACGACCGAGCAGCTTGCGCTCCTCGACTCGCTCGTGGTGCGGAGGGAGGCGGGCGAGCCGGTGGCGCGCCTCGTCGGGCGGCAGGAGTTCTGGGGGCTCGAGTTCGAGCTCGGGTCGGACACGCTGGTGCCGCGTCAAGACACGGAGACCGTTGTATCCGCCGCGCTTGCCGGCATCGCCCGGCGAGGGTGGGGGGACCGGGCAATCACCATCCTCGACCTCGGCGTAGGGTCGGGGGCGATCCTCCTTGCGCTCCTCTCCGAGCTGAAGCTCGCTTTCGGGGTCGGCGTCGATCGGGCGCTTGGCGCGGCGGCCGTTGCCCGCCGGAACGCGGAGCGGCTGGGGCTCGGGGGCCGGGCGGGATTCGTCGTCGGGAACTGGGCCGATGCGCTGGCGGGACGGGTGGATGCAATCGTCAGCAACCCTCCCTACATACGCTCTGAGGATATCGCCGAACTCGACGTCGAAGTACGCGCGCACGACCCGATTCTCGCCCTCGATGGGGGCGCGGACGGGTTCGACAGCCACCGCGCGGTCATCGAGGCCGCGGGGCGGCTCCTCGGCCCAGACGGGTTCGCATTGATCGAGGTTGGCTACGACCAAGCTTCCGCGCTTGCCGAAATGGCGGATACGCTGGGCTGGCGGACCACCCGTCACCAGGATCTCAGGCGAACCGAGCGCGTGATCGAATTAGCGCGGCGGTAAGGGAGTTCGCTGCAAAGGGCAGAAAAATCGCTTGGAATGTGGGCAAGGAGGGGCTAGGTTCCGGCTCGCCCATACCTCATGCACATGCGCCGGTTTCTTAAGCCGGTCCCTCAAACGGGATCGATCGGGTGGTTGGCGCATGGCGATCTGGCGGACGGGGCTGAGTGCGTCGGGCTGATGGCGCGATAATCCGGTTGTCCGCCGGGCTGCTGAGATCAAATCGTTGCGGGGTTGTCCTGCTTGAGCGGCAAGAGCCGTCCAGGTTCATCCTGAGTCATAAAGATCGTGCGATTCGTCGACCGATATCTGGTTAGGCCGCGGCGACCGGCGCGGCACTCACGCTGGGCAGAGCGCGGTTTTGCGCGGCCCAATCCCGGTCCCAATAGAGAGTAGACATGAGGCAAGGTCAGCAGAACAACAACAAGCGCATGAGGGGCCGCAACAACCGGAAGGGGCCCAATCCGCTCACGCGCTCATACGAAAGCAACGGCCCGGACGTGAAGATCCGCGGCACCGCGCACCACGTCGCGGAGAAGTACCTTTCGCTGGCGCGGGACGCGCAGTCCTCGGGTGACCGGGTGGCGGCGGAGAGCTACCTCCAGCACGCCGAGCATTATTTCCGCATCATCGCCACCGCGCAGCAGCAGTTCACCCAGCAGCCGCAGGCGGGTGGGGCGCCGGGTCAGTTCGTCGGCCCCGAAGAGGAC
>CAYOET010000065.1:0-15811 GCA_964402985.1 uncultured Bauldia sp. | reverse complement strand
CCCCAGATGCGGCGGCTGCCGGCGGACACTCCCAACACAAAAAAAGGCGGCCGATCACGACGATCAGCCGCCGAAGTTCCTTCTCACGAGACGCGCCGGAGACGAGGACCGCTGGCACGCTCACGAGAGGCACGAGAGGGGGAAGTGGCGGCCGGCCCGGATTCCTCCCCGGGCCGCCCGCCCTGACCACATGCGGCGGAGCGTGTGGGCGCTCCGGCACGCGGCGCTCTTGCCACGAGGCGCCCTGAATCACCCGCGGCCGAGGTCGAGGAGGGCGGCAAGCCGCCTGTGGCAAGCCACAACGGCGGCCGCCCTCCGCTAGTTCTGCGCGGCTACTTCTCCGCCGCCTTTTCCACGGTGATGATCTTGTGGGTGGTGCAGGCCACCATCACCTGGAAATACCGCTCGACCCAATCGGACCCGATCTCGAACGGATGCGGGTCGCCGTAGCCACGGCTCGCGATCATCCTTGCCTTCTGCCACGCCTGGTCGAACTCCGAGTGGTTGGAGATCAGCACGGTGGCGTCGAAGTCGGAGGCGATCGCGGCGAAGCGCTCCTGCGTGGCGCGATAGCGCTCGAGGTTGGCGATGCCCGGATCGGGGGTGTCGGTCTGGAAGTTGAACGCCGTGCCGCCGGCATAGGCGACGTTCACCGGCCGGCCCCAGTCATGCACCGTGAAGGTGTAGGACAGCGTGCCCGGGGTATGGCCCGGGGTCGAGTAGATGTTGACCGTGTTCGGCCCGACCGTGATCGAGGTGTCGGTGTTCTCCGGCACGTAGAGGCGAAGGTTCGGATCCGGATTCGGGGTCCAGCCGAAATTGGCGTTCGGACGGGTGTCCACGTTCCGCCAGTCGGCTTCGCCCATCACCACGATCGCCTGATCGCCGGTGGCGTCCTGCACCAGCTCGACGCCGCCGATATGGTCGCCGTGCGCGTGGCTGATGATGATGTACTTGATGTCGTGCGGGTCGAGGCCGAACTTGGCCATGCCGTCGAGGATCAGCTCTTCGGAGTTGTAGTCGTACTCGGTGTCGATGAGGATATGGCCCTCTTCGGAGGTCAGCAGCCAGCCCGAGTGCAGACGGCCGCCGAGCCAATAGAGGTCGTCGAACACCTGGGTGGATTCGGCGTACCAGCTCTCGCGCGGCGGAGCGTCCGGGTTGCCGCGGAAGCGCGGGACGCGCTGCGTGGCGGCGTCGGCAAGGTTCGGCGCGCCGTTCTCGGGCGCGAGGATGCACAGGCGGTTGAAGGTGCCGAGATGCGTGAATCCGGCCGCGGTCTTGGCCTCACGCAGCGCGTCTTCCAGTTCCTGGTCCCAGTCGCGCGCCGGCGCTTGTGCGTAGGCGCTGGTGACCGCGAGGCCGGCGAACAACCCGACGGTCGCCGCCAATAGTCTGCGAGATTTCATGAATTCCTCCCAATGACGATAAATCGTTGATCGTGCGGAGGCCCCGTCGGGTTCGAACCGCCCTCCCAGGCTCTGTCCTCCCCGTTATCGTTCCGGCTCTCCGTAGTCCAAACAGGCTCCTCCAGCCTCAGTTCGGCGTCTGGCCGCTGCCCCCTCTCTCATCGGAGGCATCGGCCTCGCGCCCGTTCCTGGTCTTTCGACCGGAGCCTTCGCGCTTCGGGCTGGCGACCACGAAGGCATCCCTGCCCAGACGCCGGAGCGAGGCTTCGAGCCGCCGCTCCGCGTCGCGGATTCCTCTGAGATTCTCGACCATGTGGCTGACATGGAACTGCGCCGCGGCGCGCGCCCGATCGGGGTCGCCGGCCATGATCGCCTCGTAGATCGCGCGGTGCTCGTCGAGGAGCGTGGCGCGGATGCCGCGCTGTTCCCACAGGCGCTTGCGGTTGAAGAACACGTCCGCGCGCATCAGGTCGGAAAGGCTGCGCATCACGTGCAGCATGACGAGGTTGTGGCTCGCCTCGTAGATCGCGAGGTGGAAGTCGGCGTCGGCCTCCGCCTCCTCCATCGGGTCGTCCTTCTTGGACGCCGCTTCGAGGCGGTCGAAATTGCGCTTGATCTCCTGCCGGTCGACGTCGGACGCGCGCCGGCAGGCGTCGCCCGTGGCGGCGCCTTCGACCACGTTGCGGAACTCGAGATATTCGAACGCCGCCTCGGGATGGTTGCGGAAGAGGACCACCAGCGGGTCCTTGAGGGACGAGCCGATCGCCTCGGAGATGAACGAGACGCCGTGTGAATTGGTCTGGATCAGCTGCCGGTCGGCGAGCTTGCCCAGCGCCTCGCGGAGCGAGGGCCGTGAGATCTCGAGTTTTGCCGAGAGCTCGCGTTCGGGGAGGAGCCGCTCGCCGGGACGGAGCGCGCCCTCGAGGATGAGCATCTCGAGATGGTCGGCGACCGCGTCGGACAGCTTTGCCGGCTTGATCGTCTCGGCGCCCATCGTCTCCCCCTGCGACCGCTCCTTGAGGGCAGTCAGTGCTGAAAGGCTACAAGACCTGACCAGAGCTGGCAATTGGCCAAATGAATGGACCAGCGATCAAAAAGGAGGCGGCGGGTGCCTGACGGCGCCGAGCGCGCAACCCTGAGATTGAGCAGCCGCCCGCGCGCCGTCAAGAAAAAGGCCCCGCATTGGCGCGGGGCCGCTAGGGAACGGGGCCGTGGGTGATGGGGTCAACCACAGGCACGCGAATCGTAGGTGCGTCGCGACGCGCGCTCAACCCGCCCTTTTGGGGCTATTCCGAAGCTAATGCCCTCGCCCGAGCGCGCCCTCTGCCGCGACGACGAACGGAGATGCCCGGTCGGCCTTTGGGCGTGGCGTGGTCCGCTCTCGCCGCGCCGCGAAACGTCGCTGCCGGCTGGGCAACCCGTCGTCCACAAGCGCCTGCTGCTGCAGGCCGCGCGGCGTGCGGTCCCGACACGCCTGGTGCTAGGCTCCGGCGGGGGAGGACTCCTGATCGTGGAAGCCGTCGACAGCGCAACGCGTCGGCCGCCCTGGTGGCGGCCGTTCCGCTCGCTCTCGGCGTGGCTCGCGCGGTTCGACGGCCTCACCGGAGACAATCCCTCCGACTGGTCCGTCGCCAAGCTGGTCGCGGTGTGGACCGTTCTGCTGTGGTTCTGGGTGGTCTTCAAGGAAGGCCCCGGCGGCCTCTACTACGACTTCCTGGAAGCGCATGCGTGGTCGACCGGGTTTCCCTGGAGCTCGCCCCGCCACCCGCCGATGATCGGCTGGCTGACGGGGTTGTGGCACCTGGTGATGCCGCGCGGCGTGATCAGTTTCCTCACCGCCGGGACGCTGATGACCGGCCTGACGCTGTGGTTGTTCTACGTCCTCTACAAGGACCTGCTGCCTCCCGGGAAGCGGGTCCCGGCGCTGGCGCTGACGGCCCTCGCGCCAATGCTCGCGTCCAACGGCTACTATTTCAACGCCAACACCCTGCAGGCGCCGTTCTGGACGCTCTGCACTCTGTTCTTCCTGCAGAGCTTCAAGACCCGCCGGGCGCTGCCATCGGCGCTCGCTGGGGCGATGGCGGCAGGCGCCGTGCTGAGCAAATATTTCGCCGCTGCCCTGCCGCTGGGAATGGCGCTGGCGACCCTCGTTCATCCCGACCGCTGGCGCTATTGGCGTTCCCTGGCGCCCTACGTGTCGGTGCTGGTGTTCGCGCTCTTGCTCGTTCCCCACCTCTTGTGGGTCCTCGATCACCGCGTGACGCCGTTCAACACGGTGGGGACGATCCACACCATGCCGTTCCCGGAGGCAGTGGTGCACGCGATCAAATTCGTCCTCATGCTGGTGCCGGCGTGGGCGCTGATGCCGCTATTGGCGTTCTGGTTGGTGGTGCGGCCGAGCCGCGAGCAGGCTGGTCAAATCCTGCTGCCAAAGGATCCCGACCATCGATTGTGGATCGCGCTCCTCCTGGCTCCCATCCTCGTCGGCGCCCTGGTCAGTGCTGCGATGAGCCAGAAGATCATCGACCAGTGGATCTACCCGTGCTGGTCTCTGCTGGCGCCGGTCCTCCTCGCTTCGCCGGCCCTGGCGCTGACCTCGGCGATGCGCGCGTCGCTGGTGGTCGGGATGCTGGCCTATGCGGTCTTACTCGCCGCAATGGGGCCGCTCCTCGCCGTCGTGAAGGACCGTTACCAACCCGAGAATCATCACTTCACGCCGCTGATCGCGCCGCTGGTCGAGGCGGAGTGGGAGCGCCGGTTCGGCACGCCTCTCCCTTATGTCGGAGGCGACCCGCGATTGGCCTACGGCGTTGCGTTCTATGGCAGCACCGACGCCTATTCCTTCCCCTGGCTCGACCCCGATCAGGCGCCGTGGATCGACGTCGAGGACGTCGCGCGGCGCGGGATGGTCGTGCTTTGTCCGGTGTCGGATCAAGGCTGCATCCACCAGATGGACGGGCTGCTGGCCGGGAGCGAGGGCGCTCACCGCATGGACCTGACGGCGCGGGCCCATTTCCTCATCCGGGACCACGTCTCCCCGCTCCTCCGGGCAGGCTTCGTCCCGCCGGGGTCAGCGCCTCCGATCCAAGCCGCGGCGCCCTAGCTCCGCCGCGCGAAAGAGGTGCCCGGCCAACCTCCCCGACCTGGCTTCAGCTTCTACCCTCGGCGCTCCGCTTGCCGACCTTCTCCGCTATTGCGGAAGTCTCACGGGCGCCTCCCGGAGCGCCTGCACGATCCTGAGAATGGCCGCGACCACCGCGGCCGAATGCTCGTGGTCGGTCACGATCGACATGTGGGTGGCATCCTCGACGACATCGTGACTGCTGTTCGACGACAGCGTCGCCAAATCATCCTGCAAGGCACCCCAGGAGGCCACGGATTCCGGAGTCTCGCCAGGACGCTCACCAGCCGTGACGACCGCGAGCGGCAACTGACCTGGCCCGCCCGGCGCGGCGAGTGGAGCCCGCATCCCGTCCTGAGAGTTGAACTCGTCGGCCGCCGTGTCGATCGAGGCGGAGGTCTCCCCCATCGCCTCTCGCGCTGCGGCCTCGCGTTCCGGCAGGGCCGGGTCCCGTGGCAGGAAGTCGGCCAGGCGCAGGATTCCCAACCGTGCCGCGAGCCTTGCGATTCCGTAGAGCCGCGCTATCGAGTCGTGCTGCTCTTGCCCCTCGGGTCGCCTCACCCATTGCTCGGGATGAGTGGACTCGACCAAGACCATACCGGCGACCTCTTGCGGGTAGGCAAGCCCATAGGTGCGAACGTAGAGGCCGCCGAACGAATGGCCCACGAGGACGTAGGGGCCGGGTATGGCCGCCGCGCGGAGAAGGGCGTGGAGGTCCGCAACGATGGCGTCGCCGTCACGACGGCTTGGTCCGCGGTCGCTCCAGCCGCTCCCGGCGCGGTCGTAAGAGCAGACCCGGGTAACTGCCGCGACGCCTTCCTGTACCCAAATCCAGTCGGAAGAAATGCCGCCGAGACCAGCCTCCAGAATGACCGTCGGGCTTCCCTCGCCGGCACAGCGATAGTGAAGATTGCGGCCACCGATGTCGGCCAGCTGACCCGGTGGTGGGAACGCGCGCCGGTCCAACGCCGTGGCGATTTCCTGGTACGCGAGTCCGGCTATTGCGAGCCCGACCACGAGCAGGAAAAGGCCCAGCAGACCTCGCTTCAGCCATTTCATCGGACATCCCCCTGTCGCCCGGTGAGCTAACCGCTCCGCGCCAACCGCCACTATGCGCCACATCGTGAAGAGTTCCGACTGGGCGCCACCCCGGACCGAAAACACGCCTGCTCGACCACCCGCTGCCGGTCTCGCGGCTCGCCTCGCCGCCAGTCAGGGCAAAGCGAACGCTCGCGGATCGCGCCCTCGGTTAAGCGCGCCCATGGCGGCGACCCAAGGCGCAGTTGGCCGATGGGGTGACACCGGGGTAAGGCGCGACGCAATTGTGCCGAGCGCCCTTGGGGCCATCGTCCCCGTTGAAAGAACCTGCCGGCCCCCCTACAAGGACGACGCATGCCGGCATAGCTCAGTGGTAGAGCATCCGCTTCGTAAGCGGGGGGTCGGGGGTTCAAATCCCTCTGCCGGCACCAGCTCCGTCACGGCTACCGACTGCATTGTCCCGGCCACCTGGCATTCTCGCGCTCCTCAGATAGGCACGTCGACCGGGCTTTGGCGCTCGGGATGGGGCGTCAGCTGGCCGAGGCTCGCGGCGCAGTCCGGGTCGGCGATTCGGCATGCTCTTCAGCGCGCCCTTGTCCCGAAGGCCGGAAAGGCCCATATTAGGGGAGTCGATTGCCGCTGGCTTGCTCCCAAGACATCGCCGATTTCGATCCTCCGGCCCGTAGGTGCCGAGGTGTCCAACGCATGTCAAAGGAGGCCCAAATGGCCACGGGTACCGTTAAGTTCTTCAACACCACCAAGGGTTTCGGGTTCATCCAGCAGACCGCTGGCGGCCCCGACGTTTTCGTTCACGCTACCGCCGTTGAGCGGGCTGGCATCGCCGGCCTTCGCGAGGGTCAGAAGCTGAGCTTCGACATCGTTTCCGAGCGCGGCAAGGATGCCGCGACCAACCTGCGCGAAGTGTGAGCCGATCCTGATGACTCAGCCAAAGCAGGCTGGCGCTCTTTCCTCGCTTGAACGCGCCAACGCCCGATTTGCACGGTCGGCCCGTCAGCGCGATGAGGGCGTAGTCGCGATGGCGGCCTATGTCACCGAGCGATCCGAACGGGCGGAGAAGACCGCGCGTCTCCGGAAGCTCAGGTTGGCCAAGGAAGCAGCCGACAAGGCCAAGGAAGCGCCGCCCAAGGTCAAGGCCGCCAAGCGTCCGGCCGCCGCCAAGAAAAGCGCCTCGTAACAGAATTGCGTTTGCGCGGTGGAGCGGGGCCTGACCGGCCTCGCTCAGCCGCGTTTTCGTATTCTGCTCCGGTTGGGGAATGTCCCCCGCCAACCTTGGCCTCCGACCGCGGATCGGCTGGCCCGCGTTCGCGCGCGATGAGCGGAGAGCGGCCAGTCGCGGGCTTGCGCGGTCGCCGAAAGTTCCGCAACTCATCCCGCCATGAACCTCACCCATCTTCTCCGCCGGCGCGCCGAAGCAGGGCGGCCGGTTCGCGTCGGGCTGATCGGCGCGGGAAAATTCGGCGCCATGTTCCTCGCCCAGGTGCCGACTATTCCCGGCCTCGAGGTGACGGCCATCGCCGACCTCGACTCCGACCGCGCGCGGGCGACCTGCCGCGCCGTCGGCTGGGATGACGCGCGGGTCGCCCGCACCCGCTTCCTCGACGATGGCTTGTCCCTCTGCGCGAGCGGCGAGGTCGAAGTGGTGGTCGAGGCGACCGGCTCGCCCTCGGCCGGCATCGCCCACGCCCTCGCCGCGATCGCGGCCGGCAAGCACATCGTCATGGTCAACGTCGAGGCCGACGTCCTCGCCGGCCCGCTGCTCGCGCGCCGCGCGGCCGAGAAGGGCGTCGTCTACTCGATGGCCTATGGCGACCAGCCCGCCCTCGTTTCCGAGTTGGTCGACTGGGCGCGCGCCGCCGGGTTCACGGTCGTCGCCGCCGGCAAGGGCACCAAGTACCTGCCGCTCTACCACCAGGTGACGCCGGACGAGGTGTGGACCCACTACGGCCTCACCCCCGAGGCGGCCCGCGCCGCGGGCATGAACCCACAGATGTTCAACTCCTTCCTCGACGGCACCAAGTCGGCGGTCGAGATGGCGGCCATCGCCAATGCCTGCGCCCTCGACGCGCCCGAGGACGGCCTCGCCTTCCCGCCCTGCGGCGTCGACGACCTTCCGAACGTCCTCCGTCCGCGTAGCGCCGGCGGCCAACTCGCCCGCGCCGGCATGGTCGAGGTGGTCTCCTCCCTCGAGCGCGACGGGAAGCCGGTGTTCCGCGATCTTCGCTGGGGCGTCTACGTCGTGCTCGAGGCGCCGACCGACTACGCCGCCGCCTGCTTCAAGCAATACGGCCTCGTCACCGACTCGTCGGGCCGCTATGCCGCGATGTACAAGCCCTTCCACCTCATCGGCCTCGAACTCTCGATCTCGGTCCTCAACGCCGCGCTGAGAGGCGAGCCCACCGGTTCGGCACGCGAATGGCGCGCCGATGTCGCCTCGGTCGCCAAGCGCGCGCTGAAGGAAGGCGAGATACTTGACGGCGAAGGCGGCTACACCGTCTACGGCAAGACCGTCCCCGCGCGGCGGGCAAAGGCCGAGGCGCTGCTGCCGATCGGCCTTGCCCACAAGGTCCGCCTCAAGCGCGCCATCGCCACCGGCGGGACTCTGCGGCTCGACGATGTCGACCTCGACACCGGATCACTGGCCGTCCGAATACGGAACGAAATGATCGGCACTCTCACGCCGTCGGGCTGAACGGGAACTGCCCTCGACGGCGCTCGTGCGTCCTGAAGCGACTACCCGTAGCGCAGAATCGCCCGCGCGCGGGCTTTGGCCGCCTCTTCCTCGCGGTTCTTGTGCGGCGCCTGGGTGACCAGCGAGTCGACCAGCTCGCGCGCCACCTTGGTAATCTTGTCGACCGCCCGGTTGAAGGCCAATTCGTTGACCTGCGAGGGATGCGTGAACCCGCTCACCTTGCGCACGAACTGAAGGGCGGCCGCGCGCACCTCGTCATCGGTGGCGGGCGGGTCGAAATTGAACAGCGGCTTGATGCTGCGGCACATGGCGAAGGTTCCTGCTTCTGCCAAATCACTAGCCGCCCCCGGCCTCCGGTCAAAGCGTCGGCTAGAGACTAGGCGCCGGTGACCGGGTCGCCGCGGTGGAGAAGGAGCGGAATCACGATATCCTCCTCGTCGCCAAGATGGCGCCGGAGCGGCCCGAGCAGCCCCTCCAGCTCCCCGGCGAGCCGGTCAGCCGCGAAACGCGCCTTGTCGGCGTCAGTCCCGAGACCGGCGACCCGCATCTCCCCGCCCGCCGCTTCGAGCGCCTCGAGACGGTGGTGGATCGTGTCATGATCCCGGTCGAGGATCGCGAACCCCAGTGCCAATCTCGGTTCCGCGCGGGTGAACGCCGGGAAATAGACCGCGTCCTCGTGATGATGGTGCCCAGTCAGGAACTCGAGGAAGGTCGAGAGCCGCGGATCAAGCCAGCGCTGAAACTCGGGCGCCGAGCTGCGGCCCTCGCGGAAGTCGGTCGCGCCGGTCAGGAGCGAGGCCGAGAAGGTCCGGAACCAGTCGTGGATGTTGAGCCAACGCTCGGCCGTCTCGTGGAGCGTCATCTCCGGCCAGCGCTGCCGCGGATATTCCGCGAGGAGGAAGAGGAGATCCTCCGGCAACCCCGCCCGCGCATCCAGCGCAAGTCCGGGCGGCAGGGCAATCGTCGCGGACGGCTTGTCGGTCGCGTTCACAAGAGGCTCCTTCGCGAAGCCTCTTACATGGCGTCTCCAAGGGCCGAAGGAAGACCTACCCTCCTCGCCTTGTCATTGCCGGGTTCATCCCGGCAATCCATGAACACGGCGCGACGGGATTGTTCTGAACGCCTCGGAGTTCATGGATCGCCGGAACGAGTCCGGCGATGACAACTATTCGGGCGTCGACGGTCGCGGCCCCACGTCGACCGACTCGCTCGGCACATCCCGCCTAGAACATCCAGAACTTGCGCTTGGCGCCCGCTGCCGGCTCCGAGGTCCGCTCGCGTGGACCTGGATCGTCCGGCGCGGACGGAAAATCCTTCGGCGCATCGCCGTTGCGCACTGGCGACGCCGCCCCGTTCGCCCTCGGCTTCTCGGCAGGCTCGGGATGGTCCCCGTTCCGCGCCGGCCTCGTGACCACCTCGGCCGCGTCCACCGCCACCAACCGCACCGCCTCGGCGCCAACCGCGCTCGCCGCCATCACGCTCGCCTCGGCGGGGGCTGAGATCACGCGCGCCGCAACCGGCTCGGCCGTCACGTCCGTCGCCGGCTCCGCCGCGATCGCCTCGGCCTGGAACGGCCGCACGTCGATCGAGACCCCTGTTGGCGGCCCCAGCCGCTCGGCCGGCACCTTCCACTCGAACGCGTCGAGCTTGCCGGAGATCGGCGAGATCGGCGCCCACGCCTCGAAGACGTGCCCGTCGGCGACCCAGTTCGGGTCGCGCGGCGCGCGCACCGCCCGCGCCAGCCAGTCGCGCACCCTTCCGCGGTCGCCGTGCTCGCCTTCTTCGATCTCGGCCATGAGGAGGCACGCCCGCTCGCTCGGCCGCTCGCGGATCAGCCAGCCCAGCGCCGTCCGCGCCTCCTCCCAGTCGCGCGCGTCGATCGCGGCGCGGGCGAGGGCGAAGGAGGCTTCCGGGTTGTTGGGGCGAAGATCGGCGAGGCGGCGGATGCGCTTCATCCGCTCGCTGTTGGAATCGCCCGGCCGCACCGCCGCGTAGGCTTCGGCGAGTTCGGCATGCGGCGAAAGCTTCCACGTCGTCTCGATCGCTTTGGCGGCGCGCTTGACGTCGCCGAGGCGCGAGTTGAGCCGCGCCGCCAGCACCGCCGCCGGCACCAGCTCGGGCGCCAGGCGATGCGCGTCCATCGCCGCGCTCCGCGCCTTCTCCGGGTCGCCCGCCTCGAGCTCCATCGCCCGCGCGGTCTGCAGCACCGCCTGCAGGCGCTGCGCCCGGTTCTTGTCGATCAGGCCCGCCTGGGTGTTGGCGGCGAGCGTCTTCAACGCCTCGTCCCACTCGCCCGACGCCGACTGGTATTCGAAGAGCGCCGTGCCCGCCCAGGCGAGCTGCGGCCGCGCCTTGGCGGCTTCTTCGGCATAGTGCCGCGCCGCCTCGTGCTTGCCCGCGCGCTGCGCCTCGACGAAGAGGCCGTGCAGGCCGAGGAGTTTCGTCTCCCCGCCACTCGCCATGCCCTGAAAAGCTTCGCGCGCCGCGTCGTGGTCGCCGCGGAGCTGCGCCGCCTGCGCCGAAAGAAGGAGCGCGAGCGGTTCGCCCGGGAGAAGCCGCCGCGCCTCGGCGGCCTGCTTGCTCGCGCCGCTGTCGTCGCCGGCGCCGAGCGCGATCATGCCCTGGGAGAGCGCGTGGTAGCCGCGGTCGCGCCGCCGCGCCGCGAAGTAACCTTGCGCCGCCTTCGGCGAATGGATGAGCGCACGGATCAAGGTCCACAGCGCCGCGAACAGCGCCAGCACCGCTGCGGTGACGATCGCGGCCACCATCAGCGAGGTGCGGATCTCGTAGCCGAGCCACACCACCGCGATCTCGCCCGGCCGCTCGGCCAGCCAGGCGAACCCGGCCGCCAGCAGGAAGATCAACGCCACATACACCAGAACGCGGATCACGGGGCCTCTCCTAGCCCGGCGCCGGCGTTGGCGGCGGTGCTGCCGCGCCCGCCCCGAGCGTGGCGGCGAGCGCGTCCAGCGCTTCGTCGACCGCGATGCGCGCGTCGAGCTGCGCGGCCCAGTCGGCCGACGTGGTCTTGCCGGCCGAAGGAAGGCTCTCCCACTCCGCCGCGGCGGCCTTGAGGTCGGCGGCGAGGAGCGCCGCGCGGATGCGCGAGACGATGGCGACCGGCGTCGTGCCCTCGATCGGCCCGGCGGGACGCACGCTCACCAGGGAGCGCACCCCGCCCACCATGCGGTCGAGGAAATTCGCGTCAGGCGGCACCGCCTCGGTGGCGGCGAGGATCGCGTCCATCACCGCCGGATCGAACGACCGCGCGAGCGCCTCGGCGGTTGGCGTCCCGCTCTCCGCCAGCGGCGCCAGCGCGGCCAGCGCCGGGTGATCGACGCCGAGCGCGTCGACGAGATCGAGTTCGGCCTTGAACGGCTCGCCGCGCCCGGCGGCGCTGCGCAGGACACCCACCGCCATGATCTCGGCGGTGCGCCGCGCCTCCTCGGCGACTTCCGGCGCGTCCTCGACGCGGCTGAGCCGCTGGTCGATCTCGGCCAGCTCCTGCGAAAGATTGCCAAGCTCGGCGGTCAGCGCGTCGAGCCGCGCCGGGTCGAGATTGGCGAGCCGCCCCTCGGCCGCATCGAGCCGCGTCTGCAGGTCGCCGACCGTGGCGGCCACCGCGAGCGGGCTGTCCGGATTGACGGTCGACGCCGCGGCCACCTCGTCGCGAAGGGTCGCGAGGTCGGTGGTCAGCGCTGCGATCTGGGCTGCCGCGTCGGCCGGGACCGCTCCAGCCAAGGCGTCGACCTGTTGCGCGAGCGCGGCGAGCTGGTCCTGGACCGGCCCCAGCGCCGCGGTCGTTGCCTCGACGTCGCCGACGCGCTGGGTGAGCGGCGCGAGGTCGGTGGGCGCGGGCAGCGAGGAGCGGAGGCTCGCGATCGTCTGCTGCAGCGTGTTGACCCGCTGCAGCGCCTCGGCGGCACGCTGGTCGCGGCTCGGCAGCAGCCCGATCGCGGCGAGGAAATAGACGAGGATCACCGCCGCCAGCGCGCCCAGCACCGCGGCGGGAAACGCATTCGCGACGCTGTTGGACGGCGGGGCAGGCGAGCCTCGGAGGGGGTCGGTCATGGTGCTCTTGTCAGTGGCGGCGGGCGTGTCGGACGCGAAGGCCGACGAAGGTTCGGCGGCGGGCTCGGCGGGCAGCGCGGCATCGAGCGGTACTTCGCTCGCCGGCTCGAGCGGCTCGGCGGCGAGGCCGGAGCTCTCGGCGACCGGGGTCACCTCGCTTGGCGCAAGGTCGATGGTCGGCGGAACACGCCGCCGCTGACCGGGGCGCGCGCCTTTGAAACCGCCGGATTCCGGCCCTTTATTGTTGTCCTCCGCCATCCTGCTACTCGCCGGAATGCGCTCCCCCCGCATCCTTATAGCGGCAATCCGTTATCAGAGGCGCAACAGCGGCAACCCGCCGCTTCCCGCCTGGGAGCCACCTTCAACGCAGCCGCACCGAATTCGTGCCACCCGTGAGGGGTGGACCTGAGACGATCGCCCCAGAGACTTAACCTCCCCGCAAGGGGGAGGTTAAGGCTTCGAGGACTGGCCCACCTAACCCGCCGCCGGAACGAGACCGAGAAGGCTCTCCGCGTCCGCGTGCGGCGCGACCTTGATCGACCGCGCGGCGACGCCCGCGAACCCGCCGGCCGTCTTCTCGCTGAGCGCGAACACGTCGATCTCCCGCACCGCGAGGCGAAGGCCGCTCCTCGGCAGCAGCCCGCGCAACGCCTCCGCGGCGCGGCGCGAGAAGAGGAGGATCCCGTCGACCTCGCCCGCATCCAGCGCCGCCACGGCCTCGGTCGTCAGCGCAAGGGCCGGCATCGCCCGGTAGGCAACCGCGGTCGCGAGATCGTAGCCGGCTTCGCTGAGCCGCACCTCGAGGGTCGGCGTCCGTTCGGCGGCGGCGACGTAGAGGAGGAGCCCCTTCGCCGCCGGGAAATCGCGCGTGACCAGCGCCGCCAGCTCCTCGCTCGTCCCCGACGCGGACGTGACGGAGCGAAAACCCTCCGCACGCGCCGCCTCGGCGGTCTCGTCACCCACTGCGAACAGCGGCAGCCCGTGCCAGCGCGTCGCGTCGGGCCAGGCGGCCAGCGCGCGCACCCCGTTCTTGCTGCTGACGATCAGCCCCTTGGGATGGAGCCCTTCGGGCGCCGGTCCGAACACGATCTCGAGCATCGGCTCGACGATCACCTCGTGGCCGAGAGCGCGGAGCACTTCGGCGGTCTCGCTGGCCTCGGGTTCGGAGCGGGTGAGGAGGAGGCGCATGGCTAGGCCGCCGCGAAGAACGAGGGCCCGCCGCGGGCGCGCAGCTCCTCGCCCGCGTCTGCGCCGAGGTCGGCCGCGTCCGCGGCCATGCCGAGCCGTTCGGTCTCGTGCGCGGTGCGCCCGTCCGGCGTGATAATCAGCCCGGAGAAATGGAGCGCACCGGCGGTGATCGCGGCGAGCCCCGCGATCGGCGTCCGGCACGATCCTTCGAGCGCGGCGAGGAAGGCCCGCTCGCAGACCACCGCGAGCCGCGTCTCGGGATCGTCGATCGCGCCGGCGAGTTCGATCGCGCGCCTGTCGCCGACGCGCGTCTCGATCGCGATCGCGCCCTGCGCGACGGCCGGCGGAAAGTCGGTGATGTCGAGGGCGTCGGTCGCCCGCGCGCCGAGGCCTAGGCGGTTGAGCCCGGCCATCGCCAGCACGATCGCGTCGAACTTGCCCTCCGTCATGCGCTTGAGCCGCGTCTCGACATTGCCGCGGATGTCGACCACCTCCAGATCCGGCCGCGCGCGAAGGATGAGCGCCTTCCGCCGCAGCGAGGACGTGCCGAGCCGCGCGCCCTTGGGAAGCCCGTCGAGGCTCCGCGCCTTGGCGCTGATGAACGCGTCGCGGACATCCTCGCGCGGCAGGCACACGGTGAGCGCGAGGCCGGCCGGCAGCTCGGTCGGCATGTCCTTGCCGGAGTGGACGGCGAGATCGATCTCGCCGCGGAGGAGCGCCTCTTCGATCTCCTTGGTGAACAGGCCCTTGCCGCCCGCTTCCGCGAGCGGCCGGTCGGTGATGCGGTCGCCGCTGGTCTTGATCGGCACGATCTCGAAGCGCTCGCGCTCGACCTTGTGGGCCGCAGCGAGCCGGGCGCGCGTTTCCTCCGCCTGCGCGAGCGCCAGGGGGCTGCCGCGGGTTCCGATGCGGAGGAGCGTCGATTGCACCATTGCGACCTCGGGTGATAGGGCTGCGCCGGCCGCGTCCCGGTCGGGGCCGGCAGCGCCCAAGGGCATAGAGTGAAGCTGCGCCAGCCTCAAGATGACCGTCGCCCCAACCCCATCGCCTCGCATTGCGGCCGCCTCGCGGCGGCCCTTCCTCGCGCACGCGACGCTGCGGGTCAGGGCGTGGCACGCCGCCTCAGCGCGTTCGACGCCGGCGCCGGCGCTCCCCGCATCGGAGCGCGCGCACCAAGAATCCCCTCCCCCCTTGTGGGGGAGGCCGGGAGGGGGCCTCATCCCTCCCCGCAAGGGGGAGGGTGAAGCGGGCGCATCGACCAACCGCTCGATACCCGTTCCTCCGACGGAGCGACGCCGATGATCGTGCTCGGCATCGAGACGAGCTGCGACGAGACGGCGGCCGCGGTGGTCGAGAGGACGGCGGACGGCGTCGGCGTCATCCGCTCCAACGTCGTCCTCAGCCAGCTCGAGGAGCACGCGGCCTTCGGCGGCGTGGTGCCCGAGATCGCCGCGCGCGCCCATGTCGAGGCGCTCGACGGGGTCATCGAGGCCGCCCTCGCGGAAGCGGGGATCACGATCCGCGAGATCGACGCCGTGGCCGCGACCGCCGGGCCGGGCCTCATCGGCGGCGTCCTCGTCGGCCTCAGCACCGCCAAGGCGATCGCCCTCGCCGCCCGGAAGCCGCTCGTCGCCGTCAACCACCTCGAAGCCCACGCGCTCACCGCCGGCCTCACCGATGGCCTCGCCTTCCCCTACCTCCTGCTGCTCGTCTCCGGCGGCCACACCCAAATCGTCCGCGTCGACGAAGTCGGCCGCTACACCCGCTACGGCTCGACCATCGACGACGCCCTCGGCGAAGCCTTCGACAAGACCGCCCGCCTCCTCGGCCTCCCCTATCCCGGCGGCCCCGAGGTCGAGCGCGCCGCCCTGAAGGGCGACGCCGCGCGCTTCGCGCTGCCCCGCCCGCTCCACGGCCGCCCCGGCTCCGACTTTTCCTTCTCCGGCCTCAAAACCGCGGTGAGACTCGCAGCCGAGGACATTGGCCCGCTCACCCCGCGCGACGTCGCCGACCTCGCCGCCTCCTTCCAGGAGGCCGTCGCCGAAGTCCTCGCCGACCGCGTCGCCAACGCGTTGCGCCGCTTCCGCACGGAGACCTCTACAGACGCGCCCGCCCTCGTCCTCGCCGGCGGCGTCGCCGCCAACAAGGTGCTCCGCGCCGCACTGACCGCCACCGCCGAGTCCGCCGGCTTTCGTCTCGTCGTCCCCCCGCCGATCCTCTGCACCGACAACGCCGCCATGGTCGCCTGGGCCGGCGCCGAGCGCCTCGCCCGCG
>CAYOET010000064.1:0-3711 GCA_964402985.1 uncultured Bauldia sp. | reverse complement strand
CGCCCGACAAGGAGCAGGCGCGCAAGAACATCATCCAGGCGCTGAACGAGATCGACTGGAAGGGCCGCGGCAAGACCATGTCGGTGCGCATCAACGGCCTCGACACGCACTATATGTATCGCGACGTCGTCGATCTTATGGAGCAGGCCGGCGACAAGTTCGACACCATCCTCGTGCCGAAGGTCGGCGTGCCGGCCGACCTCTACATGGTCGAGGCGATGGTCAATCAGATCGAGATGGCCAAGGGCTACAAGACGCGCGTCGGGCTCGAGGCGCTGATCGAGACCGCACTCGGCATGGCCAATGTCGAGGCGATCGCCGCGTTCCCGGGGCGGCTCGAGGCACTCCATTTCGGCGTCGCGGACTACGCGGCGAGCCTGAAGGCGCGGACCACCAATATCGGCGGCCTCAACCCCGACTATCCGGGCGACCAGTGGCATTTCGGGCTGTCGCGGATGGCGGTGGCGTGCCGCGCCTATGGGCTCCGTCCGATCGACGGGCCGTTCGGCGACTTCAAGGATCCCGACGGCTACAAGCTGGCGGCACGGCGGGGCGCGGCCCTCGGCATCGAGGGCAAGTGGGCGATCCACCCGAGCCAGATCGAGCTCGCCAACGAGGTGTTCTCGCCCAACCCGAAGGAAGTCGAGAAGGCGCAAAGGATCATCGCCGCGCTTAAGGAAGCCGAGGCGCAGGGCAAGGGAGCGGCTTCCCTCGACGGCAAAATGATCGACGCCGCTTCCGAGCGGATGGCGCGGAACGTTCTCGTCGTCAGCGACGCGATCGCGGCCAAGGCCGGCGCCGGCGCGACCCACTAAGCAAGGTCAGGAACCGATGGACATCCACGAATATCAGGGGAAGGCGCTCCTCGCCCGCTACGGGGTCGCGATCCCGAAGGGCGGGTTCGCCGACACCGCCGACCAGGCGGTCGAGCGCGCCAAGGAGATCGGCGGCACCAAATGGGTGGTGAAGGCGCAGATCCACTCGGGCGCGCGCGGCAAGGCAGGCGGCATCAAGGTGTGCACGACGCGCGGGCGGGTGTTCGACGAAGCCGACGCGATGTTCGGGAAGCGCCTCGTCACCAAGCAGACCGGGCCGGGCGGCAAGCTGGTGTCGCGGCTCTATGTCGAGGCGGCCACCGACATCGCCAAGGAGTACTACCTCTCCTTCGTCGTCGACCGTAACTCGGAGTGCTCGATGCTGATCGCCTCCTCGGCGGGCGGCATGGAGATCGAGGAGGTCGCGGCCAACGACCCCAAGAGCATCATCCAGCAGGTCATCGACCCGGCGTTCGGGCTCCTCCCCTACCAGGCGCGCGACGTCGCCGCCAAGCTCGGCTTCCCGGCGGCGCAGATCGGCAAGGCTGCGGACGTGATCGTGCGCGCCTACAAGGCGTTCTTCGAGCTCGACGCGGTGATGCTCGAGATCAACCCGCTGGTCGCGGACCGCGAGGGCAACGTCATGGCCCTCGACGTGAAGATGTCGTTCGACGACAACGCGATGTTCCGCCATCCGGACATCGCGATCCTCCGCGACAAGAGCCAGGAAGACCCGCGCGAGACCAACGCCAACGACAAGGGCCTCGCCTATGTCGGGCTCGACGGCAAGATCGGCTGCATCATCAACGGCGCCGGCCTCGCGATGGCGACGCTCGACATGATCAAGCTCGCCGGCGGGGAGCCCGCGAACTTCCTCGACATCGGCGGCGGCGCCTCGCCCGAGCGGGTCGCGACCTCGTTCCGCGCGGTGCTCCTCGACCCCAATGTCGAGACCATCCTCGTCAACATCTTCGCCGGTATCAATCGCTGCGACTGGGTCGCCGAGGGGGTGATCAAGGCGATCGAGGAGGTGGGCGTGCCGGTGCCGCTGATCGTGCGCCTCGAGGGCACCAACCAGGAGCAGGGGCTGGCCATTCTCAAGAACGCGCAGCACCCGATCATCACCGCCTCCACGCTCGCCGAGGCCGCCAACAAGGCGGTCGCGGCGTGGAAGGAATTCGCAGAGAAGAAAGCCAAGGGGCGCGCGTAGATGTCGGTCCTCCTCAACAAGCAGACCCGCGTTCTCGTCCAGGGCATCACCGGCCGCATCGGCACGTTCCACGCGACCGACATGATCGCGCACGGCACGACCGTGGTCGGCGGCGTCACGCCCGGCAAGGGCGGCACGACGCACCTCAACCTCCCGGTCTTCAACACCGTGAAGGATGCGGTTCGCGAGACCGGGGCGACGGCCTCGATCGTGTTCGTGCCGGGCAACGCCGCGGCCGATTCGATCATGGAGGCGGCCGACGCCGGCCTCGCGCTCTGCGTGTGCATCACCGACGGGTTGCCGACCCAGGACATGATCAAGGTCAAGCAGTTCCTGCGCCGCCAGCCGGCCGACAAGAGAATGCGCATGGTCGGGCCGAACGGCGCCGGCGTGATCACGCCGGGCGAGGCGATGATGGGCATCATGCCGGGGCACATCTACCTGCCCGGGCGGGTTGGCATCGTCGCGCGCTCGGGCACGCTCAGCTACGAGGCGGGCTCGCAGATGCGTGCGCACGGGATCGGCGTGTCGACCAGCGTCGGCATCGGTGGCGACCCGGTCAACGGCTCGTCGCACCGCGACATCCTCGAGCTGTTCGAGGCCGATCCCGACACCGACGCGGTGGTGCTGATCGGCGAGATCGGCGGCCCGCAGGAGATCGAGGCGGCGGCGTTCATCCACACCCGGATGAAGAAGCCGGTGGTCGCCTACATCGCCGGCCTCACGGCGCCGAAGGGCCGCAAGATGGGCCACGCCGGCGCGATCATCTCCTCCGCCGGCGAGAGCGCCAAGGAAAAGGCGGAGGCGCTCATGGCCGCCGGCGCGACGATCGCGCCGACCCCATCGGATATCGGTGCGACCGTGGCGAAGGTGTTGAAGAAGGCGGCTTAGGGGCGGACGCCGAGGCGTAACCTCAACGTCATCCCGGCGAAGGCCGGGACCCAGACGACGGTCCAACCACTCTGCGGAAGCCATGTCTGCGAACAACCGATACGGGTCACGGTAGAGGGCGCGGCACCGGTCTCTGGGTCCCGGCCTTCGCCGGGATGGCGGTTGTGGGGGTGGGATGCTGCGGTTCGGGATCGTGACGCGGGAGGGGCTGCTCGCGGCGGCGCGGCAGGAGGCGGAGATACCGCCGGCGGTCGCGTTTCCGTTGGTCGCGAGCTTCAAGGGGAAGCTGTCGGACGAGGAAGAGGAGGCGCTCGCCTACCTCTATGGCGGGATCCCGGCCGGGCTGTCGATCAAGCTGACGTGGCGGGAAAGGCTGCGGGGGATCGACGATCTCATCCTCGCCGAGGTCGAGCGGCGGTTTGCCAAGGACAGGACGATCCGCGTCCACGACATGGCGGCGTCGAACGCGATCACCTCGGTCGATTTCTTCGAGCGGCTGGTCGCAAGCGGTCACGAGGTCCGCTACCTCGCCTCGGATTTCTACGATGCGCTGCAGATGGTGAGCCTCCCGGGAGGGCGGTGGCATGTCGTGTTCAACGCCGAAGGGGAGCCGCTGCAGATCGTCGGGCGGCGGATGGTGCTGGACGCCACCGGCGAGCGGAAGCGCTTTCCGGTGAACCGGCTCCTGCATGCGTGGGCCGAATGGAGGCTGGTGCCGAGCGCGCGGACACTCCTGCGCGAGGGGAAGGTGGAGCGGATCGCGCTCTTCCACCCCGAGGCGCTCGCGCGCGCCGC
>CAYOET010000063.1:0-23518 GCA_964402985.1 uncultured Bauldia sp. | reverse complement strand
ACGGTTCCGCCTGGGGCGGCTGGGAAAGCCTCGGCGGCGTCATCAAGGAAGCCCCGAGCTGCACGACGTGGTCGGCCAACCGCATCGACTGCTTCGCCCGCGGCACCGACAACGCCATGTGGCACCGCTGGTGGAACGGCTCGGCGTGGGGCGGCTGGGAGAGCCTCGGCGGCGTCATCAAGGAAGCGCCGGACTGCACCAGCTGGGGCGCCAACCGCATCGACTGCTATGCGCGCGGCACCGACAACGCGATGTGGCACCGCTTCTGGAACGGCAGCTCGTGGCAGGGCTGGAACCGGATCGGCGGCTCCTTCGCCAACGGCTTCAGCTGCGTGAGCTGGAGCGCCAACCGCATCGACTGCTTCGGGCGCGGCACCGACGGAGCGATGTGGCACCACTGGAGCGACGGCGTCGACGTGGTTGCGCCGCCACCCCCGCCGCCCGTTCCGCCGGTACTGGCATCGGGCAGCTTCCAGATCGTGCCGGCGTTCTACGTCGACATGGACAGCGGGCTGGTCGCCCTCAACCCGTCGGCCAACGCAGACATGCGCTACGACATCACCAACATCCTCAACCCGTCGCTGAGCTCCGTGAACGGCGCTCAGTTCGCGGTGGGCGACCGCTCCAATCGCGGCTTCCCGGGGTGCAGCGTGGCGTCGTTCTCGCCGGCGCCGGTCCAGCTGATCAGCATACCGCCCGGCTCGTATGTGTGTTTCCGCACCAATGCCGGGCACATCAGCCAGTTCAGGGTCGACACGTTCGGCGTGATGCCGATCCTGACCTCGGTGACGATGAGCTACACGACCTGGCAGTAGCCCGGTCCATGGCCGGGGCCTCGCGCCCCGGCCTTCCTCCCGTCGCGGTCGCGGGGGAGGTTCGCCCTCGTCGGCGACGAACCGCGCCCAGCCGCATTGCCGCTCGAACGCGTCGCGCCGAGCACACGCAAGTAAAAGTGACTTAACTTGATCGTATCGTCAGGACTAGTCACCCCTCGGGTCATTAATGAGGCTGTGGCTCGATCTGATCTCGAGAATGTCATCGTCGTTCACGAGAATAAGCGATTCCCGCAATGGATATTGTCAGTTGCGGGACCTGGGGCCACTCAACTTCGTCCTATCGGGGCAGCACTCCGTTAAAGCAATGCCCGTAGCGTCCGGCGCGTAAAGAACCACCGCCGGAGAACTGCCCTGTCCGCCGTCACCGCCAGTCTGGCGCGCCTTCTGCTCCTCGTTCTGCTCGTGCTGCCCGGCGCCGCCCGCGCCCAGCAGGTGACCCTGACACTCGCCTTTTTCAGCTCCGACCGCTCATCGATCTACCTCAAGGCGATCGAACCGTTCGTGACCGCCGTCAATACGGCTGGCGAGGGCATTGTCTCAATCGACGTTCATGCCGGCGGCGAACTCGGCCGCGACCCGCGGCAGCAGCTTCAGCTCATCGCCGACGGCACCGCCGACATCGCCTTCATCATTCCGGGCTACACGCCGGAGCGCTTTCCCGACAATGGCGTGATCGAGCTGCCTGGACTCTTTTACGATGTCCGCGAAGCGTCGCTTACCTTCGCCAACCTGGTCGAGCGCGGCGAGCTCCGCGGCTACGAGGACCTCGTCGTGATCGGCCCCTTCGCGGCCGAGCCGAGCAGCATCCACTCCCACCTGCCCGCGGGCTCCCTCGACGAACTCGCCGGCCAGCGCATCCGCGTCAACAACCCGGTCGAGGCGGCGGCCGTGACCGGTCTCGGCATGGTCCCCGTTCCCGCCCCCCTCGCCGAGGCGTCGAACGCGATCAGCGCCGGTACGCTGGACGGGACCACGTCGCCACCGAGCCCGCTGATCGAGTTCGGCATCGCGCGCGTTGCCACCAATCATTACTTGCTCGGGATCTCCTCGACGCCGCTCCCGCTGGTCATGAGCCGGCGGTCTTTCGAGGCGCTGCCGACGGAGGCCCAGGCGATCATCCTGCACTTCAGCGGCGAGTGGCTCGTAGAGGCCTATCTGGGCGCGGTCGAAGCGGACAACGAGCGCGCGATCGAGACCCTCAGCGCCGATCTGCGCCGCCACGTCATCTATCCCTCGACTGTCGACCTGGAGCGCGCGGCCGCGGCCTTTGCGGCGGTCGCGGAGAGCTGGCTCGCCGCCGATCCTCGTCGTCCCGATCTCCTCGCTCTGGCCGAGAGCGAGCTTCACGCCATCCGTGTCGACCGATAGGCCGCGCCGATGACGTTCCCGATAAAGCTCCCCTCGATCGGCGGCATCGCCTCCTTTGCAGCGATCATCGGCATTGTTCTGGTCACCGGCACCCTCGGCTCGGTGAAGCTCACGACCGATCATCTCCTCTACCAGGACGCCACCCTCGCCGCCCGCAACTGGGCGCGCCTCCTCGGCGACACCGTGACCGACATGGAGCAGATCGCCGACGGCCAGCTGCCCTCGAGCGCCAGCATGCGGTTCTTCGACTGGGCGCGGAAAGCGGGCCAGGTCTTCCGCTACGAGATCTACAATCGCGACGGCTACTCGCAGCTCGTGTCCGAAGGCGGCGTCGCGCAGGTCGACATCGCCGATTTCAGCCGGGAGGCGGTCAAGTCGCGGGTCACCAACACGCCGGTCGTGTCGGTCCATGAAAATGGCGCCGACCCCGGCCGTCCCAGTTTCTACGCCCGCGCGTTCGTGCCGGTGACGGTCGGCGGCAACGCCGTCGCCATCGTCGGCGCCTATGTCGATCAGAGCGAGAAGCGCGACACCTATTACAGCACCTACCTCGTTGCCGCCGGCGGTCTCTGTCTCCTCACCGCGCTGGCCTTCGGCATCCCGGCGGTGGCGTGGATCCGCCGCACCCGCGAGAAGCAGCAGGCCGACCGCCGCATCCGCTTCCTCGCCCACCACGACGGCCTGACCGAACTCGCCAACCGGGCGAGCCTCATGGAGCAGCTGGAAGTGGAGCTGGCGGAGGTTGTCGAGCATGGGGGCTCGCTGGCCGTGCATTTCATCGACATTGACCGCTTCAAGGAGGTGAACGACGCGCTCGGCCATGACGGCGGCGATTTTCTCCTCAAGTCGATCGCGCATCGCCTCCGCTCCGCGGTTCGCACCGACGACATCATCGCCCGCATGGGCGGCGACGAGTTCGTCGTGGTGCAGCGCGCGATCGACGGCCCGAACGATGCCGAGGAGTTCGCCGCGCGTCTCATTAAGGCGCTCGAGGAGCCGCTCGCCTTCCGCGAGAATGAGATCATCGCCACGGTGAGCATCGGCGTGGCGATCGCCCCGCGCGACGGCACGAGCCCCGAGCGCGTTCTCAAGAGCGCGGATCTCGCGCTCTACCGCAGCAAGGCCGACGGGCGGAACTGCGTCCGCTTCTTTACCGCCGACCTCGACGAGGAGCTGCAGGCCCGCCTGACGCTGGAGAAGACGGTTCGCCACGCCGCCACGCATGACGGATTCCGGCTCCACTACCAGCCTGTCGTGGATGTGAGCACCCACACGATCAGGGGGTTCGAGGCACTCATGCGCCTGGAGCTGCCCGACGGCACGAACATCCCGCCGCTCACCTTCGTCCCCGTCCTCGAGGACCTCCACCTCATCGAAAAGGCGGGCGAGTGGATCATCGAGGAAGCGTGCCGCACGGCGGCGACCTGGCCGGCGCATCTCAGCGTCGCGGTCAACCTCTCGCCAATGCAATTCGGAGTCGGATCGATCGCGAAGAACGTGAGCAGCGGGCTGCGCAAGGCCGGCCTCGCGCCGCATCGGCTCGAACTCGAGATCACCGAGACCCTCCTCCTCGGCGACACCGAGGCGGTCATGGCCGAGCTCCGCGAGATCAAGGCCATGGGCGTGGCGGTGGTGATGGACGATTTCGGCACCGGCTATTCGAGCCTCAGCTATTTGTGGCGCTTCCCCTTCGACAAGATCAAAATCGACCAAAGTTTCATGCGTGGCTTCAGCGGCGATGAAGGCCACGGGCGCGAGGCCGCGATGGTCGTGAAGACGATCATCGCGCTGGGTCGCGAATTGGGGATGCAGGTAACGGTCGAGGGCGTCGAGTCGACCGGCCAGCTCTCCTTCCTCAACGAGGCCAATGCCGACCTCGTGCAGGGCTTCCTGTTCGGGAAGGCCGTTCCCAACACGGAGGTGGCCGCCGCGCTCACCGCCGAACTGATGCGCACGATGGCCGAACGGAAGGCGGCGGCGAAGCAGCCGCCGCTCCCCGCGCCCGACGAGGACGCGATGCCCGCGAAGCGGAAGTCCGCGGGATCTTAGGCTTCTCTCTCCGCTCTCCCACGATCGATCCGGCTGGGCCGATCAGCCGACCCGACCCGAAACAACCCGTCCGTCTTGGGAGGTAGTTGGCCGCGGCGTGGCCTGCTACCTAAGGCTGCCGCGACGGGATGAGGCCTTGCTTGCGGCTCGGCCCGTTCGGGAGATCGCGGCTCGCTCGCGCTGGAGGGGGGGGCGCGGGCGAAGGCAATCTACGGGAGGAATGCCAATGCTTTCACGTCGAGTACTCGCGACTTTGTGGATCGCATGCGCGCCTGTCCTGCTCATGCCGGCGAGCGCCATTGCCCAATCGGGCTCCGTCGCTCCCAACCCCATCACCGGCGAGGGACTGCCCAATCCGGTTCCCAACATGACCCGCAACTGGGGCACGCTGCCGGCTGGACGGCGATGGGGCACCAGCGCAGGCATCGACATCGACCCGATCGACGGCAATATCTGGGCCTATGAGCGCTGCGGGTCGGGCGCGCTCAGCGGCGGCGGGATCAGCTGCGACACCAACCCGGTCGATCCGATCTTCAAATTCGACCGGCAGAGCGGCGCGATCCTCGCCAATTTCGGCGGCGGGCTCATGGTCACCCCACACGGCATCTTCGTCGACGAGGAGGGCAATGTCTGGGTGACCGATTTCGCCAACAACGAAGCGCGCACCAAGGGCCAGCAGGTGCACAAGTTCAGCCCGACCGGCGAGCTCCTGATGAGCCTCGGCACGGCGGGCGTGGCCGGCAACGACGCTACGCATTTCAACCAGCCCAACGACGTCGTGGTCGGTCCCGACGGCAGCATCTACGTGTCCGACGGGCACAGCGGCCAGGGCATGATCACCCAGACGGCGGTCGAGGAGGGCCGCACCAACATGCTGACCGGTCGCATCATCAAGTTCGCGCCCGACGGCACCTACATCCAGGAATGGGGCCGGATCGGGGTTCGCCACGGCGAGTTCCGCACGCCGCATGCGTTGGCGTTCGACTCGCTCGGCCGGCTGTGGGTCGCGGACCGCGGCAACCACCGCATCGAGATCTTCGATGGCGACGGCAACTACCTCGAGTCGCGCTACATGTTCGGCCGGGTGAGCGGCCTCTACATCACCGACGACGACATGGTCTACGCCATCGACTCCGAGTCGACGCCGTTCAACCATGTCGGCTGGAGCGACGGCATCCGCATCGGCAACATCCACGAGGACCGCATCACCGGCTTCATCCCGCCCTTCCCGTTCGAGGGCCGAGTCTATCAGGGCACGGCCGGTGAGGGAGTCGCCGTCGACGAGGACGGCAATGTCTTCTCCGCCGAGGGGCCGGCGTCACTCGCCACGGCCGGCGGGGCGTTCACCCGCTTCTCTGCGAACTGACCGATCCGCAGCTGGTACGGGTGGGCCTCCGGGCCCACCTCAGTCCCGCCGCATTCCTGAGGGATCGGTACAAGCTGCAACAAACCTCCCACACACTACTTTAGAGTAATCGTATAACCGAGATGCGGCGATTGGCCTTGCGCTGATCTACTGTCTTCGCGGCGCACACTTTAATTGTTCAATCTCAGTGTTGTGCGTCTCTTTGCCGCGTTACTGAGCCGGAGCTTGATGATCGCTCCCGCATTCATTAGGTCGCAACGTCCAACACCAAGGCCGGTCCAAGCCGGCATCGCACTGGAGGAAAGTCAATGATGAGATCGATGATGGCAGTTGTGGGCGCCGCCCTGGCGGTCGCGTTCGCGCCCGCCCCGGCCTATGCCGCCGAGCACGTCGTGCAGATGATGAGCCGCGGCACCGACGGCACGCCGATGGTGTTCGAGCCGGCCTATCTGCGCATCGCCGCGGGCGACACCGTGCGCTTCGTTCCGGCCCAGCCGGGCCATAACGCCGAGAGCATCGAGGGCATGGTTCCCCCGGGTGCCCAGCCGTTCAAGAACCCGTTCAACGTCGAGACCGTCGTGACCTTCACCGTCGAGGGCGTCTACGGCTACAAGTGCCTCCCGCACTACGGGATGGGCATGGTCGGCGTCATCCAGGTCGGCGCTCCGGTCAACCTCGATGCCGCCAAGGCCGTCACGCATGCCGGGCGCGCGGGCGGGGTGTTCGCCACCCTCCTCGGCCAGGTCGCGCCGTAGGGATCGAGGCGTTTCCTTTTCACGACATCGGAAGAGAGCGGCCGGGGTGATCCGTCACCCTGGCCTTTTTCGTTTTGACTGACGCCTCGGCAAGCGCAGCTCGCGGGTTTCTCGCGGGCGGTCAGGGAGCGCGGAGGGCCTCGGCGGGGAGGAGGCGCGTGGCACGCCAGGCGGGGTAGAGGGCGCCGAGGGGACCGGCGATGAGGACGAAGACCAGCGCCTGGAAGACCGACCAACCGGTCAGGTAGGGGACGAGCAAGCCGGCCGCGAACTGCGTTCGCGACGCCATCTCCATGGCGAGGGCTCCGATGATGACTCCCATGATCCCGCCGACCGCGCTCATGAGGACGCCTTCGATGAGGATGAGGCGGAGGATGCGCCGCGGCGCCCAGCCGACCGAGGCGAGCACCCCGATCTCGAAGGTTCGCTCGTTCACCGCCATCAGGAGCGTGTTGGCGACGACGATCGTCGCCATGGCGAGGACGACCAGCGACACGGTTCGGGCGATCGCCTCGAGCAGGCTGAAGACCCTTATGTTGCCTGCAAATTCCTGGGTGTCGCCGACCTCGAAGCCAGCGCCGATGGCGGCGGCGAGGCTGGATTTGGCGGCGGCAACGCGGGCCTCGCTGAGCGGGCGTTCGAGCTTGATCTCGAACAGGGTGTACACCCCGTCCCGCGACACCAGCGTCTGCAGGCCCTCCAGCGGCACGATGGCGAGATTCTCGTTGAGCGCCGACGAGAAGGCCGCGATGCCGATGACGGTGTAAGGCTGGAACTCGAGTTCGATCGTATCGCCGACCTCCTTGCCGAGCGCGCCGGCGATCGACTTGCCGAGGATGACCGGCCAAGCGTCGGTATCCTCGGGAATGCGTCCGTTGAGGAGACGCACGTCCTGCCACAGGAAGCTCTCGCTCGGCCAACCGGCGATGACGACGTTGGCGGCCTCGTCGGCCGGGGTGATGTTGAGGAGAACGCCCGACACCGCCTCCACGCCATCGACCGCAGCGAGCGCCGGCTCGAGCGTGGCAGGGACCGTGCTGCTGATGAGGTTGAAGGTGTTGCGCTGGGTGACGACGAGGTCAGCGCCGGTCTCCGCGATCCCCGACGAAAATGAGTACTGGACGCCGCTGGTCAACCCGGTGAGGGCGACGAACCCGCCCACCGCCACCGCGATGCCGAGGACCGTCAGCGAGGTGCGGAGCGGTCGTGCCGTGAGGCCGCGAAAGGGAAGGGTCAACTCGTTCATGGGCGTGCTACCGCAACGACTGGCGAGGGAGCGGAAGGCTTCGGCTGGACGGGCGTCGTGCGCCGGTCGGAGCGGATACGGCCGTCGGAGATCTCGATCCGCCGCGCGCAGGTGGCGGCGACTTCCTCGTTGTGGGTGACGACGAGCACCGTCGTCCCGAACTCGCGATGGATATTGCCGATGATGTCCATCACGGAGTGACTGGTGTCCTCGTCGAGGCTTCCGGTCGGCTCGTCGGCAACCAGCAGCCTTGGCTCGTTGGCGAGGGCGCGGGCGATCGCGAGCCGTTGGCGTTCGCCGCCGGAAAGCTGCGCCGGGCGGAGAGTAGAGCGCTCGGCAAGGCCGAAATGCGCGAGGAGCTCCAACGCGCGCGACCGCCGCCGCTGCGCGCCTGTGAGGTTGCCGAGGAGCGCCACCTCGATGTTCTCGCAGGCCGAGAGCGTCTGGAGGAGGGAGAAATTCTGGAAGACGATGCCGATGCTGCGCGCGCGAACCGCTGCCCAGGCGGCTCGCCCGGCGATCACCCGCCCCTCGAACAGGACCTTGCCGCGCGTCGGCCGGTCGAGCCCGCAGATGAGGTTGAGGACCGTCGACTTGCCGCTGCCGCTGCGGCCGACGATGGCGACCGTCTCGTTGTCGGCGATCGTGAGCGAGACGTCGTCGACGGCGACGATGCGGCCGCCGTCGAACTCGCGATGAACGTTGATGAGCTCGATGAGTGGGGGCATTGGATCAGCGTGCGGTCAGAGCCGGCCTTCGGTGAGGTCGGCGATGAGCTGGGGGATGGACCCGCCATTTCCCGCGAGCTGCGCGAGGACCTGGTCGCGCCGCGCCAGAGTCACCGACCCGCCGTCGACGATCACATCGCCGACGCAGAGCTGCCCGTCGCAGTGGCGGACACGCCAGTCCACGGCGGTCGGCTGGCGAGGAGGCTGCACGAACTGGGTGCGCACGAGAATGTCGCCGTTGGTCAAGATACGCGTGCCGAGGACGGCGAAATTCTGGTCGCCGGTGCCCATCAGCCGGTCGGCGAGAACCACCGCGATACCTTCGAGGAGAGCGTCGACCACCGCGATCCGATCGTCGGCGCTGGCGGTGGTCCAATAGTCGCCGAGCACGCGTTGTCCGATACCCGCGCCATCGAAGGCGGCGCCGATGATCTGTTTCTGGGTCTCGGGCGAACGGCCGAGGGCAAGCGTTACCGCTGCCTCGCGCACCTGTTGCACGAGGGCGACTGAATCGGTCTCGTCGTCGGCGCGGACGGACTGCATCGCGCCGACAAGCATCAGGAGCGCGAGCATCAGCCGCGCCGGCCATGCCGTGATCGAAGGACGTCGTCCCGTCATATTCGCCATCTGATCGAATGCACAGGCGAGGTCAACGTTCCGCCCGCGATCTCACAGAGTTAACGTCGGACCCGGACGAATTGTCGTAGCCGAAGGCCGCGGCCAAGGGTCGGAGGCGGGCCATTTTCGCCTTTTGCGCCTCGGTCAGGTCCGGGTGCCGGTTCGGAGTCCGCTTGCCGAAGGCCGCGATGACCGGGGCGAGTTCAGCCTCGAAACCCGCATCGAAATCGAGGCCGAGTTCGCGATAGACGCGCTTCATCTCGCCGACCGGATCGGCGCTGAGGTCGTGGAGGCGAATTTCCGCAAGGTCGCCCGGCGGGATCAGCCCCTTGTCCGCCAGGTAGTGCTGCTCGGTCGCGAGGTACTCGCGGACGATGATCTCCTCCTGCTCATCGCCGGGAAGCGGCGGCTGCAAGGCGAAGGCCCGCTGCAGCTCGCGGGCAAGGAGGAGATTGGACCGGAACACGAGGTCCGGCGGACGCGAGATATGGACGAACTTGGCGCCCGGGAAAAGCTGCAGGAGGTAACGGACGCGAGCGGTGTGGCTCGGCGACTTCAGCACCAGGCGGCGCCCGCCCGAAATCAGGGTGAGTTTTTGGACGAACGCGAGCTGATAGGACCGCCAGCGCTCCCGCTCGCGCGGGGTCAATCCGTCGAGGTCGTTGAAGCGGTTGTAGAAGTCCTGTTGGCGGGGAAGGACCGCGCGCCCGGCAATGACCGAGACGGCGCCCCAATTGTTGAGCGCAAAGTCGTCCTCGGCGGGCAGGTGCCCGGCGATCGGCGCCAGGGCGTCGAGGCGCATGAGGCGTTCGAAGGGCATGAAGATGTAGCGGAAGAGGACCCAGCCGACGACGAAGGTCTGCGGGGCGAGAACCTCGGCCCAGCGCGGCGAGCGGAGATTGGGGTCGGCGGCGAAGAGGTTCTGGAGGAACGTCGTGCCGGAGCGGAAGTAGCCGAGGACGAAGACCGGCGCCTGATGCGGCTCGATCCTCGGCGGCCGCAGGCGCAGCCACGCGCCGAGGATGAGGCGCTCCGGCAGCGAGCCGATGGTGACGATCATGGAGATCAGGAGCAGCAGGATGAGCCGCGGCCAGTAGGCCGGCGGAATCCGTGGCCGGACGCGAAGGAGGAGGCGCAAGATCGTGTCGATCGGCGCCACGCACATGATGTGCGGGTAGGGCAGATAGGGGATCAGCCAGCGCTCGGCGAACGCGCGGGCGCGGCCAGGCGCGGGTTCGGAAGGGGCCGGCGACATTTCCCGCATCGCGAACGGGCGCCCGACCTAGCCGAGCACCTGTAAGGGCGGCCGGTCGCCGCGCCCTCTCTGGCGCACCGCGAGCGCAAGGTCGCCGTCGGTGCCGTTGGCGGAGAGCAGCGCCTCGTTGACGAGAGCGGCGACCGTTTCCACGATCGGCGGCTGCAGGATTTCGTAGTGCGAGCAGTCAAGGACGTCCTCGGTGAAGGCGCCCGTGGTCAGGCCCTTCAGCGTCGACCGCCCCCCCTCCCCGCGCGCGCGCAAGCTCAAGATCGATGCGCGAAGGCCACGCGGCCGGTGGCCGTCCATCATCGCGACGTGGCGAAAGAAGAGTCGGACGAAGCGCTCGACGCGCTCCGACGACGGCCCGTTCGCGGCGCCGCCGGCTGCTTCCACCCAGGCGGTGACCTGTTCGGCCCGCTCCGCTTCCGAGGCGCTCAACAGAAGGTCGACCAATGTATCGGTCGAGCGTGCGAGTTCCGGGTCGTCGGCGTTTGCGACGAGGCCGAGGTCGCGGAAGAGGCTTCCGCTGATCTGCTTCATGATCGCCCGCCCCCGCTCATCGGCGGAGCGAGACGGGTCGATCCACAGGGGATCGGAATCGAGGAGCGTGACGTGGGCGACGTCGCGGCCGGCCTCCTCGAGGGCGGCCGCCGTCGCGAGCGCCGCGTAGCCGCCCCAGGAGAAGCCGACGAGATGGAGCGGCCCGTCGGGTTGGCGGCGCGAGAGCAGCCCGGCATAGGCCCCACCCATCGCCTCCATCGTCGGAAACTCGGCGCGATCGGAGTCGATCGCCCGCGACTGCAGGCCGACCGCCGGCAAGTCCGCCGGAAGGGCGGCGACCAGTCGGGAGTAGACCGTGGCGAGCCCGCCCGCCGCGTGGAAAAGGTAGAGCGGCGGCCGGTCGCCGGCGGTCCTCAGAGGCAGGATGCATTCATCGGGGGCATCGTCGTTCGCATGCGGCCTTCCGTTGCCGTTGCCCTTCGCCGCAGCGGGCTTTGACGCCGTGCCGGTGATCAATTCCAGCAACGTCCCGGCGAGGATGGTCACGGAGACTTCCGAGCCGACGCGGCCGGTCGGAACCGCCACGCCGAACGCATTTTCGATGCGGTGCAGAAGGTCGATCGCCATCAGAGAATCGAGGCCGAGCTCGGAGAGCGGGCGATCGGGATCGAGGTCGGCGCTCGAACTCCGCAGCACCTTGGCCACCTGCTCGCGGAGCATCGCAACCAGCAGGGCCGGACGCTCCGCCTCGGCTGCGGCCAGCACGATTTCGCGGAGGCCCTGGCTGGCGGCGTCGCTGGTTTCGACGGAGGCTTCCGCGAGACCGGCGAGGCGCGGAGGCAGCTGCCCGCCGGCGGCGCGGGCCCAAGCCTGCCAATCCATCCGCAGTACGCCGACATGGGCAGCGTTCGCGGTCAGGAGCCGGCCGATCGCCTCGGTGGCCCGGGTGGCCGGCACGCCCTCCATGCCGATGCGGTCGAGGCGCTCGGCCGTCTCGGCGTTGCGATCGACATAGCCGGCGCCGGAGATGCGGCCCCAGGCGATGGCGAGCGCCGGAAGCCCCAAGCGACGCCGGTAGTTGGCCAGAGACACCAGGAACGAGTTGGCGGCGACGTAGTTCGCCTGACCGGCGTTGCCGACGAGCTCGGAGATCGACGAGAACAGGATGAAGAAATCGAGATCGAGGCGAAGGCTGCGCTGATGCAAATGCCATCCGCCGAGCACTTTTGGCGCCATGACCCTGGCGAGGCGCGCCTCGTCGAGCTGTGCGATCAGGCCATCGTCGAGCACCATGGCGGCATGAAGGATGCCCTTCAGCGGCGGCATCTCGCGTTCGACGCGGTCGAAGACGCGATCGACGTCCTCGCGCTTGGTCACGTCGGCCGCCTCGGCGACCACCTCGATGCCGCGCGCCCGAAGCGCGTCGAGCGTGGACCGGGACTCGGCGGTCGCGCCACGGCGGCCGGTGAGGACGATATGCCGGGCGCCGCGCTCGGCCAGCCACTCGGCGACCGATAGCCCGAACCCGCCGAGGCCGCCGACGATCATGTAGGTCGCGTCGGCGGCGAGTTCCGGCGGGCGCGGGTCGGCCGCCGGCTGGGCGGCGACGTGGCCGTTGCCGGTGCCAACGATGACCTTACCGATGTGGCGCGCGCGGGCCATGTAGCGGAACGCGTCGACCACGCGGTCCATCGGGAAGCTGCGATAGGGCAACGGATTGTAGCGCCCGTCCTCGATGCGCTTGATGACCTCGCGCATCTCGCGCGCCACGAGGTCGGGCCGCTCGTCCATGACCTGCCTGAGGTCGATCGCCTGAAGCGAGACATTGTTGCGGAACGGGCGCATGCCGATGCGCGAGTTCTGGAAGATGTCGCGCTTGCCGATTTCGAGGAAGCGTCCGCCCATCGCGAGGATGGAGAGGCTCTTCTCGATCGCACGGCCCGACAGCGAGTTGAGGACGATGTCGACGCCCCGCCCGTCGGTCACCGCGCGGATCTCGTCGGCGAAAGCGAGGGTGCGCGAGTCCATGACGTGCCCGACACCGAGCGCGCGCAGAAGGTCGCGCTTCTCGGGCGAGCCGGCCGTGGCGAACACTCTCGCATCGGCGGCTTTCGCCACCTGTAGCGCGGCGAGGCCGACGCCGCCGGTGGCGGCGTGGAGGAGCACGGTCTCGCCCTTGCGGATGCGTCCGATCTCGTGAAGCGCGTGCCAGGCCGTGAGGAAGGGAACGGGAACGGTGACGGCCTCGTCGAAAGTGAGCCGCGCGGGCATCCTGAAGACGAGCGCCGCCGGCAGCGTCACGTGCGAGGCGATGCACCCTCCGCCGATAGCGACGACCGCATCGCCGACCGCGAGGCCCTTCACGCCCTCCCCCACGGCCGCGATGGTGCCGGAGCATTCGTCGCCGGGAAGGTCGTCGTTGGCGCTCTCGGTCGGATAGATGCCGAGCGCTTTCATGACGTCGCGGAAGTTGAGGGCCGCCGCCTTGACGGCGATCTCGACCTCGCCCGGGCCGGGCGCGCGGCGTGGGCGCTCCATGAGCGCGAGCCGATCGAGGACGCCAGGCGCGGGAATCTCGAGGCGATAGCCGCTCCGGCCATCGGTCGCGTCGGCCGGCCGGGCGAGTTTCTCGAAGCTCGTGTGAATCACGCGGTTCACGAAGCGGGCGCCGGCACGGAACGCGACCTCGCGTTCGGGTAGGCCTGACTCGAACTCGGCGAGAATCTCCGCGGCATCCCCGGCCGAGCCGGTCGGATCGAGATCGATGAGGAGGGGGTCGAGGCCGCGATGCTCGTTGACCACCACGCGGGTGAAGCCCCACGCCGGCGCGCCGGCGAGGAGCAGCGGACTGTCGGTGCCCTCGATCGCCTGCAAACCGCGGGTGACCACGATCAGACGCGATTGCGGGATGCCTTCCGCGGTGAGCGCTTGCACGAGATGCATGAGGCTCGCGCACGCCTTCTCGGCGTCGACGAGCCCCGCCGTGGTGGCGTCGGGCTCGGCGACGTCGAGGGTCGACAAATGAACCGCCACGGCCGGGGCGCGGCCGGCCGCCACAAGTTCGGCCAACAGGCGCCTGAGGTCGCCCGGCGCGTCACGCCGCACCTCGTAGGAGGTCTCGGACAGGCGACGATAGGTATTGCCCGGCCACGCCGTCACGGCCGCGCGGCCGCTTCTGGCGAGGAGCGCCGCCATCCCCTCGGCGAGGCCTTCGCCTTCGCCGTAGAGCAGCCAGGGCGGCGCGGGCTCTGCGGCTGCGTTCACCGCCTGGGGCATGGCAGCGGCCGGCTGCTCGGCGGGCCGCCGCGCGATGAGCACCGCCTGGCCGGCGAGCGAGGCGCTCAGAGTGAGCGCGTGCGCTTCCTCGAAGCCGCGCGCCGCGAAGAGCTGCTTCCATTCGTCGGCGCGAATGCCGGCGTGATCGGAGCGGATGTCGTCCGCGAAGCGCCACCAGCCGGCGGTCAGGCCGAACACCAAATCGACCCAGCGCGGGGTGTCGTTGATCTCGATGCCGACGAACATCCCGCGCGGAGCGAGAAGCTCGCGCACGTGGTCCATCGTCTCGCCGAGGTCGCGCGTGGCGTGGAGGACGTTGGAGGCGATGACGATGTCGAACGAGGCGGGAGCGAAGCCCTGCTCCGTCCCCGAGCGCTCGATATCGAGGGGGGCGAATTCCATGAAGCGGTAGTCGAAGAAGGCCTGCTCGGCCTTACTGAAGAAGGCGTTGGAGGCGTCGGTGAACACGTAGCGCGTGCGGTCCGCCGGGAGACGCGGCAGGATGTGGGCGGTGAGGCCGCCGGTGCCGGCGCCGACTTCGAGGACGCGGAGCGCCCGCCCTGCCGGCAGCCCGCTCACCGCGGCGGCAACCGCCTCGGCTGCGATCAGGTTGAAGGGCAGCTGCGACCAGCCGGATTGATAGAAATGCTCGAGCGTTCCTGCCGAGCCGTCGGGAAAGAGGACGCTCAGCGGATCGATCTCGCCGCGCAGCATGCCGACGAGCCGCACCCCGCTGCGCCGGATCAGCGTCAGCTCGGTCAGAAGGATGGGGTGGCGGAGGAGGACCGCCGTCCAGAGGCGCTCGGGGTCGCGCTTGGCTGGCGCCCGGACCACGGTGACGCTGTCCCCCTCGAGGCGCAACACGCCGTCGGCCGCGAGGAACTTCAGGAAGCGGTCGAACATCCGGTGGTGAACCGGGGCAATCGCGAGCCGCGTCCGCAAGGCGTCGAGCGTGGATCGATGTCCAGTGCGAAGCCCCCAGCCGAGCGCGCGAAGCGCCTCCACGATCCAACCGGTCGCGAGATCCTGGAGCGCGGTGGCGCGATCGACGTCGCGGCTGACGGATTGATCGTCGGTCGAATGAGCGCGGGCAAGCTCGGCGGCCGCCTCGGCGGCGGCCTCCGTCGGAGCGAGTGCCGCCCCTTTTCCAATGGCGGCGCCGGGGCGCGGGCTTGCCTGCCAGGTGTTGGCGTACAGCCAGTCCTCGAGGGACGCCGAGGATTGAGACGTCTGGCGCGTAACAGCCTGGCAGCGGAAGCCGTCGATCTCCATCAATACGCGGCCGGAATCGTCGACGATGCGAAGGTCGGCGACAATCGCGCGGCCGGCGGCGAAGCGCATCTGGACGTGCGTCCACACCGGGCCGCGGAACGGGCTCCGCAAGCGGATGCGGTCGACATGGACCGGCAGGAAGGGCCCGCGGCTGAGGGCGGCGTCGCGCGGCAGGGCGGCGGAAATAACCTGCAGGCAGGCGTCGAACAGCGCCGGGTGGGCGAGGTAGTGCTCGGGTTGGCCGACGATGGGCTCCGCCACGCCGACCCGGCCGAGCGCCTCGCCGTCGCGTCGCCATACGGTCTCGATGCCGCGAAACGCCGGTCCGTAGCTGATGCCGTTCTCGACGAACCGCGCGGCGATCTCCTGGCCCGCGATCTCTTCGGGCAGACCGCGCCGGACGGCGGCGATATCGATCTGACCCGCTTCGCCGCCCCCGTCAGGAATGCGGACGGCGCCGATCGCGTTCAGCGACCACTCCCCGGCGTCGTCGCGGCTCGCGACCTCGACGACTCCGTCGGCTGGGCGGTAGCGGATCTGGACCTTGGTCGGGTTCTCGCCGTCGGCGACGATCAGCGCTTTGCGGAAGTCGACGTCTTCGACGATCCCGCCCTCTCCCCCGAGCAGAGTGCGCGCGGCGCCGAGCATCATCTCTATGGAGCCCGCGGCGGGGAACACGACGTGTCCCTGCACGCGGTGATCGGCGAGCCAAGGCAGCGCGTTCTGATCGAGTTCGCTCTCGAAGGCGGGCTCGGCCATCTTGAGAGCCCGTTCGAGAAGCGGATGCACGCGCTGCGTCATGCGGTTGGCGAACGCGCCCGCCGACTCGCGCCAGAAGCGCTCGCGCTGCCAAGTCTCCCGCGGCAAGGCGACCGCATTCCGTGCGCCGCCGAGGACGCCGTCCCATTCGATGGGGTGGCCGGCGACATGGAGCGCCCCCAGCGAGGCCAGCATCGTCACCCGATCCGACTCCTTGCGGCGGAGCGAGCCGAGGACGGTGCCCTTGACGCCTTCCTCGCGGAGGCACTCGGCGAGTGCGCTCGCCAGGGCGGGGTGCGCGCCGACCTCGAGGAAATTGTTGAAACCGGTCTCGATCAGATGCTGGACAGCGGGGCCGAAGAGCACGGTGCGCCGCACGTTCAACCACCAATACTCGGTCCCGTAGTCGCGACGGCCTGCCTCGCTGGCGGTGACGGTCGAAATCACCGGAATGCGCGCCGGTTGAAGCGGAACGTGCCCGAGCGCGGCCAGGAGGTCGTCCTTCACCGGGTCCATCTGGGCGCTGTGGAAGGCGTACTGGACGTCGAGGAAGCGGGTGAACACGCCACGCGCGGCCAGCTCCGCGGCGATCGCTTCCAGCGGCTCGGACTCGCCCGAGAGCGTGACCAGCGCCGGGCTGTTGACGGCGCCGAGGGAAACGCGGTCGCCATACGGGGCGATCAGGCGGCGGGCCTCCGCCTCCGTGACCGCGGCGGCGATCATCCGCCCGCGGGTGGGCGCGCTTTCCATGCACCGCCCGCGATGGAAGATGACTCGCGCGGCATCCTCGAGGGTGAGGATTCCGCCCGCCCACGCCGCCGCGACCTCGCCGACCGAATGGCCGACGGTTGCCACCGGGCGGATGCCCCAGGAGGCCCACAGCTCGGTGAGCGCGGCCTGGATCGCGAAGATCGCCGGCTGGCTGATGGCAGTCACGTGCAGGCGTGAGGTCCGCTCGTCGCGGGTCAGTTCCTCGATCAGCGACCAGTCGCCGAGCTTCGAGAAGAGCGCGTCGCAACGTTCGATGACGGCGCGGAAGACGGGGTCGGAGGCGAGGAGCTCGCGGCCCATCGCCCACCACTGCGTGCCCTGGCCGGAATAGACGAAGACCGGCCGCGGCGCCTTGTCGGCCGGGCGACCGGTCACGACCCCGGCGGGCGTGGCGCCACCGGCGACCGCCGCGAGTTGCTCGAGGAGATGCTCGCGGTCGCGAGCGACGATCGCGAGGCGTTCGCCGCGATGGTTGCGCCGTGTGGCAGCGGAATGCGCGACGTCGGCGATGTCGAGCGCGGCGCCCTCGCCTCCCGGCGCGAGGAACGCCCGCCACTTCGCGGCGACGGCGGCGAAGCGCTCGCCGGTCCGCGCCGACAGCGGGAGGAGGATCGCTCCCACGTCCCGCGCTGCCTGGCGCTCTGCGACTTCCGGCGGCGATTCGAGAATCGCATGCGCGTTGCTGCCGCCGAAACCGAAGGAGTTGACGCCGACCAGCGCCGGCAGCGACGCGAACGGCGTCGTCTCGGTGACGACCGCGAGGTTCAGATCGGCGAAGTCCACGTGCGGCGTGGGCTTCCGGTAGTGGAGACTCGGCGGCACACGGCCGTGCGACAGCGACAGGGCCGCCTTGATCACGCCCGCCACGCCGGCTCCAGCCTCGAGGTGGCCGATATTGGTCTTGACGGAGCCGATCAGCAGCGGGCTGTCCGCCGGCCGCATCTGGCCGACCGATTGGCCAAGGGCGGTCGCCTCGATCGGGTCGCCGACCGGCGTGCCGGTGCCGTGCGCTTCCATATAGGAAACAGCCGACGGCGCGACATCGGCGTCGCGGCAGGCCCGACGCACCAGCGACGCCTGGGCGCGCGGGCTCGGGACGGTGAGGCCGTTGGTGTGGCCGTCCTGGTTGGAGGCGGTGCCGCGGATGACCGCGTAGATGCGCCGCCCCTTGGCGAGGGCGTCCGAGAGCAGCTCGAGGGCGACCACGCCGACGCCCTCGCCACGCACGAAGCCGTCGGCCCGATCGTCGAAGGCCTTGCAGCGGCCGTCGCTCGACAGCATCGACATGCGGCTGAACGCAATGAACGGAGTGGGCAGAAGGAGCGCGTTGACGCCGCCGGCGAGCGCGACCTTGCAGTCGCCGTCGCGCAAGGCGCGGACCGCGAGGTGCACGGCGACGAGCGAGGACGAACACGCCGTGTCGACGGCGACGCTGGGACCGCGGAGGTCGAGGGCATGCGAGAGCCGGTTGGCCGCGATGCTCATCACCGTTCCGGTGGTCGTGTAGACGTCGATCGTGCGGAGTTCGTCGATGCCCGACTGGAGGAGCGAATAGTCGTTGGTCGATATGCCGACGAAGACGCCGGTCTCCTCGCCCTCGCGGTCGATCTGCACGCCACCGTCCTCGAGAGCCTCCCACGCCGTCTCGAGGAGGAGCCGCTGCTGGGGGTCCATCAGCTCGGCTTCGCGCGGAGAGATGCCGAAGAAATCGGCGTCGAAGCGGTCGATCCCCGCGATGAAGCCGCCACGCCGCGCGATCGTCTTGCCGGGGGTGCCCGGCCGCGGGTCGTAGTAGGACTCGACCGCCCAGCGATCGGGGGGGACTTCGACGATCCCGTCGCCGCCCCGTTCGAGGAAATCCCAGAACTGGTCTGGAGTGGTCGCTCCGCCCGGATAGCGGCAGCCGATGCCGATGATGGCGATGTCTCTCTGTCTCACCACGTCCCCCGCGCGGTTAAGACGACGCCACCCCTAGCGCTTTCATCGACGATGCCGGGCGGCGCCGGCCTGCCCTTCGCGTCATCCGACCGAGACGATCCCGATCCACCGACGCCCAGGCACCCTTGCCACGACGAGACTATCAGTCGGTTCCGCGCGAGCAAGCATTCCCGGCGCATGATGCCAGATCGTGGTGGGCCCGGGAGGGCTCGAACCTCCAACCAGACCGTTATGAGCGTCGAACCGAGTGCAGGAGGCCACGAAGAACCTGACGATCCAGGCGAGGCTACGCGTTCCCGGGGTCGATTCCGAGGTGCAGGCAACGCTACGCCAGTCAGCGCGCGAGAAGCGGTTCGATGGCCGATCCCATCACGCCGGAGAGATAGAGACTGTACGTGGCGCTCACGTGGTTCGTGTCTCGGATCGCCAGCATGTTGCCGATGACTGGGGTGCAGATCTCCGTGCAGAACCACGGTTGAACATCGATATAGGCGGCTCCGACCTCAGCCGCGACCCCTTTCCACTGGCGTTCGAGGTTGGCCTTGTCTCCTAGAACCCCGCCGCGCTCCCGTCGCTTCGCGGATCGCTCGCGCCGTCGATGATCCCGCTCGCGTGCCGGACAATCGCCCCTGCGTGCCCCACCTGGTGGGTGAACGGGGCCTGCACGGAGACGTCGTGCCCCGCTGCTCGGAGAGCGGCGACGACCGCTGGTTCGAAGCGATCCTCGATGTGAAGTCTGGTTGGCTCGCCGACCTTGCGGCTGAGGAGCCATCGAGGTGCGGTGATCGCGTCCTGGAGGTCCCGTCCGAAGAAGGCATAGCGGGTGAAGAGCGCGGCCTGGAACTGCGGCTGGCCGTCGGCGCCCATCGTGCCGTAGACCATTCTCCGGCCGTCAGGAAAGTCGGCCATCGCTGGATTGAGCGTGTGGAACGGCAGGCGACGCGGCCCGATCTCGCGCGGCCCCGGGTCGAGATCGAAGGCGGCGCCACGATTGTGCCAGAGGATGCCGGTCTCGGGCAGGACCACGCCCGAGCCGAACTTCATGTAGACGCTCTGGATCATGCTGACCCGGCGACCCTCGCCGTCGATCACGCCGAGCCAGACCGTGTCGCCATGAACGGGACGAACTTCCGGCCCGGCGGCGCGCCGGCGGTCGATCGAGGCTGCGATGCCGTCGAGCCAGCCCGGCTCGAGGTAGGCACAGGGGTCGCCGCCGGCCGTCGACGGATCGCCGACGATCCGATCGCGAACGTCGAAGGCGTGCTTGGTTGCTTCGACGAGCCCATGAACGTGGTCGAAGCCATCCGCCTCCGCGATCCCCAGCCGGTCGGCCAAAGCGAGGATGATCAACGAAGCGATGCCCTGCGTAGGCGGCGGGTGATTGAATATCCGGATGCCGCGAACCTCGGTCGAGAGCGGCTCGCAGATCTCGGCGCGGTAGTCGGCGAGATCAGCGGCGGTGAGCGGGAGACCGTGGCGGCGAAAGTCGGCCGCGAGCGAGGCGGCAATAGCCCCGCGGTAGAAACTGTCCAGGCCCTCATCGCCAAGGCGCTTCAGCGTCCGCGCCAGCGCTGGCTGCTTGAGGAGCGTGCCGGCGGGTGTCGCCCGGCCGTCGAGGAGAAAATGGTCGGCGAACCCGGGCACGCCGCCGAGGATCTCGAGGTGGGTTTGGCTCACCTCCGACTGAAACGTCGATACCGGGAAGCCGGCCTCGGCATGGAAGACCGCCTCCGCGAGTAGTTTCTCGACCGGCAGCGGACTACCCCACGAGGCTGCGAGGTCGAGCGCGCTCCCCCAGCCCGCCACCGTTCCGGCGACAGTATTGGACGACAGCGGACCGCGGGCGGGAATCGAAGTATGCTCGTGCTTCCGGAAGAGGCCGGCGTCGACAGCCGCGCCACTGAACCCCGCCGCGCGGATGCCGACCGGCTTCCGTCCCGGCTCCGCGACCAGCCAGAAGCTGTCGCCGCCGATCCCATTCATGTGCGGATAGATGACGGCGAGAACCGCGGCCGTGGCAACCGCCGCCTCCACTGCGTTGCCGCCAGCGCGAAGAATGCGCAGACCCGCCTCGCTGGCCAAATGATGCGGCGAGGTGACCATGCCGCGGAGAGACTGTCTGGCCCTCAGCATGAGGCTCCTGGATGAAGTCGGACGGACAGGGCCGCAGTCGCGGCGGTCAGCCTGTCACGCGGTGGAAATAGGCGAGAAGCATCCGGCGAGCGTCGGCGCGGCGAGACGCGCGCCACTCCCTGGCCGTGAGATCGCGGTCGAAGATCACCGACAGGGTGTGGACGTTGGAGAGGTGGAACTGGCTGAGCGCGACCATCATCACATAGACACGGAGCGGGTCGAGGCCGGTCACGAGCACGCGCTCATCCGTCCCGCGCGCAATGAAGCGCGCGATCATCGAGAGTACCGGCGAGGACATCTCGCGGATCGCCTTCGAGGTGCGCATGAAGCGCGCCTTCTGGAGGTTCTCGTTGGTGAGGAGGCGAACCAGCGACTGGTTGCCCTCGAAGTGGTCGTTCATGAAGTCGAAGAGCTTCAGCAGGCCCTCGAGCGGGTCGAGATGCTCGACATCTAGCTGGAGTTCCTGGGCACGCAGATCGCCGAGCGCGGCTTCGAGCACGGCGACGTAGAGGCCCGACTTGCTGCCGAAGTAGTGATAGACCATGCGCGGGTTCGAGCCGGCCTTGCGCACGATCTTCTCGACCCGCGCGCCGGCAAAACCGTGCAGCACGAACTCCTCGCGCGCAGCCTTGAGGAGACGGGTCCGGGTCGGCGCGCCCGCCCGCGTCCCGTTGGAGGAGCGCCGGCCGCGGCGGATCGCAGGTTCGCTAGCTGCGCCATCAACGACTGGGATTTTTCGCCTCGACGGCGCCGCATCGGAAGCGGCCTGGCGATCCGTCGTCTCGGCTTTGGCTCGGGTCACCGCACACTCCCTGACATGCGCTGCCTCGACTGCAAGCCGCCTGCCAACCACGCGAAAACAGGGTTCCCGCGATGCTCGACAGCGCAGCGGAGGGTTCTTGCCCAAGAGACGATCTTCGCCCGCCCAGGAAATAACCACTTACTTTTTATCGCCCGCCAAGTGGGCGGAAGTTTTTGGCCGGATTCCTCGCCGGGGACGATTGGCACACACCTTGCGGTTCTGATCGGTGTGGCGGGATGGTCCGCCGCGCAGAGAGATGGGCTGGCGAGCCTGGTCATGACGACGCCGACACCCGAGCCGATCATTCCGCAGCTCCGTCTCGAGCTGCGCGGCATCACCAAGGTGTACCCGTTGACCGTCGCCAACGACGGCGTCGACCTCAAGGTAGCACCGGGAGAGCTTCACGCCGTGGTCGGCGAGAACGGCGCCGGCAAATCGACCCTGATGAAGATCATCTACGGCGTCGTCCGGCCCGACGCCGGCGCGATCCTTTGGAACGGGAAGGAAGTGAAGGTCGCCTCGCCCGCCGCCGCCCAGCGGCTCGGCGTCGGCATGGTGTTCCAGCATTTCGCGCTGTTCGACACGCTGACGGTGGCGGAGAACATCGCGCTCGCGCTGCCCGGGAAGCCGCCGCTCGACACGCTGTCCGTGCGGATCGCCGAAGTCGGCGAGCGGTACGGGCTGCCGGTCGATCCGGGCCGGCACATCTACACCATGTCGGTAGGCGAGCGGCAGCGTGTCGAGATCATCCGCGCCCTCCTCCAGGCCCCTGGTCTCCTCATCATGGACGAGCCGACTTCGGTGCTGACGCCACAGGCGGTCGAGAGCCTCTTCGTGACACTTCGGAAGCTCGCCGCGGACGGTTGCAGCATCCTCTATATCAGCCACAAACTCGAGGAGATCCGGGCGCTCTGCGACAGCGCCACGATCATGCGCGGCGGCAAGGTCACCGGCACCTGCGATCCGCGCCGCGAGTCGGCCGCGACCATGGCGCGGATGATGATCGGAGCCGACATCCAGTCGATCCGTCCAACCCGTTCGGCGCTGGTCGACCGGCGCGAGCGGCTCGTCGTACGCAACCTCACCCTGCCCGCTTCCGACATCTTCGGCACCGATCTCGATGCCATCTCCTTCTCGGTCGCCGGCGGCGAAATCCTCGGCATCGCGGGGGTCTCTGGCAACGGCCAACAAGAACTCCTCGCCGCGCTCTCCGGTGAAACCACGCTCGCCACAGCGGAGACGATCACGATCGACGGCAAGCCCGCGGCGAAGCTCGACGCCCGCCGCCGCCGCGCGCTCGGCCTTGGCTCGGTGCCGGAGGATCGCCTCGAGCGCGGCGCCCTCCCCTCCCTGCCGCTCTCCGAGAACGCGCTCCTCACCTTCAATCGCGACGAGGTCCTCAGCGCCGGATTCATCCGCTTCGACGCGGTGAAGGCCTTCGCCGAGCGCTGTATCCGCGAGTTCGGCGTGCGCGGCGGCGGGCCGGACGCGCCAGCCGGAAGCCTCTCGGGCGGCAACCTCCAGAAGTTCATCGTCGGCCGCGAGGTCCTGCAGGAGCCGGGCGTGCTCGTCGTCGCCCAGCCGACCTGGGGCGTCGATGTCGGCGCCGCGGTCGCGATCCGCCAGGCGCTCGTCGATCTCCGCACGCGCGGCGCGGCCGTGCTGGTCATCTCGGAAGAGCTCGAGGAGCTCATGGAACTGGCCGACCGGATCATCGTGATCGCGGGCGGCAAGCTCTCGCCGCCGATCCCTCGCGCCAACTTCGACCGCGCGGCGATCGGTCTGGCGATGACGGGAAGCTGGGCGGCGGCTGGCAGCAGGGAGGCGGTCCGTGTCCATTCG
>CAYOET010000062.1:0-19240 GCA_964402985.1 uncultured Bauldia sp. | reverse complement strand
CCGCCTTTAAGCGGCGGTTTAGGAAATTCGCGCATCCTTAACCTTGGATGAGTGCCGATGCTTGGCGCTCGCAGTTCCGAGGATGCGGATGAATCCCAGCGTCGAAACCGGCGCGGCGACGACCGAGCGTGGCCGTGGCGGCGTTATGTCGACCGGCGCGCTGCTCGTCGCGGTCGTCGACGACGATGATATCTATCGCGCCTACGTTTCCGAGATATTGGGCCGCCAGGGCATCCGCGCCGTCCAGGCCTCGAGCGGCGCGCAGCTGCTTGACGTGCTGGCCAGCCAGACCTTCGACTGCGTCGTCCTCGACCACAATCTCGGCGTCGAGACCGGCCTCGCCATCGGCGAGGCGATTCGCGGGCGCTATCTCGACCCCCCGCCGATCATCCTCCTCACCGGCGAAGGCGGCGAGCGGACCGCGGTCAAAGCCTTCCGCGGCGGCTTCAGCGACTATCTCTCCAAGAAAACCCTCAACCCGGCCGAGCTGGTCAACGCCATCCGCAGCGCGGTCGGCCGCCATATCCAGGAGCAGACCCAGCGCGCCGAGCGCGAGGAGCTCTCGCGCCTTGCCGGGCGCGATCCCCTCACCGGCCTCAATGCCCGCGCCTATGCCGATAGCCTCCTTGCCGAGCTCGGCACGCGGGCCAAGCGCCGCGGCGTTCCCTTCGGGCTGTTCCTGGTCCGCATCCACGGCTTCGGGCAGCTCCAGGACCGCCTCGGCTACGTCCTCGCCGACCGCGTGCTCCGCGTCTTCGCCAATCGTCTGCAGCGTGCCGCACGCGAGACCGACACCGTCGCCCGCCACGACGGCACGACCTTCGTCTACATCGTTGACAAGGATCCGACCCCCGAGACCATGCAGGCGATCGCCGACCGCCTCGCCCGGCAGATGGTCTTCGACGTCAATTTCGACGACGTCTCCGTCAAGCTCGCTCCGCTCCTCGGCCCGGCGGTGTTTCCCAATGACGGCCGCGAGCCCGCCGCGCTCATTGCCGCCGCCGAGGCCGCCCTCGCTTTGGCTGAGAACGGCGACGCCGCCGAACCCGCGCGTCAGGCAGCCGACGGTACGCCCGTCACCACCGTCATTTCGGACCGGCAGTCCGACCGTCGCCAGCAGCGCCGGCAGCGCGTCCTCAAGCGCGCCCAGATCCTCTTGAAGGGCATCGGCTCGACGCTCGATTGCGTCGTCCGCGACATCAGCCCGAGCGGCGCCCTTCTCCGCGTCAGCGACTATTTCTCGGCCCCCGGCGAGTTCGACCTACTCTTCCTCGATACGCACACCGTCCGCCGGGTCGAAGTCCGCTGGCAGATCGGCAACGACATCGGCGTCCGGTTCGTCGTTTAGGAATTCGCAGGAATTCCTAACGCGTTACGTCGAACTGCATCGGATTCTACGCACCCGCTTAACGTGACTTTCGACGCTTTTGTGCATGATGTTCATCGTGCGCAAACCACCCCTCAAAGCAGTCTTCATCGAGCGCGGCTACGGCTTCCGCCTCCGGATGCTGCCGATCTTCGTCGGCGTCCCGACGCTCATCGTCGTCCTCCTGCTGACCGCCTGGGCGACGCTGTCGCGCGAGTTCGCCGCCGCCCACTCCGTCCGCCAGGAGATCAACTTCGCCTACTCGAGCGGCCAGCAGCTGCAGCGCGTGCTCTCGCTCCTCCAGGACGGTGAGACCAGCCAGCGCGGCTACGTGATCAGCGGCAACCCCGAGTTCCTTGAGCCCTACACCGCCGCGGTGAGCATGATCGGCCCGCAGCTCGACCGCCTCGTGGCGATGCTCAGTCAGTCGACGGCCGATCCTGCCGACATCCAGCGCCTGCAGCAGCTCGTCGCGCGGCGTCTCGACTTCTTCTCCGAAACGGTGAACGCCCGCCGCGCCGGCGAAACCAATCGCGCCGAGAATCTCGTCACGGCCGGCGAGGGCAATGCGGTCATGGCAGAAATCCGCGCCACGATCGCCAAGCTCCTCGCCGACGAGGCCGCCCACGTCCAGCGCTCGATCGCCGCCGAAGAAGACGTCAACGCGAGCTCGCAGTCCTTCACTGCCTACGTGCTCTTCGCCGTCGGCGCGTTCACCGTGATCGGGTCACTGTGGGCGTTCCTCCTTCTCGACCGGCGCCAGCGCGCCGAGCGTGCCGCCGACCGCCAGGGCCGCCTGGTGCGCTTCCTCAACGAAATCGCCGACGCCGCCAACCGCGCCACCTTCGACCTCGCCCTCCGCCGCACCCTCGAAGTCGTCACGGCCGACCTCCGCTCGCCGTGGGGCCTCGCCTTCCGCGTCGACCCGGCCGGCAAGCGTCCGCCCGAGGGTAACTGGCTCCCCGAGCCGCAGGGCGACGACCCCACCGCCGTGCTCGCCTTCGCCGCCGGCGAAGTGCGCAAGCTGGTCGGCCCGGTCACCATCGACCTTCCGCCCGAGCTCGGCGTCAGCACCGCCTCGCTCGACCTCACCCTCATTCCGATCCGCAATGGCAAGGAGGTCGCCGGCGGCCTCCTCATCGCCGGCGATCCCTTCGGCAACCCGAGGGCGATCGGTCGCGAGCAGCGCCCCTATGTGATGGAGCAGCTCTCGCGCGCCGCCGAGCGTCAGCGCATGGCCGACGTCGTCGCCGACAGCCTGGCCCGCTCCGAGGCGCTGTTCGCCAGCGCCTCCGAGGGCATCGTCACGGTCAACGAGAGCGACACAGTCGAGCGCTTCAACCCCGCCGCCGAGTCCCTCTTCGGGTACTCCGCACGCGAGGTGACGCGCCGCAACTTCGCCATGCTCGTCGACCCCACGCACGTGCAGGCCTCGCCGCAGCGGCTCTTCACCGACTCCCTTCACACCGCCCGCGAAATCGTCGCCCGCCGCAAGGACGGCAGCACCTTCCCGGCCGAGATCTCGGTCGGCGCCATGGAGGTGGGCGGCCACCGCGTGTTCGTGATCTTCATCCGCGACATCTCGGAGCGGAAGCAGGTCGAGCGCATGCAGACCGAATTCATCTCGACCGTGAGCCACGAGCTGCGCACCCCGCTGACCTCGATCGGCGGCTCGCTCAGCCTCATCGTCGGCGGCGCGGCCGGCGAGATCAACGATCGCGCCAAGCGCCTCCTCGAGATCGCCAGCACCAATACTCAGCGGCTCATCCGCCTCGTCAACGACATCCTCGACATCGAGCGCCTGCAGTCCGGCCGCATGGCCTTCCAGTTCGCCGAGATCCCGGTCGACGACGTCCTCTCCCAGGTGGTCGCCGCCAATCGCGGCTTCGCCGATTCCTTCGGCGTCCAGATCCGCCAGGTCGCCACCATGCCGGGCGCCATGGTCAGGGCCGACACCGACCGCCTCAACCAGGCGATCACCAACCTCGTCTCCAACGCCGTCAAGTTCTCCCCGCGCGGCGCTACCGTCGACGTCGGCGCGATCAAGACCCTGACCGGCATCCGCATCTCGGTGCGTGACCGCGGGCCGGGCATCCCCGAAGCCTTCCGCGCCCGCATGTTCGAGCGCTTCTCCCAGGCCGACGCCACCGACACCCGCCAGAAGGGCGGCTCGGGGCTCGGCCTTTCCATCGCCCGCGAGATCGTCCAGCGCCACAACGGCGTCATCACCTTCGAGTCGCAGACCGGCCGCGGCACCGTGTTCCATATCGACCTCAAGGCGGCGGTCAGCGAGGAGGAGCAGCTTCCCATCCTCCGCGCCACCTCGCGCAACCGGCGCCTCATCCTGGTCTGCGTGCAGTCCGAGGCCGACGCCGCCCTCGTCACCTCAACCCTCTCCTCCGGCGACTTCGCCTGCGAGGTCGTCTTCAGCCGTGACGCCGCCCTTGCCGCGGTCAGCCTCGGCGCGATCCAGGCGGCGGTGGTCGACATCGCCGCGGTCAGCGACGACGTCAGCGGCTTTGTCCGCGCCATGCAGGACCGTGCCCCGCTCCCCTCTATTCCAGTTGTGCTTCTTTCTCTGAGCGAAGACCGCCGCCGCGAGGTCATCGCCGAGACCATGCCGGTCCTCTATTGGGCCCAGGACAAGAAGGAGCTCGCCCAGCTGCCGAGCGTGGTCGGCGACCTCCTCACCAAATCCACCACCGGAAAGCCCGCCATCCTCCATGTCGAGGACGACCGCGACGTCCTCGAAGTGGTGCGTCACACCCTCCAGGACGATTTCCTGGTGATCCCCGCACCGAGCCTCGAGATGGCCCGGCAGCGCCTTTCGCGCCAGCAGTTCCAGCTCGTGATCCTCGACCTCACGCTCTCCGACGGCGCGGGTCGCGACCTCCTCCCCGACCTTGTCGGCATCGACGGGCGGCCGCTGCCCATCGTCGTGTTCAGCGCCCAGGACGCGGGCCCCGAACTCGCCCGGCGCGTCCAGGCGGTGCTCACCAAGTCGCGCGGCGGCCTCGTCACCCTCGTCGAGGCGGTCCGCTCGGTCCTCCACCTTCCTCCCACCCCTGCCGAAAAGAAGGCGCGCTATGAAAGTGCTCTACGTTGACGACGAGGCGGACATCCGCACCATCGCCAGCATGGCCCTCGAGCTCGACCCCGAGTTCGAGGTGCGCACCGAGTCTTCGGGCGCCGCAGCGCTGACCACCGCCGCCGACTGGCGCCCCGACGCCATCCTCCTCGATGTGATGATGCCCTCGATGGACGGGCCGACCACGCTCGCCCGGCTGCGCCAGAACGCGGCGACGAGCAGCATCCCCGTGATCTTCATCACCGCCCGCGCCCAGTCCCACGAGATCAAGCATTACATCTCGCTCGGCGCGCTCGACGTCATCACCAAGCCCTTCGACCCGATGGGCCTCGCCGCCACCGTCAGACGGAAGATCGCAGCATGAGCGACAGCTTCGAGGATCGCCTCCGCGAACTCCGCGAGCGCTTCCGCGAGCGCGCTCTCGCCGATACCGCCGCCATCGAAGGCATGGCCGAGGATCTCCGCACCGGCGCCGGCCCCTCCGACCTCGCCGCGCAGCTCCGCCAGATCGCGCATCGGCTCGCTGGCGCTGGCGGCACGTTCGGTTTCGCCGAGATCAGCGCCCGCGCTTCGGAACTCGAGGACCTCCTCGAGGGCCATGGCGACGGCGAACTGGTCGAGCGCTGTCAGGCGCTGGTATCCGAGATCCGCAAGGCGGCCTAACGGCCAGGGGACGATGGGCGTGCAACCACCCGGCCGGCCGAACCGAGCCCCAGGCGAAGCGCTCCGCCCGCGTGTCGCCGTCGCCGACACGCCCGACTGCGTCGCCGTGCTGTCTTCGATCCTCTGGACTCTAGGCTCTCAGCCGGTGCCAGCGACCGCCGTCGAGGGCGCCGCGGCGGTCGTCGTCAGCGACGCTTCCGCAGCCCCCTCGCCCGGGTCGAGGAGCTCGGCGGCCGGCGTCCCGCGATCCTCGTTTCCAACGACGATTCCTTCGCCGCCAAGCTGACCGCCGCCGCGCCGGCGTCGACGCCGTCGTCGGCCGCCCGATCGACGTCAGCGAATTGGCCGAGTGGCTGAGCGACCTTATCTGGCCCGACCGCCGGGAGGCCTTCTCGGTCCTCATCATCGACGACGACGAGCTGCTCGCCGAGACCTACGTCATCGCCGTCGAGAAGGCCGGGATGACCGCCCAGGCGGTATCGGACCCGGCACAGGCCATGGCCGCCATGATCTCCTCCGCGCCCGACCTCGTGCTCCTCGATATGCAGATGCCCAGCGCCAGCGGCTTCGAGATCGCGCGCATCATCCGTCAGTCGCGCCGCTTCCTCTCGCTGCCCATCGTCTGCCTGTCCGCTGAGCGCGATCCGACCAACCTCCTGCGCGCGCGCCGGCTCGGCGGCGACGATTTCATCGCCAGGCCGATCGACCCCGAACGGCTCGGCATCGCGGTCGACACGAAGCCGAGGATCCCCGCGGCAGGTGCCTCGTGTCTGCGTGCGTCTGCTTGACGCGCTGATCCCTCAGCTGTCATCCTTGAACAGCCGTGACGCCACGTTTGGAGGCAGGCGGGTTTCTCTGGGAACCCGCCTGCTTCGTTCTCAACCTGGCGGACCCCATTCTCGCCTTTGGAATCGACATGGTCCGGGCCCTTCTGAGCCACACCCTTGGAACGCTTGTCGCGCCGGCTACGGTGTCTGTGTGGCCGGCCGCCACCCTTGCCCACAACAACCGTACGACGGCCCCCACCGCGCTCGACCAGGCGATCGGCGCGCCCCTCGCCGTTGGCTCCCTGCAGACGATCCACGACGACGCGGGCTTCACCGCTGTAGCGGGTCCATAGCGATGGCAGAGGCGACATCCGAAGCCGGGGCCGCCGAAGCGGCCGTCTCGATCACGGGCGTGACCAAGCGCTACGGACGCACGCTCGCGCTCGACGCCATCGACCTTACCATCAAGCGCGGCGAGCTCTTCGCCCTGGTCGGCCCGAACGGCGCCGGCAAGACCACGCTGATCCACATTCTCTGCACCATCATCAAGCCCGACGCCGGAATCGCCAAGCTTGCCGGCTACGACGTCGTCCGCCACCCGTTGCGTGCGCGCAAGCATCTCGGCGTGGTGTTCCAGGAGCCGAGTCTCGACGACCGCCTGACGGTATACGAGAACCTCAACTTCCACGGCCTCGTCTTCCAGGTCCCGCTCGCCGAGCGCCGCCGCCGCATCCCCGAGATGCTCGAAGTCGTTCAACTCAGCGAGTGGAAGGATCGCCTGGTGCGCACGCTCTCGCCCGGCATGAAGCGCCGGGTCGAGATCGCCCGTGCGCTGATCCACGACGCCTCGGTCCTCTTCCTCGACGAGCCGACCGTCGGCCTCGACGCCCAGTCGCGCGACCGCATCTGGACCTATGTCGACGATATCCGCCGCCAGCGCGGACTCACCGTCATCGTCACCACCCACTACATCGAGGAAGTCGAGACCTGCGATCGGGTCGGCATCATCGACCACGGCAAGGTGCTGGTGGTCGACACGCCGGGGGCGTTGAAATCGGCGCATGGACGCGAGTTCATCCGCGTCGTCCCCCGCGACGAGGGCAGTGGCCAGGCGATCCTCGCCCGTTACCCGGAGGCGCGGCGCAAGGAAGCGAACGGCGGAGCGGCCTCGGGCGAGATCCTGGTTCCGATCGCAAACGGCGTCAGCGAGGACGCCTTCCTCGGCGAGTTCGGCAGCCGCCTCTCGCAACTCACCATCGACAAGCCGAGCCTGGAGACGGTGTTCCTCAACCTCACCGGCCGCGAGCTCCGCGACCAGGCGGCCAGCCAGCGCGCGCGCACTTATGCCTTCGGCCGCCGCGGCGGCGAACACACTCGCTAGAGACTGGGGGGAGATTCTTGGGACAGTTGGGCGGGCTCTACGCGATCTGGCTGCGCGAGGTGAAGCGGGCGCTTCGCGACCGCGGCCAGCTGGTCGGCGGCGTCAGCCGGCCGCTCCTCTGGGTGCTCATTCTCGGCATCGGCCTCAACCCCTATTTCCGCGGCGAGGTCTATGGCGAGGTCCGCTTCGTCGTTCCCTACACCTACCTCCAGTTCATCTTTCCGGCGGTCGTCGTGCTCAACATCATGTACACCTCGGTGCAGTCCGCGGTGTCGGTGATCTGGGACCGCGAGTTCGGCTTCCTGCGCGAGGTGCTGGTCTCGCCGATGCCGCGCGCCCTCATCCTCCTCGGCAAGGTGCTCGGCGGCGCCACCGTCGCGCTGATGCACGGCCTCCTCGTTCTCGTGCTGGCGCGCTTCGCCGACGTCGCCTTCAGCTGGAGCGACATCTTCCAGGCGCTCGGCTGGATGTTCCTCCTCGCCTTCGGCCTCACCTCGCTCGGCGTGATCATCGCCAACCGCATCCGCAGCTTCGAGGGCTTTGGCGTCTTCGCCAACGCGGTGATCCTGCCGCTCTATTTCACCTCGAGCTCGATCTTTCCGCTCGACCCCGCGCTGACCAGCGCCCAGACCCGCGTCCTCTATCCCGAGTGGCTGGTGTTCCTGGTCGAGATCAATCCTCTCACCTACGCCGTGGATCTCCTCCGCGGCATCCTCATCAACTTCAACCAGTTCGACCCGATCCGCGGCCCGCTCGTCGTCCTCGCCATGGCAATCGGCTTCTTCGTGGTCGCGCTCTGGGATTTCCGGAGGGCGTGATGCGCGCGCTTCCCGGTCGGCCGTCATGAGCAGGAATCGCGAGCGCACCTGGGTCAGCGACGTCCTCACCGTGGGCGTGATCTTCGGGCTGCTGCTCGCGGTCTACCTGCTGCCGCCTGACACCTCGCGCGCCGAGGTCGATCGCGCCGGAGTCCTTCGCGTCTGCGTGCCGTCCGACTACCCGCCGCTCGTCGCGGCCGACCCGGCCAAGCCTGGTTTCGACGTCGAACTCGTGACCGAGATCGCCAAGCGCATGGACGTCCGGCTGGCGCTCAACGTCAACTCGGCGATCGGGCGCGACTTCAATCCGCGCAACTGGCGGGTGACGCGCGCGCAGTGCCAAGTCCTCGCCGGCGGCGTGGTCACCTCAACGACCACCCGCTCCTTCCTCGACACTACGCCAACCCAACTCGAGACGGGCTGGGCGATGGTCGCCGCTACCGTGCCTACGAGCCTCGCGGGCCAGACGATCGGCGTCTACGCCGGACTCACCGGCCTCGATCGCCTCGGCCTCAGCCGCTACCTCCGCGAGCAGGGCGCCCATCTCACCGTTGTCGACTCGGCATCCGCGCTCGCCGATGGAATCCGCGCCGGCAATTTCGCTGCCGGCATCAGCGAGGCGCTCACCGCGGGGCAGGTCGCCGCGACCAACAGCTGGACCATCGCCTGGCTGCCGCCGCCGATCGAGCGCTACCCGCTCGCCCTCGGCCTCTGGAAGGGGGACCTCACGCTCAAGCGCGCAATGTCGGCGATCCTCGCCGACCTCGAGCGCGAGGGCTTCCTCGCCGCCCTCGCTGCGCGCTACCAGATCGTCCCCATCGCGACGACCTTCGCCCCGGCGCCCGCACCGGCCGCGTAGTCGCTACCGCGCCGCTGCGATCTCCTCGCGCAGCATCTCGATGCGCAGCCACTCCGACTCGGCGTTCGAGAGATCGCTGCGGAGGGCCTCCAGCTTCTCGCCGGTGGCCGCGAATGTCTTCGGGTCGCGCCGGTAGAGGGCCGGATCGGTCAGCGTCTTCTCCAGCGCCGCGATCTCGGCGGTGAGCTTCTCGATCGTCTGCGGCAGCGTCCGCAGCGCATGCTGATCGGCGAAGGTGAGCCTCTGCCGCGCCTTCACGCGCTCGGCCTCGACGCGCGGCTCGCGCGGCGCCAACGGTGCCGCAGCGGCCTTCGGGCTGCCGAGCGCGGTGGCGCCGTATCCGCGCTGGGCGACCATGTCGGAGTACCCTCCCGCGTACTCGACCCACTTGCCGTCCCCCTCGAACGCGATCACCGAGGTCGCGACACGATCGAGGAAATCGCGGTCGTGGCTCACGAGCAGGATGGTGCCGGGATAGGCGGTCAGCATTTCCTGGAGGAGGTCGAGCGTCTCGAGGTCGAGGTCGTTGGTCGGCTCGTCGAGCACCAGCACGTTCGACGGCCGCGACAACGCACGGGCCAGCACCAGGCGCCCACGCTCGCCGCCCGACAGCGCCTTGACCGGCGCGCGGGTCTGCTCGGGCGTGAACAGGAAGTCCTTCATGTAGCCGACGACGTGCCGCGCCACTCCGCCGACGATCACCGTATCGCTCCGCCCGTCGGTCAGCGTCCCGGCGACCGTCGACTCCGGGTCGAGGCTGGCGCGGGTCTGGTCGAGCGTAGCCAGTTCGAGGTTCGTGCCGAGCTTGATCGTCCCGCTGTCGGGCGCGAGCGCTCCGGTGAGGAGAGCGAGGAGCGTGGTCTTCCCCGCGCCGTTCGGCCCGACGAAGCCGATGCGGTCGCCGCGCTCGACCGTGATCGAGAAGCCGTCGACGATCGGCCGCTCGCCGAAGCGCTTGGAGATGTCCTTGGCGACGACGATCTCCTGACCCGAGACCCGCCCCTCCTGCGCGGCGAGCCTGACATTGCCCGTGCGGCGATTCTGGAAATTCTGCTTCCGCTCCGCGCGAAGGCCGCGGAGGTCGGCCATGCGGCGAACGTTGCGCTTCCGCCGCGCCGACACGCCGTAGCGGACCCAGTGCTCCTCGTTGACGATCTTGCGGTCGAGCTTGTGCTGCTCGCGCTCCTCCTCCTCGAAGACGAGGTCGCGCCACGCCTCGAACGAACCGAACCCCTGCTCGAGTCGCCGCGTCGTGCCGCGGTCGAGCCACACCGTCGCGCGCGAGAGGTTCTCGAGGAAGCGCCGGTCGTGGCTGATCAGCACGATCGCCGAGCGGCTGCTCTTGAGCGTCGCTTCGAGTGCCTCGATCGCCGCGATGTCGAGATGGTTGGTCGGCTCGTCGAGGAAGAGGATGTCCGGCTCGGGCGCCAGCACCCGCGCCAGCGCCGCCCGCCGCCGCTCCCCGCCCGAGAGCTTGGCGGTCCCCGCCTCACCGCTGAGCCCGAGCGACTCGAGAACGAGCCGCGCGCGGTAGGGGTCGTCGCCCGGTGCGAGGCCCGCCTCGACGAAGGAGAGGATCGTGTCGTGGCCTGAGAGGTCGGCCTCCTGCGGTAGGTAGCGCATCGTCACCGACGGCTGCAGGAACCGTTCGCCGCGATCGGCCTCCATCAGCCCGGCCGCGATCTTGAGGAATGTCGACTTCCCCGCTCCGTTGCGTCCGACGAGCGCCAGCCGTTCGCCCGCGCTGACCGACAGTTCGGCGCCCGACAGAAGCGGCTTCCCACCGAAGGTGAGCTGGATATCGCGAAGCTGGAGGAGCGGCGGGGCGGCCATGGGCGGGAACGGAGGCTCTGACGGGCCTTCAGTTAGAGACCCGGACGCCCGCTGTCACCCCTCTCCTGAACGCCGCGACCAAGAGGACGCAACGCCTACTTCGCCGCAACGACGCCGATCTCGACCGACATCCGCGCATCGGCGAGCTTGGCCTCGACGCACGCCCGCGCCGGCGCGTTCTGGCCGCCGGTCCACGCGCTCCAGATCTCGTTCATCGCTTCCCGCGACCGGATGTCCGCGAGCCAGATCGTGGCAGATACGACCGCGGCCTTGCTCGTCCCGCAGAGCGCAAGCAAGCGGTCAATCTCCGCCAGAATCTGGCGAGTTTGGCCCTTGACGTCCTCGTCGAGCTTGTCGGCGACGATCCCGGCGGTGAAGACGAAGCCATTGGCTTCTACGACCTTTGAATAGATCTTGTTTGGTTCGTGGCGGTTGATGCTCATGGCTCGTCCCCTGGCTGCTGGTGGGCGGCTTTAGACGACGAATCCGGTCTTAAGTGAAGTGGCTCCGTTGGGGTTAAACGACGTAGAAGTCGGCGTAGGTGACCGAAAGGTTCGGGCTCATCGTCGCGAACTGCACCGCCGCCGTTCTGCCGTTGCCGTCGGCGTCATAGAGGAGCGCCCCGGTCTTGGCGTTGTAGATGATGCGGTCGCTGGCATCGTGCGCGGCCGTGCCGGCGTAGAACGCAGCCTCGGTCAGAGCGCCCGCCCTGAGCGACTTGAACATCGCGTCGTCGAGCCGGAGGGTGTCGTCGACCGCGCTGAAATCGGCGATCTGGTCGACATTGCCCGAGCCGAGCGCGCTGCTGAACACGAAATTGTCCGTACCCGCGCCACCGCTGAGGATGTCGGCGCCGAGCCCGCCGTTCAGCGTGTCGTTGCCGCCCATGCCGGAGAGGCTGTCGTTGCCACCGTTGCCGAACAGCCCGTTGGCGAGCGCGTCGCCGGTCAGCTTGTCGGCCGCCGAACCGCCCTGGAGGTTCTCGACATTGCGAAGAGTGTCCTCGATCACCCCGCCGACCTTCGCCGAGACGTTGCTCGCCCCGTTGAGGGTGACGTCGACCGCCACCGACTTGTCGCGGTAGTCGGCCGTGTCGAGGCCGGCGCCGCCGTCGATGGTGTCGCCTCCGCCCATGCCCTGGAGGAAATCATCGCCGGCGGCGCCGAACAGATAGTTGGCGAGAGTATCGCCCTTCAGCGTGTCGTTGGCCGACCCGCCGAGGACGTTCTCGATATTGCGAATGGTGTCTTCCGCCACCCCGCCGACCGAGACGGTGGCGTTGGTCGCGCCGTTGAGCGCGACGGAGACGGCAGTGGTCTTCTCGGAATAGTCGGCGGTGTCGACGCCGGCGCCGCCGTCGAGCGTGTCCTTGCCGCCGCGGCCGGCGAGGAAATCGTCCCCGCCATTGCCGAAGAGGCCGTTGGCGAGCGCGTCGCCGGTCAGCTGGTCGGCCGCCCCGCCGCCCTGCACGTTCTCGATGTTCTTGATCGTATCCTCGGCCGTTCCCGAGGTGGCCCCGGCCGGCGCCGGCGCGTTGTCGGGCGTCTCGACGTCGTCGTCTCCGCCAAAAAGGTTTCCGAGCCCGAGGAGCCCGCCGTCGCTGTCCTCTTCCTGCGCGGGCTCCTCAGCGGGGATGGTCCGGGCGGTGCCGCCGATCAGAACCGCCGCCGCGACGGCCCCGTTCAACGTCACCTGGACGGACGCAGTCTTGTCGCGGTAGTCGGCCGTGTCGACGCCAGCTCCGCCGTCGAGGGCGTCGTTGCCCGCACCGCCCGAGAGAAGGTCGTCGCCAACCCCGCCGTCGAGCGTATCGTTGCCGCCGCCCCCGGAAATGGTGTCGTTGCCGCCATTGCCGGACAGCGCGTTGGCAAGCGCGTCCCCTGTCAGCTTGTCGGCCACCGAGCCGCCGCGGACGCTCTCGATACTTTTGAGCGTATCCTCGGCCTTGCCGCCGACCTTGGCGGTGACGGCCGCGCTCCCGTTCAGCGTCACCTCGACCGCGAGGGTCTTGTCGCCGAAATCCGCAGCGTCGTTGCCCGCGCCCCCGTCGAGTGTGTCCATGCCCGCGCCGCCGACCAGCACATCGTCGCCGAGGAGCCCGTTGAGCGTGTCGTTGCCGCCATTGCCCCACAGAGTGTTGGCAATGTCGTTTCCGGTGATCGTGTCGGCCGCCGAACCGCCCTTGGCGTTCTCGATCAGCGAACGGGCGTCGCCGTTGTACTGGAGCGCGTTGGCGATGTTGCCGACCGCGACCTTCGACCCGTCATAGTGGAGCTTGGCGAGCTGCGCGGTCGAGGTGGTGGTCCACTCGCCCGGACGAAGATCGACCTTGAGGCCGGTCGTGTAGGACGAGAAGTCGTAGGTATCGACGCCGTTGCCGTCCCACACGGTGAAGAAGATGCGGTTGGCGCCGGGCTTCCCCTGCCCGACGCCGTTGACGAACATCTCGCCGCTGGTCGGGCTCCAGGTGTAGGTCGTGTTGCCCGACTGGGTGTTGAAGTCCGCGCCGTAGAGGTATTGAGCGGCCGCGATGTCGTACATCATCAGCGACTGCGCGTAGCCCCAGGTCTCGTTGGTGTAGCCGGCGTTGACGTTCGCCCCGGCATACGACCGGTAGCTCATCACCGTGTATTCCATCGAGTCGTGCGCGACGGGCACGGCCTTGCCCTCATGGGCGTGGTCGAGGCCGATCGCGTGGCCGGTCTCGTGCAGGAAGGTCAGCGAGGCGTAGTTGCCCTTGCTCGGGCTGTTGTACCAGCCGCTCGACTTGTTGAACCAGGCGTCGCCGCCGGCCGCGTTGGTGCTCGGGTAGTAGGCCCAGGCGGTGTAGGGGTAGTCGGACAGCGCGAAGCGGAGGTCGGCGTGCTGCGAGGCCGTCTCCTGGATCTCCGCGAAGCTCAAACCCGACACCGCCGCGTACTGGCCGAGCGCCACCCGCGCCATCGCCTGCTGGCTCGCGTTGAGCGACCCGAAATTGTAGTTCTGCTCGCCGCTCCCATAGGTCCCGCCGTAGTAGGCGCCGCTTCCCGGGAAGCTGTAGGTGAGGTTCAGGACACCCCACTTGTACCCACTGAGAATGCCGTCGACGTTGGCATTGCCGGAGTTCCTAGTGGTCGAGACGGAGGGCATTTGGGCGACTTCCACGTGCGTGTTGCGACACGCGTGGAGGTAGGCCCGATGGGTTGGTCGCTGAGAGCGTAGCGGCCCTTAGTATGACTACTTACCGCGCGGCGCGTGCGGCGACAGTCATCGCTTTCAGCGGCCGGTTGCGGCGGCCGTGGAGTCCCGAAAATCGAGGCTTTCCGTGGAGTCTAGCGCTCGCGGAAGGTGCGGCCGATCTGGTCGGCGAGCGGCTCGACGAGGTAGGACATCACCGTCCGCTCGTCGGTCTGCATGAAGGTCTCGACCATCATGCCGGGGAGGAGCCTGGCATCGCCGAGCTGGGCGGCGACGTCGGGCGGAAGCGCGATGCGAACGACGTAGTACGGGGCCACGTTTTCCTGCGGCTGCACGATGTCGCCGCCGATCCGGTTGACGGTGCCGATCACCTCGGGCGTCGTGCGCCGGTTGAAGGCGGCAAAGCGGACCACCGCCGTCTGCCCGAGCCGCACCTGGTCGATCTCGGTCGGCGCGACCCGCGCCTCGATCGTCAGGTCGTCCCCCTCCGGTACGATCATCATCAGCGTCTCGCCGGGGCCGACCACCCCGCCCAGCGTATGCAGGGCGAGCTGATGCACGCTGCCCGAGGTCGGGGCGAGAATGGTGAGGTTGGCGAGCTGGTCGTCGGCCGCGATGCGCCGTTCGCTGAGTTCGGCCAGCTGCGCCTCGACCTCGCGCAGCTCGCTGCCCACGTCGCTGCGGAAATTCTGCTCGACCGCGAGGATCTGCAGCTGCGTCTCGGTGATCCGTCCACGTGTCTGCGCGATCGTCGCGGTCAGCTCGCCAAGCTCGCCGCGGAGACCGGCGGTTTCCCGCTCGCGCGCGGTCACCGTCGACTGCTCGACGAGCGAGTTGGCGAGGAGGCGACGGAGGCGTGCGAGATCGGCCTCGACCAGCACCAGCTCCTGCCGCCGCGCGTCGAGCTGCGCGTCGAGCCCGTCGATCTCGTCCTCGTATTGGGCGATCCGCTCGTGCAGCCCCTCCTCCTCCGATTGCCGCGCAGCGCCGCGCATGTCGAAGAGGTGGCGCTCGGATTCCATCGTCTCGCTGAGCGCCGCGCCCGCGTCGGCCAATTGGCTGAAGTCCACCGCCTCCGCTCCGTCGCGCTCGGCAAGAAGCCGGGCGCGGCGCGCGGCGAGCTCATCGAGGCTGTTGTCGAGGATGGCGAGCGAGGCGCGCGCCTGAGTCGGGTCGAGCTGCACGAGGAGCTGCCCCGCTTCCACCCGCTGCCCTTCCTGCACCTCGAGCGCGCGGACGACACCGCCGATCGGCGGCTGGATGCGCTGGAGATGGCCCTCGACAACAATGACACCCGGCGCGACGACGGCACCCGAGATCGTGGTGGCGTTGGCCCACACGCCCGCGCCGCCGACCAGCGCCAGGATGGTCGCGGTGCCGGCGAGGTTGAGGCGGCGGAGCCGCGCCTCGGGCGTGCGCGCGGCCATCAGGTCGCTTCCCGAAGGTCGCTGCCGACGACCTTGAGCGCGCCGGCACTCTGAGCGGACTGCGTCTCCGGGCGCGCCAGGATGCGCCGCAGAATGTCGTCGCGTTGGCCGAAGGCGCGCTGCACGCCGTCGGCGAGGAAGAGAACCTTCTCGCAGACCGCGAGGAGGCCGGGGCGGTGGGCGATCATCACCACGATGCCGCGGCGCGCCTTGACCGCGCGGACGGCTTCGAGGAGCGCGCTCTCGCCCTCGTTGTCGAGATTGCTGTTCGGCTCGTCGAGGACGACGAGGAACGGGTCGCCGTATAGGGCGCGCGCTAGGGCCACGCGCTGCCGCTGTCCGGCGGAGAGGTTGACGCCGCCCTCCCCGACCTCGGTCTCGTATCCGTTGGGGAGGCGGAGGATCATGTCGTGAGCGCCGGAGATGCGGCTCGCTTCGAGCACCTTGCCGGAATCGGGCTCGGCTTCCATGCGCGCGATGTTCTCAGCGACCGTCCCCTCGAACAGCTCGATCGCCTGGGGGACGTAGCCGATATGCCGGCCGAGCGCCTCGGTCCGCCACTGCTTGAGCGAGGCCCCGTCGATGCGCACGCTTCCGCCCGCGGCTGGCCACACGCCGAGCAGCACGCGGCCAAGCGAGCTTTTGCCCGAGCCGCTCGCGCCGATGACGGCCAGCGCCTCGCCGGCCTCGAGGGCGAAACCGACCTCGCGCACGATCGGCCGCGTCCCGCCGGGCACGGCGACCGCCACGCCTTCGGTGCTAAGCTGCCGCCGCGGCGCGGGGAGTTCGAGGACGATGCTCGGCGAAGCCGCGGCGCTGGCGGCGAGGACGGCATTGAGCCGATTGCTGCCCTGCCGCGCGCCGACGAACGAGCGCCAGTTGGCGATCACCCCTTCGATCGGGGCCAAGGCCCGCGCCATCATGATCGAGGCAGCGATCATCGAGCCCGGGCTGAGCTCGCCCTGAATGGCGAGATACGCGCCGAGACCCAGGATGCCCGACTGGATCAGCATGCGGACGACCTTGGACACGCCGCCATAGCCGGAGACGACGTCGTTCGATGCTTCGAGCGCATCGAGATATTTGCGGTTCACGCGCGACCAGCGGTCGGCCAGCGCGCCGCCCATCGCCATCGCGGCGATGGTCTCCCCGTTCCGCCGGTGCGCTTCCGCCATGATCTGGCGCGCCCCGCCCTCGCTCGCCATGACGCGGCCGGGCGCCCGGGTCGAACGCTCGGTGAGGAGCGTGACCACCACCAGCACGATCGCCCCGCCGAGCGAGGCGACGCCGATCAGCGGGTGGAGGAGGAAGCAGATCGCCAGGAACACCGGCATCCACGGCAGATCTGCGAGCGATACCGGGCCGCCGCTCATCAGGAAGGTGCGGATCTGGTCGAGGTCGCGGATCGAGTTTTCCCCGCCGCGCTGCCCGGGCAGCTGGCTGTTGGTGACCGCGCGATGCACGGCCCGCCCGAGCCGTCCGTCGATCACCCCCGCGACCCGCCCGACCATGCGGCCGCGGATCACGTCGAGGATCCCCTGGACGACATAGGCGGCGAGGAGGAAGAGCGACAGCGCGACGAGCGTCGGGACGCTGCGGCTGGTCAGCACGCGGTCGTAGACCTGCAGCATGTAGAGCGGCCCGGCCAGCATCAGGAGATTGGCGGCGAGCGAAAACACCGCGAAGCCGACAAGGCCCGCACGGCAGGCCTTCAGCGCATCGAGGATCACCGACGGCGGGTGACGCGGGTCAGTCAAGGGCACGATCCGGAACCAAGGCGGGGAAGGCTAGCGGCGAATGGTGAAGATTGGCTTCGCGCCACCACCGGATTTGTCTCGACCGGCAGCCAAATCCCAAAGGCGAGCCTCAGTTGTCGAGGACGACGCGGAGGAGATCGGCGACGTTCCTGGCGCCGAGCTTGGACATGATGCGCGAGCGGTGAACCTCGACGGTGCGCGGGCTGAGCCCGAGCTGGCGCGCCGCCTGCTTGCTCGACTGGCCGTCGACCACGTTCTTGAGCACTTCGAGCTCGCGCCCGGTGAGCCGCTCGCGGAAGCGGTAGGCGAGCGCGTCTTCGGCGCGGCGCCCACCCGCAGCCTGCCGTCGCTCGACCGGCTTGAATTCCGGGAGGGTCCAGCCGACGGCGGCGAACTCGATGATGTTCTCGAGCGGCACCGGGAGGGAGAACAACGCTCCCTGGGCGACGTCGCAGCCGATGGCGCGAAGGGCAGCCAGATCCTCGAAATTCTCGACGCCCTCGGCGACGGCGACTGCGCCGAAGCGATGGGCGAGCGTGACCGCGGTCTGGCAGAAGAAGAGGTTGGTGGGGTTGGTCGCGCAGCCCTTGACGAAGCTGCGGTCGATCTTGAGCTCGGCGAAAGTGAGGTCGCGGAGGCGCGACACCGAAGAGTGGCCGATCCCGAAATTGTCGATCGCCAGCGTGCTGCCATGGATCTCGAGTTGGGCGAGGATTTCCGCCACGCGGTCGAGGTCGCCGAGGCTCTCGCGCTCGCTGATCTCGAGGACGAGGCCCGGCCAATTGCCGCGCGCCGGACGCTCGCGGCGCAGCGTTTCGCCGAGCGCGAGCCGGTGCAGCGACGCCACCGGCATGTTGATCGAGATCTTGAGGTCGACGCCGCTGTCGGCGAGCGAGGTCCAGTCGCGAGCAACGGTGCGGATGCACGCCTCGGTCAGCTGGTCGAACTCGGTCGGGGTTGCGTCGCGCAGGAAGTCGGCGTGCGGGATGAGGCCGAGATCGGGGTGGTCGACCCGCGCCAGCGCCTCGAGGCCGACCAGTTTGCCGGTCTTGAGGTCGACCTTGGGTTGGTAGTGAAAGACGAGCCAACCGCCCCGGAGCGCGGTATCGACGCTGATCTCCGCTTCGGCCTCGAAGACGACCGGCGCGCCAACGACCGGCGCGCTCGCTGCCCGGGAAAGCCCGAGCGCCGCGTGGCGCGCGAGCACTTTCTCGATATCCTGAACGCTGAACGGCTTCGACAGCGGCGGAAGCGTACGGAGCCCATTCCGCTCCGCGATCTGTCGGATATTGGCGAGAAGGTCGGCGCGTATGCCGCTGACCAGCTGAAGGACCCCGCCGAAGCGGACCTCTTTGAGAAAGCGGATGACGTCGATCGCGTCGCCGTCGGGCAGATTGACGTCGAGGAGAACAATATCCGGAAGACCGCCGGCGCTGACCGCCTGGAACGACCCCGCCGAATCGAACGAGGATGCCTCGCAGCCGAGCCGCGTCAGCGTTCGCGCCATCAGGGCGCGCAGACCATCATTGTCCTCGACGATCGCGCAATGCACTTTGGGCGAAGCTGGCGCGTCCATCTTTCGTTTTTTCCGAAGACCCCAATCGAATTGGCCTATGTCTAACGTTGATTATTGTTTGGCGACAATTTGAACTCCGCTCTCAGTAAATCCACTGTCATGGAGGTAGTTATACTTGAGATTCTATAAGCAAGTATCACTTAACTACCTTCGTTACTACTTGAGATTGCAGTGAGAGCAAGGAATGGCGGCAAGCAGCCAGAGACGAAGCACAACCGAGAAAGCACCCCTTTCCCCGACCTCGAGATTCTTCACAAAGCGCGTGAGCGAAGTTGCCGAAAAGTTGATTGGCAGCCTCCTCACCTTCGCTGGCGTAGGCGGCCTGATCGTGGAGACCGAGGCCTACCACCACGAGGATCCGGCCTCGCACAGCTTCAAGGGTCCGCGGCCGCTGAATGCGACGATGTTCGGCCCGGGCGGCCACGCCTACGTCTACCGCTCCTACGGCATGCATTGGTGCCTGAATTTCGTGGCCGGCGAGGAGCCGGGCAGCGCCGTCCTCATCCGCGCGATTGAGCCGCTGGCGGG
>CAYOET010000061.1:0-12565 GCA_964402985.1 uncultured Bauldia sp. | reverse complement strand
GTCCGCGCCAAGAACGGCGACCTCAATCCCGTCCTTCACAACGTCAACCTGCAGCTCCGCACCGGCGTCATGACCGCGGTGGTTGGAGAAACCGGCAGCGGCAAGACCCTCGTTGCCTCCTCGATCCTCGGCATCCAGCCGCCGACCTTCGTGCGCACGTCGGGCCGCATCGCCATGGGCAGCGTCGACCTCTTGTCGCTGGACGAACGGGCGCTTCGCAAGGTGCGTGGCGCGCAGATAAGCATGGTTTTCCAGGACGCCCGTGCCGCGCTGAACCCGATGTTCACGGTCGGCAGCCAGCTCGCCGACGTCCATCAGCGCCTCCACGGCGGCAGCAAGTCCGACGCGATGAAGCGCGCCGTCGACGCATTGCGCCGGGTGCACATTCCCGAGCCCGAGCGGCGCGCCCGGCAGTATCCGCATGAATTCTCCGGCGGGATGGCGCAGCGCGCGATGATCGCCATGGCTGCGCTCATCTGCGAGCCGCAGTTGCTCATCCTCGACGAGCCGACGACCGGTCTCGACGTGACGATCCAGTCCGAGATTATGGACCTCATCGTCGAACTCTGCCGCAACCGCGGGCTCACCACCTGCCTCATCACCCACGATCTCGGGGTCGTCGCGGCAACCTGCGAGGAGGTGATCGTGATGAACGCCGGCCGTGTGGTCGAAACCGGCAACGTCGAGTCGATCTTCACCGCGGCGCGCGACAGCTACACGCGCAAGCTCCTCGCGGCGAGCCAGCTCGGTGCGGTGGCGGCATGATCGTCGAAGGCCGCCCCATCCTCCAGGCACGGAACCTCCGCAAGCTCTTTCCGGTCGGCGGGCGCACGCTCTATGCCGTCGACGGGGTCAATCTCGACATCATCGCCGGTCAGACCCTCGCCCTCGTCGGCGAGAGCGGCTCCGGCAAATCGACCGTCGGCCGTTGTCTCGTCCGCCTCATCGAGCCGACCAGCGGCGACGTCTTCCTCGACGGCCGCTCGATCATCGGCCTCAACTCGGTTCTGCTGTCGCGCCAGTACCGCCGCGTCCAGATGGTGTTTCAGGACCCGAACGCGTCGCTGAACCCGCGCATGACCGTGCGGCAGACGCTCATCGAGCCCCTTCGCCTGCACCTCAAGATGAACCGGAAGGCGCGTGAGGAGCGTGCCCGCGCGCTTGTCGAGATGGTCGGGCTGACCAGCGCTCATCTCGACCGTTTCCCCAACGAGCTGAGCGGTGGGCAGCGCCAGCGCATCGGCATTGCCCGCGCCATAGCCGTTGAACCGGATGTCGTCATCCTCGACGAACCGACCTCGTCGCTCGATGTTTCGGTTCGCGGCCAGATCCTCGACCTCCTGCTCGACCTCCAGGAGAAACTGAAGCTCGCTTACCTCTTCATCAGTCACGATCTCCAGGTGGTGCGCCACGTTTCGCACCGCGTCGCCGTCATGTATCTCGGCGGCATCGTCGAGATCGGTCCGACCGTCAAGGTCTTCCAGGATCCTCAGCACCCTTATACCCGGGCGCTGCTCTCCGCGGCCCCGGTGGCGAAGTGGGGCGCCAAGCGCACCCGCCTCCGCCTCTCCGGTGAGATATCGAGTCCGATCGACCTGCCGGACACCTGCCGCCTGGTCGGCCGCTGCCCGTTTCAGCAATCGATCTGCTCCGCCGCGCGACCGCCCCTCGTCGAGATCGACGTCGACCACGCGGTCGCCTGCCCGGTCGTCAGCAACCCAATCCTCAACGCCAAGTCCGACGCCTCTCCCGACGTCAGCGTCTTGGCATCGATCCCGGCCCATGCCGCCGGCCAACCCGCAACGCTAACTCAATGAAGGCAGTCATGTTCAACAGGCTTTCTCGTCTCACGAGGGTCGTCCCGCCGCTCTTCGCCACCATCGTGGCGCTCTCGACCGCCGGCTTCTCCACTCAAGCGGCGGCGCAGAACCCGCCGCTGGTTCACGCCATCCCCAACGACATCAACAGCCTCGACCCGGCCGACATCCAGGGCCAGCAGGACCAGGAGATCGGCGTCAACATCTACGAGCGCCTTGTCGAGTTCCAGTTCTACGAGCAGCCAGATGGATCGTTCATCGCCGACCCGACCGGCATCGTCCCCCAGCTGGCCGACTCCTGGACCGTCGACGGCGGCACCGTCACCTTCAAGCTTCACCCCGGCGTCACTTTCTATCCGACCGGAAACCCGCTGACCTCGGAGGACGTGCGCTGGAGCTTCGAGCGCCTCGTCAGCATCAATGGCAACGGCAAGAATCAGGCACGCGTCGCCGGCCTCTTCACGCCCGGCCAGGTCGTCGCCGTCGACCCGCTGACCGTCGCGATCACCTTCATGGACGCACCGAATGGCACGCCCATGCTCCTCCCGGTCTCGCTGATGTCGATGAAGTTCCAGCAGTTCGCGATCATCGACTCGGTCGAGGCGCGCAAGCACGTCACCCCCGAGGATCCGTGGGCCAACACCTGGCTGAAGAGCAATGTCGCCAGCACCGGCCAGTACTATGTCGCGAGCCGGATTCCCAACCAGCAGCTCGACCTGCGCGCCGTGCCTAACCATTGGTCGGGCGAGCAGCCCGCGTTCGAGCACGTCGTCCTCCGTGTCACCGGTGACGCCGACCTCGTCGCGCTGATCCGCGGCGGCGTCGTCAACTACGCGGCCGAAGGGCTCACCGGACGCCAGTACGACGCGCTCGAGGCGGCCGGCTTCCCGGTCCTCCACGGCAATACGCCCTCGATGCTCCGCCTCTCCTTCGCTCAGGACAAGCCGCCGTTCACCGACGCCCTGGTTCGCGAAGCGATGCTCTACGCCATCCCCTACGACCGCATCATCAGCGTCGCTCTCGGTGGCCGCGGCGATCGTGCGATCTGCCAGTACAATCCCGAGGACATCACCTGCAACAACAGCTACGAGCAGTTCCAAACCGACCTCGACAAGGCGCGGGCACTGCTCGCCGAGGCCGGCCAGACGAGCTTCTCGTTCGACTTCTGGTACAGCACCGCGCTTCCCTACAACAACGACATCGCCATCTTGATCGCCGACTCCATGCGGCAGATCGGGGTGACGATGAATCTCCGGCCGACGCCTCGCCTGCAGCTCACCACGATGTCCCGCGCCCGTACCGACGGCGAGGACGAGTCGATGAGCGGCATGATGCTCTCCGAAGGCGTGATCTGGCTCAACGACCCGGTGACGTCGACCAACAGCCTCGTCTCCAAGACCCCCGAGACGCGTGGCAACTGGTCGAGGTTCTACGACCCCGAGATCGACGCCCTGCACTTCGAGTACCGCAACTCGGGCGACGTCGAGGCCCGGCGCGTCGCCTACCAGCGCATCCAGGACATCCTGACCGACCACCTCGGAAACGGAATTCCCCTCGCTGTGCTGGGCCGCACCATCGTCCTCAGCCCGACGATTACCGGCGCTACGTTCTCCCAGGATCCCTACGCCCGCTACGAGTACCTGCGGCCGCGGACCTAGGAAGCGCCAATCCCGCATCGGATGGGGCGCGCACCGCGCGCCCCCAGTCTCCTCACGCCCCGCTCAAACAAGGACTTCCGCCAATGCGTAATGGCACTGCAACCATTCCCGGACCCGTGCGCGACGTCGTGGGGTACGAGGGGAGCCCACCCAAGGTCACCTGGCCGGGCGGCGCCCAGATCGCGATTTCGCTGGTCGTGAACTATATCGAGGGCTCCGAGATGTCGATCGGCGACGGCGACCCGGTCGGCGAGCCCACCGCCAACGGCGGGCCGCCGGTCACCAAGCGCGCGCTCGGCGTCGAGACCAACTTCGAGTACGGCTCGCGTGCCGGCGTCTGGCGTCTCCTCGACGTCTTCGACGAACTCGGCGTCAAGGTCACCTTCAACGCCGCCGCGGTCGCCCTCGAGCGCAACCGCGCGGTCGCCAAGGAGATCCGCGCCCGTGGTCACGACGTGATGTCCCACGGCTGGCGCTGGGAGGATCTCACCCTCCTCAGCCGCGAGGAGGAGCGCGAGCGCATCAAACGCGCCGTAGGGTCTATCGCCGAGACGACCGGCCAGCGCCCGGTCGGCTGGGCCTCCCGCTATGGGGCGAGCGTCAACACCCGTGAGCTTCTCGTTGAGGAGGGTGGCTTCCTCTACGACTGCGACTCCTACGCCGACGACCTCCCGTACTGGACGATGGTCGGCAACCACAAGCACCTCGTCGTGCCGTACTCGGTTGCCAACAGCGACGCCAAGTTCGATCGCGGCGTGTTCGGCTCCCCGCTCGATTTCGAGTCCCACCTCAAGTGGAACTTCGACTGGCTCTACAAAGAGGGCCAGACCCATCCCCGGATGATGTCGATCGCCCTTCAGTCGCGCATCTCGGGTCACCCTTCGCGCGCCCAGGCCCTCGTCAACTTCGTCGAGTACGCCAAGTCGTTCCCGAATGTCTGGTTCGGCCGGCGCATCGATATCGCCAATCACTGGATCGAGCACCACCCCGACACGGTTCTCTCCGCCGAACCGCACCACCACCAGCATTAGGGGAGGGCTCCATGGATCTCGCAATCGAACCGGACAGCTTCGGCCCGCCTCGCGACATGGTCGGGTATGGCGGCAAGCCGCCCAAGGTCACCTGGCCGGGTGGCGCGCGCATCGCCATCGCGTTGGTCGTCAACTACGAGGAGGGCTCGGAGCTCTCGGTCGGCGACGGGGACCAGACCAACGAGGGGAGTGGACCCGACACCGGGCCGAAGCACTCGCCGCCAGGCAAACGCGATCTCGCCATCGAGTCGATGTACGAGTACGGCGCGCGCAGCGGCTACTGGCGGCTCCTCAGCATCTTCGACGAGCTCGACGTCAAGTGCACCTTCTACGCCTGCGGCGTCGCCCTCGAGCGCAACCGCAAGGCCGCCGGCGAGATGCGCAAGCGTGGTCACGACGTGATGTCACACGGCTGGCGCTGGGAGGATGTCGCCCTCCTCACTCGCGAGCAGGAGCGCGACCACATCAAGCGCGCCATCAAGTCGATCGAGGAGACCACAGGCGAACGCCCGCTCGGCTGGTACTGCCGCGGCCGGCCCAGTGTGAACACTCGCGAACTGGTCGCCGAGGAAGGTGGCTTCCTCTACGACTCCGACGCCTACAACGACGACCTGCCGTACTGGACGATGGTCGGCGAGAAGAAGCACCTCGTCGTCCCGTACTCGCTCATCAACAACGACGGGCGTTTCGGATCCGGCGCGTTCGGTCCCCCCAACCAGTTCGAAGAGCATCTCCGCTACAATTTCGACCGCCTCTACAAGGAGGGCGCGACGGTCCCGAAGATGATGAATATCGGCCTGCACATGCGGGCGATCGGTCATCCGGCGCGCGCCAAGGCCCTCTACGACTTCATCAAATACGCCAAGTCGTTTCCGGACGTCTGGTTCGCGCGGCGCATCGACATCGCCAAGCACTGGATGGCGCACCACGCCGACAGTCTGCCGGTGAGCTTCCAGTCCTAGGAGGACCGCGTCATGGACCAGTCGATCGAACCCGATAGTTCCGGCCCGCCGCGCGATCTCATCGGCTATGGTGGCGAGCCGCCCAAGGTGGTTTGGCCGGGCGGCGCCCGCGTCGCCATCGCGCTTGTCGTCAACTACGAGGAAGGCTCTGAACTCGCCGTCGCCGACGGCGACGACACCAACGAGCGCGGTCTCGGCGAACTCCCGCCCGAGGGGTCATTCCCGCCCCGCAAGCGCGATCTCGCGATGGAGTCGATGTACGAGTACGGCTCGCGCACCGGCTATTGGCGCCTGATGAGCATCTTCGATGAGCTCGACGTCAAATGCACCTTCTACGCCTGTGGCGTCGCCCTCGAACGCAACCGCAAGGCCGCCGCCGCGATGCGGGGCCGCGGCCATGACGTGATGTCCCACGGCTGGCGCTGGGAGGACGTCGCCCTTCTCACCCGCGAGCAGGAGCGCGACCATATCAAGCGCGCCATCAAATCGATCGAGGAGACCACCGGCCAGCGCCCGCTCGGCTGGTACTGCCGCGGCCGCCCGAGCGTGAACACCCGCGAGCTGGTCGTCGAGGAGGGCGGCTTTCTCTACGACTCCGACGCCTACAACGACGACCTTCCGTACTGGGAGATGGTCGGCGAGAAGAAGCACCTCGTCATCCCATACTCGCTCGTCAACAACGACTCCCGCTTCGGCTCGGGTGCGTTCGGCCCGCCCAACCAGTTCGAAGAGCATCTCCGTTACAATTTCGACCGCCTCTACAAGGAGGGCGCGACCTCCCCAAAGATGATGAATATCGGCCTGCACATGCGGGTCGTCGGTCATCCCGGGCGCGCCAAGGCGCTCTACGATTTTATCAAATACGCCAAGTCGTTTCCGGACGTGTGGTTCGCGCGCCGCATCGACATCGCCAAACACTGGATGGAGCACCACGCGTGAACAAGATCGTTCCCCCGGACGCCGGCACCTACAAGGCGGTCGCCCACGCGGCCATCGACTCGGCCCTGCCGACCCTCATCGAGGCCAGCGAGAACATCCACGACAACGTCGAGTATTTCTTCAAGGAGTTCAAAGCCCAGCGCTGGCTGTGCGACGTCCTCAAGGGTGCCGGCTTCGATGTCGAGGAGGGGCTCGGCTCGCTCAAGACCGCCTTCCGCGGCCGCATCAAGTCCAAGAAGCCCGGCCCGACCATCGCCTTTCTCAGCGAGTTCGATGGCATGGAGCCCTACGGCCATAGCTGCGGCCACAATGTCGGCGGCCCGGCCAGTATCGGTGCCGCCATCGGGCTTGCGTCGGTCATCGACGAGATCGGCGGCGAGGTGATCTCGCTCGGAACGCCAGGCGAGGAAGGCGGCGGTGGAAAGAACATCCTCCATCGCGAAGGCTTCTTCGAGGGCATCGACGCGATGATGCTGATCTATCCGGGTAAGGACAACATCGCGCATTCGCGGGCCTTGGTCGGAACCGGCGTGAATTTCGAATATTTCGGCCAGGCCGCACACGGAGCTGCCCGTCCGGAATGGGGCATCAACGCCCTCGACGCGATGATGTTGGCTTTCAACGGCATCGCCTATCTACGCCAGCAGATCCCCTCCGACGTCCGCATCCACTACATGATCACCAAGGGCGGCGAACGGGCCAACGTCATCCCCGACCACACGTCGGCGCGGCTGACCGTGCGCGCCAATCTCAATTCCACGCTCGACGACGTCATTCCACGCATCGACGCGTGCATCGTCGGCGCACAGACGATGACCGGGACGCGGCTCGAGCGGAAATGGCGCGAGGGCCCCCGCAACCGTCCGCTCCTCAGCAACTATACGATGTCGGTGGCCGCGGATCGCAACATGAATGCGCTCGGCATGAAGACCCGGCCACGCGACGAGCTGTCGGGCGCCTGGGGTGGCGACACCAGCAATGTCAGCTGGTTCGTGCCGACCATCCAGCCGCAGATCGCGATGACCGACGTGCCGCCGCACTCGCACCAGTTCCACGACGCGGCCAAGGGTCCGGCGGCTCAGGCGGCGCTGGAGAACGCGGCGAAGACTTTGGCGATGACCGCCATCGACCTCATCATGGATAAGGAGCTCCTTGCCGCGGTGAAGGCCGAGTTCGCCGCGGAGTCGGCAATCCCGAGATAGTCGCTCATCGCCCGCGGCCTGCCACGGGCGCTCCACCCAGATCGCAAATACCACGCACAAACAATGAGGACGGCATGCGGTACATAATCGTCGGCGCGGGAGCCATCGGGGCAGCGATCGGCGCCAGGCTCGCGGAGACGGGCAAGGACGTGGTTCTGGTGGCGCGCGGCGCTCACGCGGCCGCGATGCGGGCTGACGGCCTCCAGGTCACCATCCCCGGGCGGGTGATCACGGTAAAGCTCCCCGTCGTGGAGGCGGTGCAGGATCTTTCGCTCCGTGCGGACGACGTGCTGATGCTCTGCGTTAAATCGCAGGACTCTGCGCCGCTCATCGCCTCGCTTGCAGTTCAGCCGGTCGGCGACACCGTTGCCGGCGACATCCTCCCGCTGTTCTGCATGCAGAACGGGATCGGCAACGAGCCGCACGCGTTGCGGCTCTTCCGGCACGTCCATGGCGTAGCCGTGATGCTCTCGGCGACCCATCTCGAGCCCGGCCAGGTGACGGCCTGGGGCTCGCCGGTCACCGGCATCCTCGAGATCGGGAAGTATCCGAGGGGCTCCGACGCAGTCGACGAGAAGGTCGCCGCCGATCTCAATGATAGCGGGTTCATCGCGGGCGTACGCGAGGACGTCATGGCTTGGAAGCGGGCCAAGCTGGTGCGCAATCTCCGCAACGCCCTCGAGGCCTTCTATGGCCGCGGCGCCGAGGTCGGCGAGGACGCCACCCTCGATCTCATCCGCTCGCGAGCCGTGGCAGAGGCCTATGAGTGCTTCGCCGCTGCCGGGCTGAGCGTGGTCGGCCAGGAAGAGTGGAATACCCGTCCCGGCCGGAACAGCCAGAAACAGGTTGCGATCGAGGGCCACAAGCGGCCTGGCGGATCCACTTGGCAGAGTATCAAGCGCGGCCTCGGCACGGTCGAGACCGACTACCTCAACGGCGAGATCGTACTTCTAGGCCGCCTCTACGGCATCCCGACCCCGGTCAACGACCGCATCCAGATCGCCATGGCGAACTTCGTGCGTCGCCGCGGCGAGGCAGCCGCGGCTGAGCCTGAGCAGCTGCTGATGGCCGGCTGAACAAAGCCCCGCCGAGGGATCGGCGGGGCTCTACCTCACTCAGCCCTCTACCTCACTCAGCCGTGGCGGTGGATCCGCACGACCCCGATACACGGTTCGAGCGGCGTGTCGCGCCACGAGTGCACCTGGCGGGCCAAGGCCTGCCGGCTCCGTTCGGCAAGGATCTTGGGCAGGTCGAGGAAGCGCCCCTCGCCGCAAATAAGGTGGATATCCCGGGTCGGCGTCGGCTCGGGCAGGGGTACCCAAGCGATCGACGGCAGACTTCGCGCCAGCCAGCTCATCGCCAGGGGCGGGGCGATCGTCCACGCCTGGCCGCTCTCGACCAGCTGGGCCATGGGTGCCGGCGAGGCGCACGAGATGCGGCGGTGCGTGCCGATACCCATGCGGTGCAGATATTCTTCGACCTCCTGATCGACACGCGTTCCCGACTTGAAGCGGACGAGCGGAAGATCCTCCGCCAGCTGGCTCGGATGGCGGCGGTCGAGCGGCACGTTGCCTGGCACCAGCGCCACCATCCCCTGCGTACAGAGAAGGTGCCGCTCCAGCCGCGGGATGTCGGCGAGTTCCTCGTTCGAGATGATGAGGTCGAGCTCGTCCTTCACGAACTCCCGCACAAACGTCACGGTGTGGCCGACCTCTACCGTCAGTTCGCCGACCAGCGGCGCAAGCTGACCGACGATGGTCGTCATGAGGTGGATCGCCATCGGCTCGACCATGCTGATGCGCAGCCTGGGGAGGAGCTGATCCTGATAGCCGGCAAGGTCCTCGACGGTCGCAGTCTCCCATTCGATCACCCGGCGCACGCGCTCGCGCAGGAACTGACCGGCGGGGGTCAGGCGAAGGCCATGCGGGTTGCGCTCGAAGAGAAGGGTCCCGAGCTGGTTTTCGAGACGGAGGACGATCTGCGAGACCGCCGGCGTCGACACGCCCATGCGTCTCGCCGCCATCGTCATGTTGAGCGTGTCGGCGACGACCAGGAACTGGGACAGGACCCGGAGGTCGAGGTGCGGGTCGGAGGGAGTGACCATCTTGTGCTTGAATGCGGTCGGTGAGGGCATTTTGGTTGGGTCCGAATGGCCCCTGCGTCCCGTTTGTGTTGCCGCTCGGGGAGGTGCACGGAGGCAGTTTGGCAAAATTGCTGCAACCCCCATGCCAGGGTAGGTCCGAGCAGACTCGGAACCACCCACAACGGCACTGAGCGATTTTCGAAACAGCGCACAGAGTTTGACTCAAAGGGGCTTAAGTCAGCGCTTTATGGGCGCAAAGATCTGCCTCCAGTCGAGGGCGCGGAATGCCGGCGGAGTGGCACTTCTGCGCCGACTGCCGCCCGGCTCGCTCCGATCGAGTGGGCTCTGTCCGCGCGGCGCGTAAATGGCACGCTTCCTGCCATTCATCCCGCGCTCGTCAACAGACTCCCGAGCAAGTCATGGCCGCCGCCGGAAGGCGTCGGCGCTGTGCTCGCGAGACGCTCGGAAATCCATTGGCCCACGACAACCCTTTCCCCCTCCGCGACGGAGGCGTCGCGGCAGCCGCCCCGCCTCTCGACATCGCCATCCCCAATTCGGCAGCGCCGGGCCAACCCGCCGATCCACAGAGTCGCAAGGGGCTGACCCTGCCGCTCATCGTGGCGAGCGCGCTGTTCATGCAGAACCTCGACTCGACCGTGCTGGCAACCTCGCTGCCTGCCATCGCGCGCTCGCTCGACGAGAATCCCATCGAGCTCAAGCTCGCTTTGACCTCCTACATCCTAGCGCTCGCGGTTTGGCTACCGGCGTCCGGGTGGCTCGCCGACCGTTTCGGTGCGCGGCACATCTTCCGCATCGCCATCATCATCTTCGCGCTCGGCTCGATCGGATGCGGCTTCGCCGGCAATCTCGTCGAGATCGTCGCCTGCCGCATCGTCCAGGGCATCGGCGGCGCGATGATGGTCCCGGTCGGCCGCCTCATCGTCCTGCGCTCGGTGCCCAAGCGGGAGCTGGTCGGCGCCATGGCGTGGATGACCATACCGGCGCTGATCGGGCCCTTGGTCGGCCCGCTCGTCGGCGGCTTCATCACCACCTATTTCGACTGGCGCTGGATCTTTTGGATCAACGTCCCGATCGCTGTGCTCGGCCTCGTTCTGGCGACGATCTATATCCCTGACATTCGCGGCGAGACCCGTCGCCCCTTCGACGTTCTCGGCTTCGCGCTGATCGGACTCGGCATTTTCGCCTTCGTGACCGGCTCGACCGCGCTCGGCGTCGGCATCCTAGAGACGACCCAGGTCGTGACGGTGATCGCCGGCGGCGCCATTCTTCTGGTCAGCTACGCGCTCTACAGTCGCGGCCGCAAGAACGCGATCATCGACCTGACCCTCTTTCAGATTCCGAGCCTGCGCATAGGTCTCCTCGGCGGCGCGCTGGCCCGCCTCGGCGTGGGCGGGACACCCTTTCTCCTCCCTCTGATGCTGCAATACGGGTTCGGCATGACGCCGTTCGAGTCGGGCGCGGTGACCTTCGTCGGCGCCGCTGGAGCGATCGGTCTCAAGACCGTCTCGACCCGGCTCATCCGCCAGTTCGGCTTTCGCCGCGTGGCGATCGTAAATAGCGCTATCACGGCCGTCGTCGTCGCCGTCCCGGGACTCTTTTACCCAGGCCTGGCGCTCCCCATCATCTACGCGATCCTACTGTTCGCCGGCTTCTTCCGGGCCCTGCAGCTGACCACGACCCAGATTCTCGGCTTCGTCGACGTGCCGACCCAACGGCTCGGACAGGCCTCGACGTTGACCAGCGTGCTTCAGCAGACCTCGATGAGCCTGGGGATCAGCGCGGCGGCGCTCGCGCTGCAGTTCCAGGTAGGTCCCGGAGGGGAGATCGGAGCCGACGATTTCTTCTGGCCGTTCTTGACGCTTGGCTGCCTCAGCCTCTTGTCGGCGCCGCTCTTCTGGGCTCTGCGCGGCGACGTCGGCCAGGAGGTGTCTGGGCACCGCGCGCGGGTTGCCCCGGCGGAATAGTCGTCTCGGCCGCGGAGGCGTCTCGATCAGGGGATGGGGGCGAAGCCGCGGAAACGACCGCGGAAGCTGATCAGCGGCTGGCGATCGGGCTGGGACGCAAAATCCACCAGTCGTCCGATCGCGATCGTCGCCGCGTTGCGATCGATCGTCTCCTCAAGCACGCAGTCGAACGCGCCGACCGCGTTGACGAGCGCCGGCGCACCGGTAGTGAGCCGCGTCCAGCGGCCCGGCTCGAACCGGTCGGCACCCTGTAGAGCGGTCTTGCCGGTGAAGATATCGACGAGGTCGCCAGCGTCATCAGGCAAATAGCTGATCGCGAAATTCCCCGCCTTGCGAAGCTTGGCGAGGGCCGAGGTCCGCGCGTCGATGGACACCATCAAGAGTGGCGGGTCCGCCGAGAGATGGGTCGCCGACAACGCAAAAAACCCCGCCGGCCCCTCGGCGTCGGCCGTCGTCACCACTGCGGCGCCCACGGCACGCTGGCCGACCGCCCGCCAGAAGTTCCTCGGGTCGAAGACGGGAGGCGCGGCTTTGGGATCAGACACGGCGCCGTCCTTAGCGCGCCGTCGCGTGGTTCGTGCCGACCTGATGGAACCCGCGCCGGTAACGCAACATGGCGTGGTCGCCATCGCCCAGCCGCACCGACTCGACCTCGCCGACGAGGATCGCGTGATCGCCGACTGGGTAGTTCGCGTGCTTGTGGCAGATCAGCGTGGCCAGCGCCGTCGAGACGATCTTCAGCCCGTGGTCAGACTCCTCGAAATGGTCTGGCGGCGAGAACTTGTCGGAAATATGAGGGGACGCGAAGCGCATTGCGAGCGGCTCGTGATCCGGTTTGAGAAGGCTGATCCCGAACCACTCCGCCAAGCAGAACGTGTCGAAGCAATT
>CAYOET010000060.1:0-5306 GCA_964402985.1 uncultured Bauldia sp. | reverse complement strand
CTCGCTCGCGACGATCTCCCGCCAATACGAGACGAAAGGAGGAGGTGCCGGCGCACACCCCCCCGTCGGCGCGGCGGCGCGTGACGCCGTGGAGGCCGCTCCGCCGCCGCTCGATACGTCAAGGCTTTTCTTGTCGAGGCTATTCAGAGCCGGAGCAAGGTCTCCCTCCTGAAGGCGTCGACGTCTCCCGCCTTCGGCGACGGTCTTGCGATCGTCGACACCATCGCGGCGAAATAGGGAGCGTTCCTGAGCGCCAGCGGCCCGCGGAGCTTGCGCTCGCGCGGGCCGTCGCCGAACTACTTCGAAATGATCAGATGAAACTAGTGAACAGTGCGATGAGCACGATCACGAAGACCGGTACGCCCAGCAGCCACAGTCCAAGTGCACGACCCATGGTCATCTCCCGATGTTGAACTGAGGCGAAAACTCGGGCCGGGCCGACTGGTTCCCTGACGGTCAGTTCGGCCGCTTGAAGGTGCCGATATAGATCGTCCTTCCCAGGACGTGCCCCTGGATCGCCTCCCAGATCGTCCGCCGCGTCGCGAACGCGTCTTCCCCCGGAGGAATATCGAGCGCGATGTCGAGCGCGAGGAGCTCGAACGTGTAGTGGTGCGGATTGCCCGCCGCGCCGGCGCCCGGCCCGCGATAGCGGTCTCCGGTGGCGCTGATCTGGCGGCTGCCGTCGGCGAACGCTCCGGGCGGCACGCCCTCGGGAAGGCCGGTGGTCGATACCGGAATGTTCCACACCAGCCAGTGGATCTGGTCCTCGGTGGTGCGCATGCGCACGACCTCGAGATCGTGGAAGTGGAGCACGTAGCTGACCGTGCCGGCCGGCGGGTTGATCCAGCTCAGCGCCGGCGACGTGCCCTCGCCGGGCAGCACTCCCTCTCCGGCCTGGGTGAAGCGGATGGGGATCGTCTCACCTTCCTCGAAGGCGTCGGTCATCAGCGTGAAGGGAGGAGCGGGTGGGCCCCCGCCGCCTCCACCTCCCCCGGCAGGGGGAGCTTGAGCCGCGGCCGGTGCGGCCAGGACCATCGCGATAAACGGGAGCAGGCGAAGCGAGCGCATGAAACCTCCTGGGCTAGAAGAGCTGGTAGGCAAGGCTTGTCGCCTGCCTAACTTAGGCCCCCCGAGGCGACGGTCAACGCCCGGACCCGAACGCGCCGGCTGCCCGGTTGGACCTCCAGGCAGACGTGCGGCGTTCAGATCCCGTCGACCGCTGTCGCGGTGATCGAGTACCCGATCTCGGCGAGGTCAGTGGATACCCCGCTCAGCTGCAGCGTCCCGGTCACCGCCACCGGCTGCCACAAGCCGCTCGAGTTGAAGCCCGACGGGAAGTCGACGAGCACCAGCTGGTTGGCGGGTGGCGGCGGCACGTGGATGCACGCCCCCACGAACGGCACGAGGAGGAAGTTGGTGACCTTCGCCCCGTCGAGCTCGAGCGGCAGGAGGTAGCCCTCGATCCTGACCTCGGCGCCGGCAAGGTCGGTGCGGTAGGCGACCGGGGAGGAGATGCCCATCACGCTCTCGATCGAGACCGGCGCGTCGCCCGCGGCGGCTTCGGGCGCCTGGCTGACCTGCGCGTGCTGGACCACGCCGGTGAGGACGTTGACCTCGGCGCCCGTCCGCGCCGACTCCGGGATGAGGTCGGACCATGTCAGCTCGACGGGTGCCGCCGACGCCGGCACCGTCCCGACCACCAGGCCGACGATCGCTGCCAATGCCGCTGAACTACGTATGAAAGCCATGGAGTCCTCCGTCCTGTGCCACGGATCCGACCAAAGGGGCGGCCGCTCCCGGCAGCCGACCGTACGTTATAATATTACAGTCCGTGCGACGATCATCAAGCCGCCGCGCACGTCACGGCGAGCCTCACGGCGTAGCCGGCCGCCGGATCATTGAGGATCGCGGGGTCCGCCGTAAGGCCGAGACGGCGCAGCAGCATCACCGCCATCGGGTCGATATTGGCTTGCGTCCGCCGGCTGATCCCGCACGGCGTCGGCAGCCCGACCGAGCGAACCGGGTTCGCCGCGAACTCGAAGTCGTAATAATACTCGCCGTCGAACACGTCGACGCCAGCGTCGCCGGTCACCGGCAAGGGCTCGGCGAGCGGTACGGTGAACTCGATCGCGATGCGGCTCCGTTCGAGGCGCACATCGATCGACTCGGGAGCCAGGTGTTCGACCACCCGCCCGGCAAACGTGACGCGCGTGAAATAGTTGAACTGCTCCATCCACGCGAGCTTGCCGTTCGGCAGGAGAAGCGGCAGCTCGTCGGCCGTCCCGCGCCCGTCATTGTTGCCGAGCTTGTCGGCCTCGGTCTTGAGGACGTCGCCGTAATCGTAGTCGAGGAGCCAGACCTCGTGCACCGCTTCCATGCGGCCCTCGTCGTCGAAGATCACCTCGACGATCGCGTCGATGAACACGTGCGGATGGGCCGCCGCCGGCAGGCTCCACGCCAGCAACAGGCACAACGCGGGCGCCGCCGCCCGCAGTGAGTTCCACGCTTTCACGAACACTCCTCCCGAAGGCGCTCCCGACGCCCCGCCAGTCCTGTCGGCCGTTGGTCAACGAAACTGACCAGCGGACGTTACGCTCGTCGGAAAACCGCCGCAAGCCGCCAACCGGCCCCGCCGCTGACAATTGCGTGCGCGAGCCGACGGCCTTCAACCAAGCCAAAGCGTGCAACTCCGCAGGCAGCCGCGAACGACTGTCAAAACCCAGCGCACGCCCGGCGGCGCTAGGCGCGCATTCGCCTCGACGGGCGGAAGGGATGATCGTCTCCCCCCTCCGGATGGAGGGGCAGGGGGTCATAGCGCTCGAAGGTCAGCGTCAAACGGCCTTCGCCTCGGGTCATGCCGCGCAGCTGGCTGACATAGCCGAACAGATTTTGCATCGGCACCGTTCCCTCCACGCCGTCGCCAATTGCTGCGATCTCGCCCCGGCGGGTGTGGAGATCGGCAATCACCGATTCCCGGAACTCCGCGGGCGCGTCGACTCTGATCCGCATGATCGGCTCGAGGAGGATCGGGTCCGCCTTGGCGATCCCTTCGCGAATCGCGGCGCGACCAGCGATCTCGAAGGCGAGCGCCGAGGAATCGGCGTCGTGAAATGCGCCGTCCGTCACCGCCACCCGGACGTCAACGACCGGGAAGCCGGCCTTCACGCCGCTGCCGAGAACGGCCCGCACGCCCCGGTCCAGCCCCACGACATACTCGGGTGCGAGGAGCCCGCCGCACGCGTCGGCGAACGAGAAGCCCGCGCCTCGCGGCGCCGGCTCCAGCCGCAGCTTCACGCGCGCAAACTGTCCCTGGCCACCTGACTGCTTCTTGTGGGTGTAGTCGATCTCCGCCGGCCTGGTGATCGTCTCGCGATACGCCACCTGCGGCTGCCCGATATCGGCCGAAATTCCGAACTCCCCGCGCAGCCTCGCGACGATGGCATCGAGGTGGAGCTCTCCCGTCCCCGAAAGGATGGTGCGTCCCGTCTCCTCGTCAGTCCTCGCGCGGAAGGTCGGATCCTCCGCGGCGAGGCGCCGCAGCGCGCTCGCGAGGCTTTCACGGTCGCGGTTCGTCTGCGCCGCGATCGGGAGGTCGATGACGGGGGTGGCGGCGCTGTCGATCCGGATGTCGGCCGCTTCCTCCGGAAGGTCGTCGTTGTCCGCGCCGGTCGGCACCGTCCCGGCGAGCCCGATCCCGCCCACCGGCGAGGTCACGAAGCGCTCGCCGAACCCGGCGATCAGCGGCCGCGCCTTGGCGATCGTCGCCTGCACCGCCGGGATCTGCAGCGAGGCCCTGTGCGCCGCCTCGTTCTCCCACGCCTCGGTGATCCAGATCGCGTTGGCGTCGGTCGGGTCGGTGGCCACCACGTAGAGGTGGCACCCCGGCATCGCGCCGCTCGCGCCGAGAAGGAGCCCGAGCAGCTCGTCCCGCTTCCCCGGCGCCGCGACTATCTTCCCGATCAGCCCGTACATGCCTGGTCCAAGGGTCCCGTCTTCCCGCGCTGAAAGGAGGAGCGGCGTGGGTCTATCGCGCGCACCCGCCGCGTCCTCCACCGGCCCGCCGGCTGGTAAGGAATGAAGTCCGTCGCCGCCGCTACGAAACTCTGGCGCCGTTACGGCCGTTATAGCGCAAAGCCTCAGCCGCAGGCGTCGCGGCCGCCGACGGAGTACGCAGCCCATGAATACGACCCTCGCCGCCCGCTCGGGTTGGCCCGCCGCCGCCCGCTGGAACAGCCCCGGTTCGCTCCTCGCGCTCGTCCTCCTCCTCGCGCTCTGCTACGGCGTCGCCGGGCTCGGCTCGTCGGTGACCATGCCGGCGATTCCGGTCTGGTACGCGGGCCTCGCCAAGCCGGCCTTTGCCCCACCCAACTGGCTGTTCGGCCCGGTCTGGGGCACGCTCTACGGCGTCATGGCCTTCGCGGCATGGCGGGTCTGGCTGCAGCGTGACCGCCACGACATCCGGGTCGCGTTGACGCTGTTCTTCCTGCAGCTGGCGCTGAACCTGGCGTGGTCATTCCTGTTCTTCGGCCTGCGCAGCCCGCTCGCCGGGCTTGTGGGCATCGTCCCGCTCGTCGTGCTCGTCTTCGCGACGCTGGTCGCCTTCGGCCGCATCGATCGTCTCGCCGGCCTTGCCTTCGCGCCTTACCTTGCCTGGGTCAGCTTCGCGACCGCCTTAGCTGCCGGCGTCTGGCTCCTCAACTAGCGGGATGGCCGAGATTGAGGTCCTCGCGGCCCGGACATCAGAGGTCGCGCACGACGTCGGCACGCAGTCGGCATTGTGGCGGTGGAGGCTGAGGAAGCTCACGAGCTTCACCACCTCGAAGCGGCCCGGCCGGCGGCTCGGGGTCGCTCGCCTAACCCGGCTGATCGATACTGGAGTCGCCGGGGTGCAACGGCAGACATGGTGAGAATGCCCGTGCGGCCGCGGACGTCGCGATAGGCTTCCGGAGGAAGGGGCCAGATGCCTCTGGCGAGCCCGCCGAGGGGCGGCGGCCGCCCGCCTCGCCAAAGGGGGAGCTGCCTGCCACAGGGGTCCAGCGCCCTTCCAATGACTATTTCCCCGGACCACTGGCGCCTCCCGTGTGGACCGCCGCGTCGGACGACCGTGGCGAAGCGTTCGGCCGCGATGTCGGTCGGGTGGCCTGCTTCCTGCAACCAAGGACAAATCGAGGCGAGTGTTAAGCTCCTACGGAATTGAAAATGTTGGATCTTTCTTCTTTCAAAGCCGCCCTGGCCAGCTTTCCGTCGGGAGTGGTTATTGCGACCGCGGTGGGTCCCGACGGGGAGCATCGCGGGTTCACGGCAAG
>CAYOET010000059.1:0-19734 GCA_964402985.1 uncultured Bauldia sp. | reverse complement strand
GGCGTGGTCGGGATCGTGGTCAACGCGCTCCTCGTGTGGTGCCTGATGTTCGGCAAGCTCGGCTTCCCGGCGCTTGGGCTCGCCGGCGCGGGCATTGGCACGACAATCGCGACGACCGTCGTCTTCCTCGGCCTTGCCGCGGTGGTGAGCATCGACCGGAGGTTCCGCCGCTACCACCTCTTCGGGCGGTGGTGGCGGGCCGACTGGGCGCGGCTCCGCGCGCTGTGGGCACTCGGCCTGCCGATCGCCGCCACGCTCCTCTTCGAGGTCGGCGTGTTCAACGTCGCGGCGCTGCTCGTCGGACGGTTCGGGGCCGACATGCTGGCCGCGCACCAGATCGCGCTGCAGATCGCCTCGGTCAGCTTCATGGTGCCGATGGGGCTCGGCCAGGCGGCTACGGTGCGCGTCGGGCTCGCCTTCGGCGGCGGCAACCGCGAGGGCGTGCGGCGCGCGGGGTGGACCGCGTTCGCGCTCGGCGTCGGCTTCATGAGCTGCATGGCGCTGGTGATGCTGTTCGCGCCCTATCTCCTGGTCGGCGCGTTCCTCGACCTCCGCGCGCCGGAGAACGCGGTGGTGATCGGCTATGCGGTCACCTTCCTCGCCTTCGCCGGGTTCTTCCAGGTGTTCGACGGCGCGCAGGCGGTGGCCGCCGGCATGCTACGCGGCCTTCAGGATGCGCGCGTGCCGATGATCCTCGCCGCGATCGGCTACTGGGGCGTCGCCTTCCCGCTCGGCTTTGCGCTCGCCTTCCCGGTCGGTTGGCAGGGCGCGGGGGTGTGGACCGGGCTCGCGACCGGCCTCGCCGTGGTGGCGGGCCTCATGACCTTTCGCTGGACGCGGCGCGAGCGGCTCGGGCTCCTCGACCCCCGTCGCGCGGCGAGCGCGCCGTGACGAATATGGTGGAACGCGCTCCTTAACCTCCCCCTTGCGGGGAGGTCGAAAACGCGAAGCGTTTTCGGGAGGGGGTGAGCGACGGTTGAGGACAGAACGCGGACTTCGTCCGCTACCCCCTCCCGAAGCTGCTCGGGCAAAGCCCTCGGACCTTCGACCTCCCCGCAAGGGGGAGGTTAAGGGCGTGTGCCGCCGCGGCGACGGCGCCCTAGAGGTGGTCGGCTTCGAACTCGGCGCAGGAGCCGCCGAAGAGGGCTAGCGCTTCCTCGAGATAGTCGGCGAGGAGCGGCATGCCGAGAAGGTAGGTGGCGACGCGGCTGTTGTGCTCCTGGCCGGCGAGCGCCCTGAGACGGTGCCAGTCCTCCAGGCCGCCGTCGCCGCGGCCGACCCAGGCGAGCGTAACGAGGTCGAGCTGCTCGTCGACGTTGAGGCCGTGGATGAAGCTCACCAGCTCCTGGCGGACGGGGTCGCGGCGGCTCTCCTCGAGGACGCCGATCATCCCGTCGTCGGAGGCGTTGCCGCCGGAGTCGAGCTCGGTGTCGACGTCCTTCACCGCGTAGCGGCGCTCGTTGAGGACGATGTAGCAGACCTTCTCGGTCGAGATGTTGAGCGGCGGGAGCTCCGAGGCGTCGATCGCCGAGCGGGCGGCGGCGGCGGTGTCGTCGACAGACGGTACGCGGGCTTCGCGGGAGGAGGCGTTCGTCTTCATCGGAGACTCCTTGGACCGGACTTAGGTGGGTGAAAGCAAACTCGGCGGCAAGGGTACCTGTTCCGTCATAGGCGCGGGCGCGCCGTGGGGGCCTACTGCCGCACGGAAGCGGACACTATGATCGTCGCGCCCGAGTCGGGCTTTCGGGGGCTCCCGTGGACGACCTGTCGCTGGCCAGCAATCCGTTCATCGTTCTCTCCTATGTGACCGGTCCGGCGTTCCTGACCAACGCCACCGCGCTCTTCCTGGGCAGCACGTCGAGCCGGTTCTGGCGGGCGATCGACCGTTCGCGGGTGCTCGCGGCGCTCCTCACCACCAGCGGATCGCTCCGCGCGGCCGAGTCGACCGGGCGCGAGCTGCGCGTGGTGCAGAAGCGGGTCGGGCTGATCGCCAAGGCGATGTCGCGGCTTTATCTGGCTGCAGCGATGTTCTCGCTGGCGACGCTCCTGTCGATCAGCGGCGCCGTGGTGGCGGAGTTCAGCGCGCTCGGCGCGGTGCTCGACGCGGTGGTGGTGGGAGCGGGCGTCGTGGGGCTGGTCGGGTTCGCCGCGTTCGTCAACGCCGCGCTGCTGCTGGTGTGGGAGAGCCGCCTCGCGGTGCAGTCGCTCGAGGTCGAGGCGGCCGAGGCGGTGGCGGCGATGCCGAAGGATCTCGACTGAGCGCGGACCGCGCCGCGAAATGAGCGGAACGGGTGGCGCTCCCGGGGCCGGATGGGCATATTCGGTCGGTGCCCAGCCCGACCGCCCCGACCAAGCCCGTGGGACCAGGCGACCAGGTGTTCCTGGTCGACGGGTCGTCCTTCGTCTTTCGCGCCTATTTCCAGTCGATCAACCAGGAGGCGCGGTACAATTATCGCTCCGACGGGCTGCCGACGGGCGCGGTTCGGCTCTTCGCCAACAAGCTCTACCAGTTCATCCGCGAGGGCGCGGTCGGGGTGATGCCGACCCATCTCGGCATCATTTTCGACAAGGCCGAGAAGACGTTCCGGAACGAGATCTACGCCGACTACAAGGGCACGCGGAGCGAAGTGCCCGACGATCTCCGGCCGCAGTTCAGCCTGATGCGCGAGGCGGTGAAGGCGTTCGGGCTCGAGCCGATCGAGCAGCAGGGTTTCGAGGCCGACGACCTCATCGCCACCTACGCCACGCAGGCGGGCGCGGCGGGGGCGGACGTCCTCATCATCTCGGCGGACAAGGACATGATGCAGATCGTGTCCCCGCACATCAATTTCTACGACTTCGAATCCGGCACGCGCGGCCGGCCCGGCTACCGGCCCGAGCGGCGCATCGATGTCGCTGGCGTGGTCGAGTATTTCGGCGTGCCGCCGGAGAAGGTCATCGACCTTCAGTCGCTGGTCGGCGACACCTCGGACAACGTGCCGGGCGTACCGGGGATCGGGCCGAAGACCGCGGCGCAGCTCCTCGCCGAGTTCGGCGACCTCGAGTCGCTGCTGGCGCGGGCGGGTGAGATCAAGCAGCCGAAGCGGCGCGAGAGCCTCGTCACTTTTGCCGACCAGGCGCGCATCTCGAAGCGCCTCGTCACGCTCGACACCAACGTCTCCACCGAGACGCCGCTGACTGCCATGAAGCTGCCCGAGGGCGACCCGAAGCGGCTGATCGGATTCTTCAAGGCGCTCGAGCTGCTGACGCTGACCAAGCGCGTGGCCGAGGCCTCGGGCGTCGATCCGGACACGGTGGAGGCCGACGCCAGCCTCAAGCCGGTACCGGGCGTCCGCTTCTCGGCGACGGGCGCGCCGCGCGCGAGCAGCGCCGCGGTGCAGGCGCCTGCGCCGCTGCCGCCGGAGACCGCCGCCAAGCCGGGGTCGCAGGGTGCGCTGTTCCCCGAGCCCCCTGCCCCGCAGAAGCCGTCGAGCTTCGTTCTCGAACGCGCCGACGGCGGTGCGCTCATGGAGCTCGGGCCACCGGCGACGTTGGCGGCCGCGATGGCGGCGCGCGACGTCGGCCTCGCCTTCGATCCCAGCGCCTACGAGACGATCCGGACGCTTGACCGGCTCGACGCGTGGGTGACCGAGGCGATGGAGGGCGGGCTGCTCGCCATCGACACCCGCGCGACCTCCGGCGATCCGATGCGCGCCGACATTTGCGGGATCAGCCTCGCCACCAGGCCGGGGCGCGCGGCCTATATCCCGCTGGCGCATGTCGAGGGCGGGCCGGCCGATCTCCTTACGGACGGCGTTGCCTCGAACCAGCTGCGCGCGGCGGAGGTGGTCAAGCGCCTGAAGCCGGTGCTGGAAGACCCGTCGGTGCTCAAGGTCGGGCACGACCTCAAGCCGAGCTGGCTGCTGCTCGCGCGGCACGGCATCCGCGTCGCGCCTTACGACGACGCGGCGCTGATCGCCTATGTGCTCGACGGGAGCCGGGCCTCCAACCGCATCGACGAGCTCAGCCTCGCCTGGCTCGGGCATACGCGGAAGTCGATGGACGACCTCACCGGCACGGGGCGCAACCGCGTCACCTTCGACCGGTTGCCGATCGACAAGGCGGCGGCGCATTCGGCCGAGGACATCGACATCATCCTCCGCGTCTGGCAGCGGCTGCGGCCGCGCATGCCGGCCGAGGCGATGGTCACCGTCTACGAGACGCTGGAGCGGCCGCTGGTGCCGGTGCTCGCCGACATGGAGCGGGCGGGCATCCTCGTCGACCGGCAGATCCTGTCGCGGCTTTCGGGCGAGTTCGGGCAGACGATGGCGCGGCTCGAGGACGACATCAACGAGCTGGCCGGCGAGCCGTTCAACATCGGCTCGCCCAAGCAGCTCGGCGACATCCTGTTCGGCAAACTACAGCTGCCCGGCGGTCGAAAGACCAAGACCGGGGCGTGGTCGACCGATTCCGACATGCTCGAGGACCTCGCCGCCGAGGGGCACCAGCTGCCGGCGCGCATCCTCGAGTGGCGGCAGGTGTCGAAGCTGAAATCGACCTACACCGACAGCCTCCCCGAATACATCCATCCCGAGACCGGGCGGGTGCATACCTCCTACGCGCTGGCCTCGACGACCACCGGGCGCCTCGCCTCGTCGGACCCCAATTTGCAGAACATCCCGATCCGCACCGACGAGGGGCGGAAGATCCGGAGCGCGTTCATCGCGCGGCCCGGGACCAAGCTGATCTCGGCCGACTATTCGCAGATCGAGCTCCGCGTGCTGGCGCACATCGCCGACATCCCGCAGCTCCGCAACGCCTTCGCCGAAGGGCTCGACATCCACGCGATGACCGCCTCGGAGATGTTCGGCGTGCCGGTCGAGGGGATGGACCCCAATGTCCGGCGCCGCGCCAAGGCGATCAATTTCGGGATCATCTACGGCATCTCGGCCTTCGGGCTCGCCAACCAGCTCAGCATCGGGCGGCAGGAGGCGAAGGAGTACATCGACAAATATTTCGTCCGCTTCCCCGGCATCCGCGACTACATGGAAGCGTCCAAGGGGTACGCGCGGCAGTACAGCTACGTGAAGACGCTGTTCGGGCGAAAAATCCACATCCCGCAGATCCATTCGCGCAACGTCGCCGAGCGCTCGTTCAACGAGCGGGTGTCGATCAACGCGCCGATCCAGGGGTCGGCGGCCGACATTATCCGCCGCGCGATGGCGCGGATGCCGGACGCGCTCGAGGCGGCCGGGCTGGCGACGCGGATGCTCCTCCAGGTGCATGACGAGCTGGTGTTCGAGGCGCCCGAGGACGAGATCCCCGCCGTGCTGCCGGTGATCAAGCGGGTGATGGAGGACGCGCCGGAGCCGGCCGTGAAGCTCGCCGTGCCGCTGCAGGTCGACGCGCGGGCCGCGTGGAACTGGGAAGCGGCGCATTGAGGCGTCGGCTTGCGGCCTCATCCCCCAACTGCCTCCCCGGCGAAAGCCGGGGTCCATGCTACGTTGCCCGGGACGCGCCCGGGTGCCGAGCGGGCGAGACCGGCGGCGCCACTCCGGCAACGTCGGCGTCCCGCGGATCGTGCGGATGGGCCCCGGCTTTCGCCGGGGAAGCGGGTTGGGGTTGGTGAGGAGCGAAGGGGATGAACGAAGCAACCTGGACGGCGGTGGACGAGTATATCGTCGAGACGCTGCGGATCGAGGACCAGGCGCTCAAGGAAGCGGTGGCGGCCAGCGCGGCCGCGGGACTGCCAAGCATCGCGGTCTCGCCGGCGCAAGGGATGCAGCTGCACATCCTCGCGCGTGCGCTGAAGGCGAAGCGCATCCTCGAGATCGGCACGCTCGGCGGGTACAGCACGATGTGGCTGGCGCGGGCGCTCGGGCCGGGCGGACGGGTGGTGACGCTCGAACTCGACGCCCGGCACGCCGACGTCGCGGAGAGGAATTTCGAGCGCGCCGGCCTCGCCGACCGGATCGCGGTTCGGCGCGGGGCGGCGCTCGACACGCTCGCCGAGCTTGCGGCGGAGTCGGGCGGGCCGTTCGACTTCACGTTCATCGATGCGGACAAGGCCAATATCCCGGCCTATTTCGCGGCGGCGCTCGACCTCTCGCGGAAGGGGGCGCTGATCGTGGTCGACAACGTGATCCGCGACGGCGCGGTCACCGATGCCAGGAGCAAGGACCCCAACGTGCTGGGCGTCCGGCGTCTTAACGAATTGCTGAGAAGCGAGGCGCGGGTCACCGCCACGACCATCCAGACGGTCGGCGTGAAGGGCTATGACGGGTTCACGATCGCAATCGTGAATTGATCGTTGGTGGTCTGCGGCTGGGGCGGCAAGTGACGGGATTGGGCCAAACGCCGAGTGCCCTCCAGCGCGCGACGGGCGCTGAGGATGCAGATTGCGACGCAAAGGTTGCGTTTCGTTAACCGGCGTTAACCACGCGTTTACCATGCTTACCGAAATGTGACGCTACGCAGCCGGCGATTCACCGGAGGCGCCGGGGGCACACACAACCCGATTCGCCCCCGCGAAGTGGGGCCGTGCAATGATTTCTGGCGATCCGACGAGCATTCCGGGTCTCAGCGAGGAGACGCGCAGGATCCTCGAAGAGAAGGCGCGGCGCGCCGGTAAGCCTTTCGGCGAATGGCTCAACGACATGCTCGCCGCTGATCGGGCCGCGCAGGGCAATGGCCGCGACGAGAGGCCGGCGGGCGGCGAGAGCTGGACGCAGGAACGGGTGTCGCGGCTCAAGGAGCGGATCGACCGCCTCTCTTCGCGCAGCGAGCCGAAGGTCGGCCCCGAGGAAATCCGCGCTCTCTCCCAGGCCGTCGACAAGATGGCCGAGCGGATCGACGAGCGGGCCGAGCGGCCCGCCGAGCGCGCGGCTGCTCCGGCCCCTGCTGAAACCTTCGCCCGCGGCGGACGCCGCGCCGCCCCGGCCGTCGCCGACGCGCCGACCCTCGAGATGATCGCCGATGCGCTCAAGGGCCTTGAGGCCGAGGCCGGGCGCATCGCCGCGCGCGAACCGGTGCGGGCGCCCGCCCCCGCGCCGATCGTCCGCAGCCCGGTGCTTGGCACCCCGGTGCTCGGCACCCCGGTGTTCGACCCCGAGCCGCCGTTGGCCCGGCGTTCGACCGCCGCTGACAATTCGACGCTCCGCGCCGCGGTCGCCGAGATCGCCGCCCGGCAGGAAGTGATCGAACGCGCCCGCAGCACCCCGGCGCGCGAAGCGGCGCTCAGCGAGCGCGTGTCAGAACTCAAGGGCGAGGTCTCGAACCTCGCCTTGCGCCTGCCCGAGGCCGACCTCGGGAAGAAGGTCGCCACGCTCACCGACGCGATGCGCGAAGGGTTGGCGGCCGAAAGCCGTGGCCTCGCCATGCTCAAGGAGCAGCTCGCGCAGCTCGCGCGCGCCGTGGAGACCGAGCATCAGGGCCAGCGCGGCGAGGGCGAGGCGATCAAGACCGAGATCGCGCGCATCGGGAAACTCATCGAACAGGACGGCTCGGGCGGACGCACGGCGCTCGCGACGCTGGTCCAGCGGCTCGAGGAGCAGCGGAGCGCGCTCGACGGGGTCGCGCGCGAATCGACCCTGCAGAGCCTCGAGGTCGGCTACCGGCACGTGATCGGGCGGCTCGACGAGCTGGCCCGCGCCATGCCGGCCGGCGACCAGATCGAGAGCCTCTCCTCGGCGGTGACGCATATCGGCGAGAGCCTCGCCCGCCGCCCGGACAAGGCCGAGAGCGAGCGGATCGACGCCGGCTTCGCCGAGCTGCGCACCGCAATCACCCAGGGCAAGTCGAGCGAGAAGGTCGAGGCCGCGCTGTCGAGCCTCGCCGGCCGCATGGACAAGGCGCTCGCCGCCATGCCGCGCGCCGACCTCGTCGAGGCGATCCTCGACCGGCTGGAGATGGTGGCCGAGCGGCTCGACGATGCCGCGGCCGCGACCAAGGCGGCTCCGGGGATCACCGGGGAGATCGAAGGCCTCAAGCAGGCGCTCGGCGAGTTCCAGCTCGGCAGCCACCGCAAGATCGAAAGCGAATTCCGGGCGATCGCGGCGCGGCTCGACGCGCGCGAGGACCAGCCGCCGCTCATCTCGCAGATCGACGAGCGGCTCGAGGAACTGGCGCGCGGCATGACGCACGCCTTCCTCGAGGCGCAGGCGCGCTCGCAGAACAAGCTCGAAACCGAGATCAAGGCGCTGGCGGTGCGGATGGACGCCCCGCAGGCGGCGCATCCGGCGATCGCCGAGCTGCGCGAGCATCTCGAAGACATGACCGAGGGGCTCGCTGTCGCTTTCAGCGAGGTGCAGAGCGGCGCGTCGCAGCGCCTCGAGGCACAGATTCGCGAGCTGGCCGCGCGTCTCGACACACAGCCGGCGGGAACGCCCGGGCTCGACGACCTCAAGGCGCGGCTCGACGCGGTAGCGGCGACGCTGAGCCGGTCGGTGACCGAGGCGCAGACCACCACTCACGAGAGGCTCGAAGCGCAGATTCGGGCGCTCACGGCGCGTCTCGAAACGCAGCCGGCGGAAGCGCCGGGGGTGCGGCAGCTCCGCGACCGGCTCGACACTCTCTCCAATGAACTGAAGCAGGCCTTCGCGACGCAGAATGGCACCGAGCTGCGCATCGAATCGGAGATGCGCCAGCTCAACCAGCGGGTCGAGGCGGGGCGCGCCGAGACGAGCGCGGTCGCCCAGCTCGGACAGCGCCTCGAAACGCTCGCCGAGTCGCTCCGCGAGGCCTTCGGACGGGCCCGCAACGAGGGCAACGAAAAGCTCGAGGCGGAAATCCGGGCGCTCGCCGCGCGGATCGAAACCGCCGAGGCTGAAGCCACCACCGTGGCGCAGCTCGAGGCCGAGTTCCGGGTGCTGACCGCCCGGCTCGACGAGCCGCGCACCGCGGACGGGCCGACCCCGGCCGAGCTCGACCTGCAGATCCGCGCGCTGCGCGCCCGCGTCGAGGCGGCGGAGACCAACAATCCTGCGATCGGCCAGCTCGAAGCACGCATCCAGAGCCTTTCCGAGCGGCTGAATGGCTCGGTCGCCACACCCGACGCGTTCGGGGCGATGGAGGAGACGCTCGGCCGGCTGCAGACCCTCGTCGAGCAGCGCCAGGCGGAAGCGGTGGAGGCGGCCAAGAAGGCTGCCCGCGAGACCGTGCAGACGATCGCGACGCCAATCACCGGAGCGGACGAGAGCGCGGCGCTGGTCGAGGCGCTGACGCTCGACCTTCGCGAGATCCGCGCCGCGGCGGAAAACTCCGACCAGCGGACCAATGAAAACCTCGACTCCGTGCAGGCCGCCCTCGACCGCGTGGTCGGGCGCCTCTCGGCGCTCGAGGGCGATCCGCGCTTCCAGACTATTGCCGCCGAGCTGAGCGCCGAGCGCGACTCGCTGTCGGCGGCCTTCTCCGAACAGAACGCCGCGCCGTCGACGGAGATCATCGAGGACGCGGGGAGCGCCGGCGACCGGCGTGCGGACTTCATCGCCGCCGCGCGGCGCGCCGCCCAGGCGGCCGCTGCCGAGTCGGCTGCGATGCGGCTCAAGAACGCCGCCGAGACCAAGCCCGGCGGCGGGCCGCTGTCGCGCATCGCCAGCGTGTTCAAGAGCCGCCGGCGTCCGCTGGTGCTGGCCGCCGCGGCGGTGGTGCTGACGATCGCCGCGGTGCGGCTCTACCCGGAGATCAGCAACCGCACCGATGGCGCCGGACCGGAGATGGTCGCGGCGCTCGCTACGGCGCCGGTCGCGATCGCCACGCCTGCGCCGGAGATCGATCCGTCCGCGACTGCCGGGATCGCGATCGAGCCTGAGGTCGCGCCGACGGCGCCCGCCGCCGAGCTGCCGACGATCAATGTTGCGACCGCCCCGGCGCCGTCGGCGACGGCCACGCCGGACAGCGCCACGCCCGCGGTCGACCCGAGCGCGCTGGCCTTCGCCGCGCCGGAATTCGGGGTGCAGCAGGCAGTGGTCTCACTCCCGCCGGTCATCACGGAGGGCTTCGAGCCCGCGCCCCTCGCGACGCAGCCGGATATCGCGGCAGCGCCAACGGACGCGATGGCGGCTGCACCGGTCGTTGCGGCGGCTCCCGCTCCGGCAGCGGCCCCTCCTCCGCCCATGCCACTCGTTCCGGTGACGGCGGCGATCGACACCACGATGACGGCCGCCGTTGCGCCGGTCGCTGCCGAAACACCGGCGGCCGCGGCGGCGTTGCCAGCTGCGACGGACGGCTCGGGGATGACCCGGCTGATGGCGGCCGCCAATGCCGGCGATCCGTTCGCTCAGTTCGAGCTCGCCGACCGCTTCGCCGATGGGCGCGGCACGGCGATCGACCTCGCCGAGGCCGCTGTCTGGTACGAGAAGGCTGCCACCGGCGGCATCGCGGTCGCGCAGTACCGCGTCGGCAGCCTCTACGAGCGCGGGCAGGGCGTCCCGCTCGATCGCACCATCGCCAAGGGCTGGTACGAGAAGGCCGCCGAGGAAGGCAACGTGCAGGCGATGCACAATCTCGCGGTCCTCGTCGCCGAGGGCGTCGGCGCGGACCCGGACATCGCCACCGCCACCGAGTGGTTCCTGCGCGCCGCGGAGAGCGGCGTGTCGGACAGCCAGTTCAATCTCGGCGTCATCTTCGCGCGCGGCCTCGGCCGGGCGCAGGACCTCGTGCAGTCGTACAAATGGTTCGCGCTCGCCGCCATTGCCGGCGACAACGAAGCCGCCGACCGCCGCGAAGTGGTCGCCAACATGATGACGCCCGACCAGCTGGCGCAGGCGCGCGCGGCGGTGCAGGCGTGGCGGGTCACCCCGCCGCTCGCCACCGCCAATTCGCCGCCCTCCGCCGATCCGAATTGGGCGACCGCGGCGGCGACGCCGGCTGCCGCAACGCAGGGCACCGACGTCGTTCGCGCCGTGCAGACGCTTCTCGCCGGGCGCGGCTACGATCTCGGCACGCCGGACGGCATCATCGGCGCCAAGACGCGCGCCGCGGTGCGCGACTATCAGCGCGCTGCAGGCCTACCGGTCACCGGCGTCATCGACAATGGATTGCTCGCCTCGCTCTCGGCGCAGACGATCTAAACCAGTTCTCGTTCCACGCGTTGACAGGGTCCCGGCCGACGCGCTTTATCGGCCGGGACCTCTGATTTTCGAGCCCCAAGCACGCTTCCGTGCAGATCTACCTGCCCATCGCCGAGATTTCGGTGAACATGCTGCTCATACTCGCGATGGGCGGCGCGGTAGGCTTCCTGTCGGGGCTGTTCGGGGTCGGCGGAGGGTTCCTCCTCACCCCGCTCCTGATCTTCTCGGGCATCCCGCCGGCGGTGGCGATCGCGACGGCGACGACGCAAATCGTCGCCTCGTCATGGTCGGCGGCGCTGACCTATTGGCGGCGGCGCGCGATCGAAGCCAAGCTCGCGCTGTTCCTGCTGCTCTCCGGGATCATCGGCTCGATTTTCGGCGTGGCGGTGTTCAGCGCGCTCGAGGACGCGGGTTATCTCGACCTCATCATCTCGTTCGCCTACGTGATCCTTCTCGGCGTGGTCGGCGGGCTGATGCTGACCGAGTCGGTCCGCGCGATCATCGACGCGCGGCGCGGCAAGCCCGCGCAGCTCAAGCGGCCGGGGCAGCACAGCTGGGCGCAGCGCTTGCCGCTCAAGATCCGGTTCAAGCAGTCCAAGCTCTATATCAGCGCCATTCCGGTGATGCTGATCGGGGCCATCATCGGGTTCATCGGCACGCTGATGGGGATCGGCGGCGGGTTCATCATGGTGCCGGCGCTGATCTACATCCTCCGCGTGCCGGCGAGCCTCGTCGTCGGCATCTCGCTCCTCTACATCGTGGCGACGATGTCGGTGGCGGCGGTGCTCCACTCGGTCACCAACCACTCGGTCGACGCGATCCTTGCGATCATCCTGATGATCGGCGGGGTGGTCGGCGCACAGTTCGGGGCGCGGGCCGGGCAAAAGGTGCGCGGCGAGCAGCTCCGCGCCATTCTCGCCATCCTCGTGCTCGCGGTATGCGGCCGGTTCCTGGTCGACCTCGTGCGCGCGCCGGACGAGCCCTACACGCAGACGGTGGTGAGCGGGGTGGGGCTGTGAGGCGGGCGTGGCTCGCGCTGGTGGCCGCGCTGGCAATCGGCGGCGCGGCGCACGGCGAGACGCTGATCGTCACGCTCTCGACCTCCGAGGTGCAGATCGCCTCGAACTTCACGGGCGACTCCGTCGCGGTGTTCGGGGCGATCGAGCCGGACGCCGGGGCGGGGCCGCTCGCCGGCGACTACGACGTCGTGGTCGTGCTCAAGGGCCCGGACCAGGATGTGGTGACGCGGCGGAAGGAGCACTTCCTCGGCGTGTGGGTGAACCGCGCCTCGGCGACGCTCCGCGACCTTCCCGCCTTCTACGCGGCGCACAGCACGCGCCCGCTTGGCGAGATCGCGGACCTCGAGACACTGCGACAGCTCGAACTCGGCATGGACAACATCGCCATCGAGCCGGCCGAGGCTCTCGACCCGGGGACCGCTTTCGATTTCGCCCTCGCCTTCCGGCGCCTCAAAGCGGAGGACGGGCTCTATGTCGAGGCGGCGCCGGCGGTGATCCGGGTCGGGGCGAGCGTCTTTCAGACCAATTTCGTACTCCCCGCGCATATCCCGATCGGGGAGTTCGAGGCGCGCGTCTATCTCTTCCGGGCCGGGGCGCTGGTGAACGAGGCCGGGGGCACGCTGACCGTGTCGAAGACCGGCTTCGAGCAGCTCCTGTTCGTCGCGGCGCAGCGCCAACCGCTACTCTACGGGGCGGCGGCGGTGGTGCTGGCGCTCCTCATCGGATGGCTCGCAGGCGTGATCTTCCGGCGGGATTAGCCACGCGATCGCGTTGAACCTCCCGCTTGATCCATCCACGGTCGGGCTAGCGGAGCCGTCGCATGGGCCCCGGCTTTCGCCGGGGAAGCGATCTTGGGATTCGGGTGATTTGAGCGAGGACATCCAACCTCCCCCTCGAGGGGGAGGTTAGAGGTAAGCCAGCTCAGAAGACTCGTGCCTAACTAACCTGCAACTAACCGGCGACGCGGCGCTCGCGGCGGCGGTCCACGGTCTGATAGGCGACCCGCGAGTGGTACTCGCAATACGGCGAGCCGCCGCGCGGGTTGTGGCCGCAGAAGTGGAAGTCGTCGGTGCCCGGTTCGCCGATCGGCCATTTGCAGGTCGTGTCGGAGAGGGTGAGGATCGACGCGCGAAGGGCGATCGGTACGACGATCTCCTCGAGCGGGATCCGCCGCGGTTCGGGCATGGTCTCGGCCCGCATCTTCAGGGCTACGTTGCCCTGGGTAAGCATCCGCATCGACGAGCTGCGCGTGGGTCCAGCCTGACGAACGCGCCGTGGCCTCGGCACGCTGCTGCCGGCCGGTTTGGCCCGTCCCGAGAGGGAGAGCCGATGCACCTTGCCGATTACTGCATTTCTCGTAACGCCGCCGAGCTCGTTGGCAATCTGACTTGCACTCAGGCCTTCCGACCAGAGTTTCTTCAACAGCTCGACACGTTCATCTGTCCAGGTCATCACCGCCTTGTGCCCCTTCCGTGGCGTGCCCGGAATCCGATCTCGTTCGTCTCCAGGGGTACGAAGCCCGGAGACGGCTAACTCGCGCTACTTGGAGATTCGGTCCGCCGCAAATGTCGTGGTCGACAACGGAAAATTTATCTTACGCGTTGACTCGCTGACAAGAGTCCACGCGATTCGGGCGGTGAATCACCCTCGTTTTCCACGCTCGTGAGTCCGCTTCGCAACACTCGTTAAAAAGCGCTGAATTGCCGCCGCGTTCAGCCTCGTGCTATACGGACTGTCCACAGGTGCTGCCCCGTTCGGCGGCACTTTTTAGTTTTAAAGGCGCGGTTACTTGACCGCGGAGCAGGAATGAGCCGGTCTGCCCTCTACGACACTTTCGCCCGGGCGCCCGTCGCCTTCGAGAGGGGCGAGGGCGCCTGGCTGTTCGATACCGACGGCCGCGCGTATCTCGATTTTGCCGGCGGCATCGCGGTGACGACGCTCGGTCACGCGCACCCGGCTCTGGTCGGCGCGCTGACCGAGCAGGCCAGCAAGCTCTGGCACGTCTCGAACCTCTTCCGCATTCCGGCGCAGGAGCGGCTCGCCGAGCGGCTGGTCGCCGCCTCGTTCGCCGATCGCGTGTTCTTCTGCAACTCCGGCGCCGAGGCGATCGAGTGCCTGATCAAGACGACGCGGCGCTATCACTTCGTGAAGGGCAATCCGCAGCGCAATCGCATCATCACCTTCACGGGCGCCTTCCACGGGCGGACGATAGCGACGCTCGCCGCGACGGGTAACGCGAAATACCTCGAAGGCTTCGGGCCGGCGCTCGACGGCTTCGACCAGGTCGCGCTCGGCGACCTCAAGGCGGTGAAGGAAGCGATCGGTCCCGAAACCGCGGGCATCCTCATCGAGCCGATCCAGGGCGAAGGCGGCGTGCGCCTCGTCGAGCCCAGCTTCATGCGCGCGCTCCGCAAGCTCTGCGACGAGCACGGCATCCTCCTCCTCCTCGACGAGGTGCAGAGCGGGATGGGCCGCACCGGGCGCTTCTTCGCCTACGAATGGTCGGGCATCGAGCCGGACATCCTTGCCACTGCCAAGGGCCTCGGCGGCGGCTTCCCGGTTGGCGCGTGCCTCGCCACCAACGAGGCGGCCTCGGGCATGACGCCCGGCACGCACGGCTCGACCTTCGGCGGCAATCCGCTGGCGATGGCGGTCGGCAACGCGATGCTCGACGTCATCCTTGCCGAAGGGTTCATGGAGAACGTCCGGCGGATGGGCCTCATCCTCAAGCAGCGCCTCGCTTCGGTGGTCGACTCACACCCGGGCGTTGTCGACCAGGTGCGAGGCGACGGGCTTCTGCTCGGTATTCACGGCGTTAAGCCGGTGGCGACGATCGTGGGCGCAATGAGGGAGTGCGGGCTCCTTGCCGCCGGCGCCGGCGAAAACGTGGTGCGGCTGCTGCCGCCTCTCATCGTCGGAGAGGCGGAAATCGAGGAGGCAATCACGCGGCTCGACGCCGCCCTCTCCACGCTGGACCCCGTTCCAGCGGAGGCGGCGGAAGGAGCGCAAGCCTGAGTTAAGTCATGGTGCGTCACTTCCTCGACCTTGCCGAGTTCGACGGCAACACACTCAAGGGCATCCTCGCCGACGGCCACCGGATGAAGGCCGAACTCGGCCGCTCGCGCCTCGCGCCGCGCGCGGACAAGCCGCTCGCCGGCCGCGTGCTGGTGATGGTGTTCGACAGCCCCTCGACCCGCACCCGCGTCTCGTTCGACGTCGGGATGCGGCAGCTCGGCGGCGAGACGCTGATGCTCACCGGCGCGGAGATGCAGCTCGGACGCGGCGAGACGATCGCCGATACGGCCAAGGTGCTGTCGCGCTACTGCGACGCGATCATGATCCGCACGCTCGATCATTCGATGCTCGTGGAGCTGGCGCGGCACGCCACCGTGCCGGTGATCAACGGGCTGACCAAGCGCTCGCATCCGTGCCAGGTGATGGCCGACATCTTCACCTTCGAGGAGAAGAAGGGTTCCATTGCCGGGCGCCGCGTCGCCTGGACGGGCGACTCGAACAACGTGCTCTATTCGTGGATGGAAGCCTCCTCGCGCTTCCGCTTCCACCTGTCAGTGGCGGCTCCGCCCGAGCTGCAGCCGAAGCCCGAAATCGTCGCTCGGAATCGCGATCTCGGCGGCGATATCCAGGTCACCACCGATCCGGAATCCGCGGTCGAGGAGGCGGATTGCGTGGTGACCGACACCTGGGTGTCGATGGGCGACACCGACGGCCAGCGCCGGCACAACCTCCTTACGCCCTACCGGGTGACCGAGCGGCTGATGCGCCGGGCGCGGGCCGATGCGCTGTTCATGCATTGCCTGCCCGCCCATCGCGGCGAGGAGGTCGAGGCGGCGGTGATCGACGGGCCGTGGTCAGTGGTGTTCGACGAGGCCGAGAACCGGCTCCACGCCCAGAAGGGCATCCTCGCCTGGTGTCTGGGCGAGTCCGCGCCCATATAGGGCCGCATGGATCAGAATTTGGGAATGCCCAACGCTGTGCGTGACGATGCCGTTCGGCCGTTCCAGGTCGACGCGCTCGATATCCGTGGCCGCGCCATTCAGATGGGGCCGGCCCTCGACGACATCCTCGGCCGGCACGACTATCCGCCGCCGGTCTCGCGCCTCCTCGCGGAGGCGGTCGTGCTGACCGTGCTCCTCGGCTCGTCGCTGAAGTTCGACGGGCAGTTCATCCTGCAGGCCCAGACCGACGGGCCGGTGCATCTCCTGGTGGTCGACTATCGCACCGCCGGGCACCTTCGCGCCTATGCCGGGTTCAAGCGTGACGCGGTCGCGGAGGCGACGGCGGCGGGCGAGGATTCGAGCGAGAAGCTCCTTGGCCAGGGGATTTTGGCGATGACCATCGACCAGGGAGCGCATACCTCGCGCTACCAGGGCGTGGTGGCGCTCGACCGCGGCAAGCTGGAAGAGGCGGCGCACAGCTATTTTGCTCAGTCGGAGCAGATCCCGACGCGGGTGCGCCTCGCCGTGGCCGAGATGATGAGCCGGCCGCAGGGTGGATCGCTGCGCCGGAGCTGGCGCGCGGGGGGGCTGATCGCCCAGTTCCTGCCGGCGGCGCCGGAGCGGATGCGCCTGCCGGACCTTCCCGGCGGCGACGGGCCGAAGGATGCCGACACGGCGGCCTTCGCCGAGGACGACGCGTGGGTCGAGGCGCGCTCGCTGGTCGCCACGATCGAGGACCACGAGCTCCTCGACCCGGCGATCCCGGTCGACCGGCTGCTCTACCGGCTCTTCCACGAGCGCGGGGTGCGGGTGTTCGACGCCGCGGGCGTCGAGAGCAAATGCTCGTGCTCGCGCGAGCGCATCGAAGGGATGCTGCGCACCTTCTCGGCCGAGGAGATTTCCGCCTCCACCGAGGACGGCGTGATCTCGGTCAAATGCGAGTTCTGCGGCAAGGACTACCGGTTCGACCCGACGGAAATGGGCAGTCGGCAGTAGCCAGATAGGCAGTCGGAAGAAGACGATTTTCTTTCCGACTGCCGACCTGCCGACTGCCGACCTGGCGCTCTAGTTCACCACGCGCCGTGTGCCGGGGCGGTCGAGGGAGAAGGCCGGGATCTCGACGATGAACATCTCGCCGGTGCCGGTCGACTGCATGTGGTAGGTGCCGACCATGATGCCGGAGGGCGTCGTCAGCGGGCAGCCGCTGGTGTAGGTGAAGGTCTCGCCGGGCTTGAGCGTCGGCTGCTTGCCGACCACGCCGGGGCCGCGCACCTCCTCGACCTTGCCGCTTGCGTCGGTGATGCGCCAGTAGCGCGAGCGCAGCTGGACGGTGTCGAGGCCGAGATTGCTGACCTCGATCGTATAGGCCCAGAAATAGCGGTTCTCCTCGGGGTTGGACTCCTCCTCGAGGAAGCTGGGCTCGACCTTCACCCGGATGTCGCGCGTCGTCGCCTGGTACATGCCGAACCCTTGAGGCCGAATGGCCGGCTCCGATTAGCGAGCGCTGCCTGAGCGGGCAAGGGGTATCCGGCAGCGGGCATCAGGCAACCGGCATCGGGAGATTCGCGATCCGCAGATTGCAGGCCGGCCTGGTTGCCGGATGCCGGATGCCGGGTGCCCGATGCCCAATGCCGGTTGTCGGATGCCCGTTGCCCACCGGGCGCGTCCGTGCTTCCTTCCGACCCGTTGGCGCGAAGAGGCAGCGAGCGCCGGCTTCAGGGAGGCGTTGCCCAATTTGTGGAGGCGGCCGATGCGATTTGTTTCGCTCGGGGCGGCGTTGCTGATTCTTTTCCTGGCAGGCTGCGAGCAGAAGATTCCGGAGCGCCAGGTGCCGCGGGGCAACCCCAACGGGCCGATCTACACGACCACCGATCTCGGCCGCGATTTCTTCGCCGTGGTGATCAACCCGCCCAACGTCTCCGGGCCGGACGAGTATCTCACCCTCGCCCGCCAGGTGTGCGCCGAGAAGCCGATCTGCATCGTGGGGATGTGGGACCATCCGCGGAAGGCCCCGCTCGGTCTGCCGATGTCGCGGCAGAACACGATCGACCAGGTGTTCAGCTACGGGAAGAACGCCGAACTCAACCGCGAGACGATCAACTGGAACTGCGAGCTCTTCCCGCAATATCGCGAGCGGCCGTATGGCTGCATCCCGTGGCCGATGCAGCCGGGGTCGAGGCCGAATTAGAGCGAGTAGCGAATAGTGAGTGGCGAATAGCGAGGCGAGACAAACCTATTCGCTATTCGCTATTCGCTATTCGCTATTCGCTCGCTACGCCGCGTCCAATGCCTGGCCGAGATCGGCGAGGAGGTCGTCGATGTGCTCGATGCCGACGGAGAGGCGGAGCATGCTCTCGCCGATCCCCAGCGAAGCACGCACCTCGGGCGGAAGGCGCTGGTGGGTGGTGGTCGCGGGGTGCGTGATGAGGCTTTTCGCGTCGCCGAGATTGTTCGAGATCTTGATGAGGCGAAGGGCGTTGGCGACCTTGAAGGCGCCGGGCTTGCCGCCCTTGACCTCGAAGGCGATCATCGTCGAGCCTGAGCCCATCTGGCGTATGGCGAGGTCGTGCTGCGGATGGTCCTTCCGGCCGGGATAGAGCGCGCGCGTCACCTTCGGGTGGGCGGCAATCAAGTCGGCGAGGCGGGCCGCGCTCTGGCTCTGGCGCTCGACGCGGAGCGGCAGGGTCTCGAGGCCCTTGAGGAGAACCCAGGCGTTGAACGGGCTGAGGCTCGGGCCGGTGTGCTTGAGGAAGGTGTGCGCCCTGTCGATGAACTCCGCGCTGCCGAGCACCACGCCGCCGAGACAGCGGCCCTGGCCGTCGATGTGCTTGGTCGCGGAGTAGACGACGATGTCGGCGCCGAGTCTCAGCGGGCGCTGGAGGAGCGGGGTCGCGAAGACGTTGTCGACGACGACGAGGGCGCCGAATTCGTGCGCTATCTTGGCGACGGCGGCGATGTCGACGATTTCGAGCGTCGGGTTGGTCGGGGTCTCGAGGAAGACCGCCTTGGTGGTCTTCCGCATCGCCTTCCGCCACGCGTCGAGGTCCTTGCCGTCGACCAGCGTGTAGGCGACGCCGAAGCGCGGCAGCAGCTCCTCGATGATGTAGAGGCACGAGCCGAAGAGCGCCTTCGCGGCGACGATGTGATCGCCGGCCGAGACGATGCTCATGAGGGCGGTCGCCACCGCGGCCATGCCGGAGGCGGTGCCGCGCGCGGCCTCTGCGCCCTCGAGGAGGCGGATGCGCTCCTCGAACATCGCCACCGTCGGGTTGGCGTAGCGCGAGTAGATGAAGCCGGGGTCCTCGCCGGTGAAGCGCGCCTCGGCGGCCTCCGCGCTCGGATAGACGTAGCCCTGGGTGAGGAAGATCGCCTCCGCGGTCTCGCCGAACTGGGAGCGCAGGACGCCGCCATGGACGAGCTCGGTGTCGGGCTGCCAAGCGGGGCCATCCCGATGGGGGCGATCCCGATCGGCGCGATCCCTATCGGGGCGTTTGGTGTCGGTCATTGGGACCCTCCAGCAACAAAAAACCCGGCCGTGACAGGGGCCGGGCGGGGTCATTCCGCTCCGGCCTTTTAGCGACTTGTTTTACGTGGCTGCAAGCCGGCCGGCTCAAAAGGACCACGGGATGCGCGAGGTTTTAGGCTCGGCGCTCGGCGGCGTCAAAGCCAGCAGCATCCGAGGCTGAAATTGAGCGTCTCGCCGAGAGGCTA
>CAYOET010000058.1:0-4039 GCA_964402985.1 uncultured Bauldia sp. | reverse complement strand
GACCAGCTCGCCCAGTCCATCTTGTGGAAGAACCCGTCGCGCACGATGCCGGCGTTGTTGACCAGCACATCGACCGGCCCGAGCTCGGCCGCGACCTTCTTCAGCCCCTCCTCGCACGCTGGCGGATCGGCCGCGTCCCAGCGATAGGCCTTGATCCCGGTCTCGGCCTGGAAGGCATCCGGCCCCTTGCCCGGCCCGACATAGGTCACCGCGACGCTGAACCCGGCGCCCTGAAGCGTCTTGGCGATTCCCGCCCCGATCCCGCGCGTCCCGCCGGTGACGACTGCTACCCGCGCCATGCCTATCGCTCCACGCACATCGCGACGCCCATGCCGCCGCCGATGCACAGCGTGGCGAGGCCGCGCTTGGCCCCGCGCCGCTTCATCTCGAAGAGAAGCGTCACCAGCACCCGCGCGCCCGAGGCCCCGATCGGGTGCCCGATCGCGATCGCCCCGCCATTGACGTTGACGCGTGCCGGGTCCCAGCCCATCGCCTTGTTGACCGCGCAGGCCTGCGCGGCGAAGGCCTCGTTCGCCTCGATGAGGTCGAGGTCCTCGACCCGCCAGCCGGCCCGGTCGAGCGCCTTCCGCGAGGCCGGGATCGGCCCCGTTCCCATCATCGCCGGATCGACGCCGGCGGTCGCCCACGACACGATCCGCGCCAGCGGCTCGATCCCGCGCTTGGCCGCGTCCTCGGCGCTCATCAGCACCGTCACCGCCGCCCCGTCGTTGATGCCGGAGGCGTTCGCCGCCGTGACCGTCCCGTCCTTCACGAACGCCGGCCGAAGCTTGGCCGCCGCCTCCATCGTTGCGCCCGCGCGGATGTACTCGTCGGCGTCGACGATCGTGTCGCCCTTCTTGCCCTTGATCGTGACCGGCGCGATCTCGTCGCGGAAATGCCCAGCCTTCTGAGCCGCTTCCGCCTTGTTCTGCGAGCGCACCGCGAACTCGTCCTGCTCGACCCGCGTGATCTGGAACTCGCGCGCGACGTTCTCGGCGGTGTTGCCCATGTGGTAGCCGTTGAAGGCGTCCCAGAGGCCGTCGCGGATCATCGTGTCTATGAACGAATAGTCGCCCATCTTCACGCCGGCGCGGAGATGCGCGGCGTGCGGCGCCAGCGACATGCTCTCCTGCCCGCCCGCGATCACCACGCTCGCATCGCCCGTCGCGATCTGCTGCATGCCGAGCGCGACCGCCCGCAGCCCGGACCCGCAGACCTGGTTGAGCCCCCACGCCGTCGTCTCGCGCGACAGCCCCGCATGGATCGACGCCTGCCGCGCCGGATTCTGCCCTTGCGCAGCGGTCAGCACCTGCCCGAGGATCACCTCGTTGACCTCTCCGCCGCTGACCTTGGCCCGTTCGAGCGCCGCCTTGATCGCGACGGCGCCGAGTTCATGCGCGGGCACGCTCGCGAACGCACCATTGAACGAGCCGACCGGCGTACGCGCCGCCGCGGCGATGACGATGTCTGGCGAAGTCATGAGAATCTTCCGTGTGGGGAAACGGTTGCCGATCTGGCAAGCAAGAATCGGACGAGACGGCTACGGTGTCTGTGGTTGCGCCTGCCCTGGCTGCAACCCCTGGAAGACAGTGGAGGCAGTAGGCATTCGATCTGAAAAGAAGAGCAGTAGAAAGATCACGCCGCCAAGAATGATGGGCGCGAGAAGCGCCGTCACCAATGCCATGGCGAGTTGCTTCCAGAACGCCGAGGCTGCCTTAACCTCCGTGAGGATTGCGGATTTGAGCGCATCCTCAGCTGCCGCATCGAGGTCTTCGGCCAAATAGGCACGCGCTGCCTGGTCGAAGAACTCGACCGCAGCATTGATCATTCCGTTCAGTTGGCTATCGGTGAGATTGGATATCCAACGGTCGATGTCGGCGGGCTTCGCCTCGGCTGCGTTCTTTTTGGCGAAGTGCTTCAGCCACTCGTTCTTCTCGTGTGCGAAAATCGCGTAGGCTAGATAGTCGATTTCTTTCGAGCTACTGGCGTCCGCGGTGAAATACTCGAAGACCTCACGATCAGTCTGAGGCATTCTTTGGCTCGAACGTCCCTGTGCTCTTGCTGGCCAAGGAGAGGGCCCTACCGACCTTCTCTGCCTTTGCCTTTGAACTCAGGGGTGCGGAAGTCGAATCGCGCTTGACCACGATCCGGTACTCCCCGGAGCGAGCGGATCTAGAGACAGTGTGCCAATTTCCCTTGATTTGTTCGGTCATCGTAACCATCCAAGCGACCCTGAGATGGGATCGAAGGAGAATATAGCAAGAGCTTTGCCGCACTGCCAACGCGCGGCTTCAAAGCGCTACGTCCCCCGCCCGAACAAGCGCGCCTCTGCCGGCACCGGATCGGCCGGGAGCTGCCCTTCGCGATGCAGCTGCACCGCCTCCTCGAGGAGGTGCGTCGTCAGCTCGGTGAACAGAAGCGGCTTCTCCGCCGCCTGCCACAGGAAGAACCCGAACGACCCGGGACACGGATTGATCTCGTTGAACCAGATCTCCCCGGTCGCCTTGTTCGACACGAAGTCGAGCCGCGGCGCGCCCGAGCCCTCCAGCCGCCGATAGACCGTCTTCGCCCACTCGCGGATCTTCGCCGAGGTCTCCGCCGGCAGGTCCGGATTGATGATCCGGGTCATCGCCAGCATCCCCTCGCTGACCGTCCCGATCTCCTTGGTGCCGCCCTTGCCGCCCTTGCTGCCCCCGCCCCGCGTGTACTTCTCGCGGAAATCGAGAAGCTCGGCGCTCGTCCGCGGCTGCTCGATCGCCGAGGTGACGACCCCTTCCCCGTCCCGCCGCACCGCGACGTTGTACTCGACGAGGTTGGAAACGAACGGCTCGACGATCGCCTTGTGGTCGTAGAGGAAGATCGTCTGCGCCGCGGCGGTGACCTCGGCCATGCTGGTCGCCTTGGCGACCCCGATCGAGCTGCCGAGCCGCGCCGGCTTCACGATCACCGGGAAGCTGAACCCCGCCGGCAGCTCGCTCGGCACCGCCCGCCGCTTGATCTCGAAAAACGGCAGCATCGGCACGCCGGTATCGCCGAGCATCCGCTTGGTCACCGCCTTGTCCATGGCGACCGCCGAGCCGAGGAGCCGCAACCCGGTATAGGGGACGCCCGCCATCTCCATCGTCCCCTGGAACCCGCCGTCCTCGCCGACCAGCCCGTGGAACGCCTGCATCGCGACGTCGAATGCGATCGCCGGCTTCTTCTTCCCGAACAGCCCGCCCCCGCCGCCGCGCGGCTGCAGGAGGCCGCCGGCCTGGAGATCGACGGCGGTCAACTGCTCGCGGACCTGCGCGTTGGGGAGGTACGTCGCATGCTCGGTGAGCTTGTCGCCGATGAACCATTCCCCGCTGATCGAAACGTAAACCAGGAACGGCTCGTAGCGCTCGCGGTCTATGGCGCGGAGGACCTGGATGCCGGTGACGATGGAGACGTCATGCTCTGGCGAACGGCCGCCGCAGAACACCGCCACTCGGACTTTCGCCATTCTTTCACCCCAACCCGCTCGCGCCTCGCGGAAAACCGCGATTCAATTGCGAGGCGGTCTTATAGCGATTCTCGCCGCTTCCGGCCGCCGTTTCGATTGACACAAGCGAACGATGGCAAGGATAAGTCCGCCCACTTGAGCACCTCACCCCGCCCCGGCGCGACCTTGCCGCCCGCCCCCACCACCGACCCCGGCCGGCACGAGCTTGGCCCGATGCACGTCCGCCGCATTGGCGACGGGCCGCTGGCGATCGTCTGGGCGCATGGCTGGGGCCACTCCGGCGCGGCCTTCGCCCCGATCGCCGAAGGGCTTGCCGGCTTCGATCACTACCTCCTCGACCTCCCCGGCTTCGGCGCCTCTCCCGCGCCGCCCGAGCCCTGGGGGACGGCCGAGTATGCCGACCACGCCGCGACGTTCCTCCGCTCGCTGCCGCCGAAGCCGGTGCTGTGGGTCGGCCATTCCAACGGCTGCCGCGTCGGCATCCGCCTTGCCGAGCGCCAGCCTACGCTTCTCTCGGGCCTCTTCCTGATCGCCGCCGCCGGCCTCCCGCGCCCC
>CAYOET010000057.1:0-11046 GCA_964402985.1 uncultured Bauldia sp. | reverse complement strand
CGACTCGTCCATCACCGCCGCCCGCAAGGCCGCCGAGGCAGCTGGCACCGCCGGCCTCAAGCAGTCGCTCGCCATCGGCTCGGTCGTCGCCTCCGACGCCTTCTTCCCCTTCCCCGACGGCCTCGAGGCTGCGGTAGCCGCAGGCGCCACCGCCGTGATCCAGCCCGGCGGCTCGATGCGCGACGACGACGTCATCGCCGCCGCCGACAAGGCCGGCATCGCGATGGTCTTCACCGGCACCCGCCACTTCCGGCACTGATCCGCCGCAACCGCTTCTCCTCCCCCTTCAGGGGGAGGAGAAGCGGTCTCGCGGGCGACAGACTCGAGACCATTGCAGGTCCCGACGGACCGATCAGGTCGACTCGGTGCTCGGCGCCGCTTCGGGTCGCACCTCCGCCCGCCGCGGCGGCATCTTCCACCGGTCGTGCACCCACAGCCACTGCTCGGGATGCTCGCGCACCCAGCCCTCGATCACCTCGTTGATCTTGGCGGTGGCCTTCTCGACGTCGACGCGCCCGCGTTTGTCGCGTGGCAGCTCGATCTCCGGCGTCACCTCGACGTGGAAGCGGCTGTCGGGGAGGCGGATCACCCGCACCCCGTGAACCGGCACGTTGAACACCCGCGCCAGCCGCGCCAGGATCGGGTTGGTCATCGCCGGCCGGCCGAAGAACGGCACCGGGATGCCGTCGCCGGCCCGCTGGTCCATCATCAGCCCGATCGTCTCCCCCCGCTCGAAGGCGTCGGCGAGGTTCCAGGTCGCCCCGCGCTTGGAACTGATGAGCTTGTGCGAGTCGCCGCCGCGGATCGGCGCCAGCACCTCGTTGGCGCGATCCGAGCTGGCGCTCCGGTAGAGGATCGTCGACTTCACGCCGACCCCGCTCGCCCCGATCGTCGGCACCAGTTCCCAGTTAGCGAGGTGGGCGGAGAAGATGATCGCGCTCTGTTTCTTCTCCTTGAGCGCCAGGATGATCTCGCGCCCCGTGCCGGTGATCCGGGTCCGCTCCCCGGTCTTCTCGTCGAACGCGGTCACCCACTTGATGTGGAAGGCCTCGGCGCCGAGCCGGCCGAGATTGTCCCACATACCGTTGACGATCGCCTTGACCTCGGCCTCGCTCTTCTCCGGGAACGCGGCTTTGACGTTGGCGAGCGCGATCTTCTGCTCCTTGAAGAACGGCCCCCAGCGCCGCGCCAGATGGCTCGCGAACTTGGCCGTGTTCATCGGCCCGAGCGCCCGCGCCAGCCATACCGGAAGCCAGATCAGCCGGAGCTTCATCGCCGCCCAGCCCGCCCACCGGACGATGCGCGCCGAGGACCGGCGGCGCCGCAGCGGCCGCTGCGGCACTGGCTTTCCGGTGCCGGGCGAAGCGGTCTCGCCGGTCTCACTCACGCGCGCGCTCCGCGCCGGCGACGCGACGGCTTGGCCTCCGCCGACCGCCAGCGGTCGTAGACCCAGAACCAGTCCTCCGGCCTTTCGCGCACCCAGCCCTCGATCACCGCGTTGACGGCCGCCGTTGCGCCATCGGCATCGACCCACCCCTCGCCGTCGCGCGGCAGATCGAGGGGCTCCGTGACCTCGAGGAGGAAATGGCTGCTCGGCCGGCGCACCACCCGCACGCCGTAGATCGGCACGTCGAAGCGCCGCGCGAGGCGCCCGACGATCGGGTTGTTGCTCGCCGGCCGACCGAGGAAGGGCAGCGTCACGCCCGGCCATTTGAGGTCCATCATCACCCCGATATGCTCGCCTCGTTCGAGCGCGGTGGCGAGGTCGAAGGCCGCGCCCCGATCGGAATCGACGAAGCGATGGAGCGGCGTCGCGCGCAGCCGGCCAAGGCCCGCCGCGATATCCTCGCTGAGAGGCGCGCGGAAGAGGATGGTGGCCGGCACGCCGACCATCGCCGCTGCCGCCGGCACCAGCTCCCAGTTGGCAAGATGGGCGGAGAAATAGATCGCCCCACGATTGTTGATCCGCACCTCTTCGAGGTGGCGGGCGAGACCGCGCTCCTCGAGGCGCGGGGCAAGACCGAGCCCCTGGTCGACCCGGGTGAGTTCCTCGAAATGCACTGACTCGGCGACCATCCGTCCGAGATTGTCCCACATCCCGGCGCGGATGCGGCGGTGTTCACCCCGGCTTTTCTCGGGGAACGAGACGGCGATGTTCTCGAGCGCCATCCTATGCTGCTTGAACGCCGGGGCGACCAGCCGCATCAACCTTCCCATGACCCGCGCCGAGTTTTCGATGCCCAGCGCCACGATGAGGTCAACGACCACCTGACCGGCGCGCGCAAGAGCCCCGATCCACATCGCCCGGCGGCGGCGCGCGCGGACGCGGGCAAGTTGTTTCGGGGAGACGCGTTTCGGAGCGGCGCGGATCTGGGCGGCTGACATCTGGCCCGTTGCTAGCAATTGGGCCGGTGCTTGCCTAGGCGACATCGGGACCTCGGTTCAGCCGGCGACTTGCCCCGGCGGACGGCCGCGCGCGATCTCGTCCGCGATGGTGGCGCGGAGGCCGTCGTCCTCGTCCACCACCTCGCGGAACCCCAGCTCCGAGCGGATGCGGGTCGAGGCGAGAACGAGGTGGAAGCGCGGGTCGAAGCCGCCACCCTCGTCCGGCCGCTCGCCCGCCGCCGCGAGCCTTTCGACCGCGCGGCTGCCGATGAACCCGCTGCCGCCGATGACGAGAGTCGCCACCGCCCGCGGCCTAGACGAAGGTTGCGGGCGCTTTGGTCAGGCCGCGATAGATGATGTTGGGCCGGTGGCGGACGCCGCTCGTGTCGACGCGGAACTCCGGCGCCTCGCCGTAGAGCACCTGGAGGAGCGTCCGCATCTCGAGCCGCGCGAGATGCTGGCCGATGCAGGTGTGGAGCCCGGTGCCGAAGGCCATCGAGCGGCGCACGCCCTGGCGCGTGAAATCGAGTTCGTTGGGCCGCTCGATCCACGCCGGGTCGCGGTTGGCGCTGGCCAGCACGCACACCACCGACTCGCCCGCCGCGACCTGCAGCGTCCCGAGATCGACGTCGGCCGCCGCCACCCGCTCGCCGGTGAAATAGACCGGCGGCTCGAAGCGCAGCAGCTCCTCGGTGGCGGGCCCCCACAGATCGGGTCGGCCGCGCAGCGAGCGCCGCTGCTCCGGGTTCTGCTCGAGCGCGAGGAAGGCGTTGCCCATCGCGTCGATCACCGTCTCCTGGCCGGCGTTGAGGAAGAGGACGCATGAGGCGATGAGGTCGTCGCGGCTCCACTCCCCGCGCGCGGTGATCTCCTGCATCGCCGCGAGCACCGACCCCTCCGGCGCCGGGCGGTCGACCGCATCCTCGACATAGCCGACGATCTTCGCCAGCGCCTCGCGGATCCCCGGAAACTCGGCGACCGTGAAATCGAGTCCGTGCGCGACGATCTCGCTCTGCAGCTTCAGCCAATGCGGATCGGCGTAGGGGAACCCCATCACCTGGAACAGGAATTCGATCACGAACGGTACGGCGATGTCGTTGACCGGATCGAACGTGCCCCGCTCGCGGCACTCCGCCACCAACACGCGGAGCCGCGTCAGCATCGCCTCTTCGAGCGCGACGAGCTTGGAACCCGAGAACATCGGCTGCAGGGGCTTGCGGAGCCGCCCGTGTTCCGGCGGATCGGCGAACAGCATCCCGCTGAGGAAGATCTTGCGCACCGGGTCCTGCTTGAGGACGGCGCGGATCTCCTGGTAAGCGCCCGGCGGCGCGTGCATCAGCGCCGGGTGGAGGAGCGCCTTCTCCATCAGCTCGCGCGTGAACACGTAGTAGCAGCGCCCGGTGACGTTGACGCCCGGCGCGCCGAGGATCACCGGCGAATGCTCGCGGAGCCGCGTGAACGTGGCGTGCCGGCTGTCCTCCGGACCGAAATTCCGCGGGTCGAAGAGCGCATAGGCCATCGAGTTCATATTAGGGCTCCGGGCACGGAGAATCTCAGGCGGTTTGCCGAACGCTGGCTACCGCAGCCTCGGCCGGAGCGCTAGTCAGGCCGCGCAGAAGCGCATTGGGCCTGTAGACGACCGCATCGGTGCGGATGCGCCATTGCGGCGCCTCGACGTAGAGCGCCTTGAGAGCGGCACGGAGTTCCAGGCGCGCGACATGCTGGCCGAGGCAGGTGTGGAGACCCGTGCCGAAGGCCAGCGAGCGCCGCACCGGCCGGCTGAAATCGATCTCGTCGGGACGCTCGCACCACGCCGGGTCGCGGTTAGCCGCGGCGAGGCAGGAGACCACCGTCTGCCCGTCCTCGATCGCGTAACCGCCGATCTCGAGGTCGCCCGAGGCGACGCGCGCGACATAGGACACCGGCGCGTCGAAGCGGAGCAGCTCCTCGACGATCCCCGTCCACGCCTCTTCCCCGGCATTGGCGAGTACCGCGCGCGGCGCCGGCCGCTCCTCGAGCGCGAGAGCGAAGGACCCGAGGCTGTCGATCACCGTCTCCTGGCCGGCAAAGAGGAAGAGGAGACACGAGGCGACCACATCGTCATGGCTCCACTCGTGGCTCCGCTCGAGCTCGAGCATCACTGCCAGCACCGTATCGGACGGCGGCTTGGCCCTGCGGAGCGCGCTCTCGATATAGGCGACCAGCTCCTGCCCGGCGGCCTCGGCGTCGGCCTTGCTGTAGGGCCTCTCGGTGGTGAAATCGAGGGCGTCCGTGACGAACGCCATGCGCTGGCGCACCCAGGCCGGATCGGCCGCTTCGAGGCCGAGGATCTTGTAGAGGACGTCGAGCACGAACGGCTCGGCGACATCCCGCACCACATCGAACTGCCCGGCCGCGAAGGCCCGCCGCGCCAGCTCCCGCGCCCGCACCGTCATCCACGCTTCGAGCGCGGCAACCCGCGCGCTCGAAAACATCGCCTGCAGCGGCCGGCGGAGACGCGTGTGCTCCGGCGGATCGATGAACAGCATCGTCTGCGAGAACACGCGGAAGATCGCGTTGTGTTCTTTGAACATCGCGCGGAATTCCTGGTAGGCGCCCTCGGGCGCCTGGAGGAGCTGCGGATGGACCAGCGCCCGGTCGCACGCCTCGCGGCCGAGGAGGTACACCGTGCTCTCGCGCGGCGGCATGACCGCCTCCGCCCGCACCACCGGAGCGACCGCGCGCAGCTTCGCCAGCTCGTCGTAGAGCGCGGTGGGCGCGGGCCCGAACGGGTAGAAATCGACGCGCGGCGGAAGCTTCATTCGCTGGCCTTGTTGCGGCGCGGAGTTTGGCCTCATCGCCTGGCCGCCGCAAGGCGCGCCGCCCTGGCTTTCCACCCTCCTCCCCAGGCCCGCGCATCACCCGAGCCGGGCTGCTGGCGGTCGCTTTCCATCCATGCTACGAACCCCCGGTTCTCTGCGGCTTCCGGTATTCATTTCTCGATGGAAAAGACTTACAGCAGCGTCTATCGTCCATCGTCTTTGAGTGAAGGCGTTGTGCTTGAGCTGTTTGAACTTTACTCTTCGTATTTTGGCGGCACTTCTCTCGATCTATTCAAGAAAGACCTCAGCGGCAAAGACTATGTCGGTGTGATCCGCGACGGCCAGCGCGTCCTCCGCGGCTTCGCCACGGTCGCCGTCCTCGACACCGAGTACGAGGGCCGCAAGGTCCGCGCCATCTTCTCCGGCGACACCCTCGTCCACCACGATTTCTGGGGCGAGCCGACCGCCATCACCGACTGGTTCGAGATGGTCGGCGGCATCAAGCACGAGCAGCCCGACGTGCCGCTCTACTGGTTCCTGATCGTCAAGGGCCACCGCACCTACCGGCTCCTTCACACCTTCTGCCGCGAGTTCATCCCCAACCGCGCCAAGCCGGACTCGCCCTATCTCCAGGGCCTCGCCCACCAGCTCGCCGAGCAGAAGTTCGGCAAATACTATTCGCGCGAAACCGGCCTCATCGATTTCGGCAAGTCGCTCGGCCACCTCAAGCCGGAATGGGCCGACGAGGCCGAGATCGCGGCCCAGAATCCGGAAGCCGCCTATTTCCTGCAGCGCAACCCGGACTACTATCGCGGCGTCGAGCTGGTATGCCTCGCCGAGCTGACCGAGAAGAACCTTCGCTTCATCGGCCTCACCGGCTTCAAGAGCGGCCTTGAGCACGGCGTCATCCTGGGCAAGAACGGTTGAGCCTCTAACGGTTCGGGCGCGAGGGCAGGCGATGGTCTGGTGGCTGGGAATTGTGCTGGCGGTCCTCGTCGGCAACCTCATCTTCTTCGGCGGCGGCATCTGGCTTCTCGCCCTGCTCGGCCGGCGCGACGACACGCGCGCCCAGAAGGCGCGCTCGGGCGGGACCGGAACCGAAGGCGGACAGTGACCTCGCCGAACGCGGCGCCAGACTCTCGCGCCGGCCGGCATCGCGCGGCCTGGGACGAGGCGCACCGCATCTTCGCGGAGACGATGCCGCGCTACCGCGCCGCGCTCCGCGACTGCGAGGGAGTGCAGCAATGCTTCCTCTCTGATCTTCTTCTCCGCAACCGCGACACCAAATTCGGCCGCGAGCACGGCTTCACCGGGATCGCCACCTACGCCGACTTCGCCGCCCGGATCCCGCTCCAGACCTACGAGGCGCTGGCTCCCTACATCGCCGAGATCACCGCCGGCGCCCGCAACATCCTGACTGCGGAGGACCCCCTCTTCGTCGAGGAGACCGGCGGCTCCTCCGGCGGCGCCAAGGTGATCCCCTACACCCCCGCCTCGCTCGCCTCGCTGCACGACGCGCTCTTCCCCTTCTACGCCGACCTCCTCGACCGCCGCCCCGGCATCAAGGACGGCCGCGCCTATTTCGCGATCAGCCCGGTCGGCCGCGAGGCGCGGAGCCGGGTCGGGATGATCCCTCTCGGCAGCCCCGACGATTCCACCTATTTCGGCGACGCCGCCGCGCCCATGCGCTCGGTCTGGGCAGTGCCCCCGGCCGTTGCGCTCGTCACCGACCTCGACGCGTGGAAGTCTCTCACCATGCGCCTCCTTCTCGGCGCTGCCGACCTCTCCTACCTCTCGGTGTGGAGCCCGACCTACCTCATCGAACTCGTCAACGCCGCTCGCAGAAGCGCCTCTGCGCTAAGCGCCGCGATCGCGTCGGGTACGCTGGGCATCGAGACGCTCGGCGTCGAGGTGCCTGACATCGTGCGCGACGCCATCGGCCCACTCCGCCCGAACCCGGACCGCGCTGCACTCGTCAAGCGATCGATCGGCCTCGACCGTTTCGACGCCGCAGCGCTGTGGCCCGGCCTCGACACCATCAACTGCTGGCTCGACGCGACCAGCGCCGCCTTCGGCCGCGAACTGCAGGCGCTCTTCCCGAAGGTCTATCTTCACCCCAAGGGCCTACTGTCGACCGAGGCGGTGGTCACCCTCCCCTTCGGCGAGGACCCGTCCCCGCTCCTCGCCGTCGAGAGCGCCTTCTTCGAGTTCGCGGCCGAGGACGGGAGCATCGCACTGGCCCACCAGATCGAGGCCGACCGCGAGTATCGCGTCATCGTCTCCAACCATTGCGGCCTCTACCGCTACGATACCGGGGACCTCGTCCGCGTCACCGGCCACGAGACCGGCACGCCGCGCATGCGCTTTCGCGGCCGCGCCGGCCTCTTCACCGACCTCTGCGGCGAGAAACTATCGGAAACCTTCGTGCTCGCTTGCTTCGAGCGCCGCGCGCTGCCTGAAGGCGTCACCGCCTTCATCGTCCCGCGTGCCGAGCCGCGCCCGCACTACGCCCTCTATGTCGATGCCGCGCTCGGCTCCGCCGCGGACGCCGCCATCCTCGCCGATCGTCTCGACGCCGCCCTCCGTGCCAACCCGCAATACGCCTACGCGCGCAATCTCGGCCAGCTCGGGCATATCGCGGCACATCGCCTGCCCGATGCCTTCGCCGCCTACCGTGAAAACGCTTCCGCCGAGGGCCGCGCGATTGGTACGGTGAAGCCGCCCGTCCTCGTGAAATCGTTTCCGGAAAGCGCGGCGGAAGAACAGAGCGGTCGATGATCCACTACGTCTGCACCCAGCGCCATTCCTACACTCTTGGCCTCTTCCTCGCGCACTTCGCGGAAGGCATCGCCAAGTCCGTCCGCCTCCTCGACTATCCGACCTTCTTCCGCCTCGACCGCATTCAGGGCGGCGTGGTGATCCTCACTGATTTCGACCGCCTCTCGCCCGAGGACCTTGCCCGAGCCGGGCAGTATCGTGAGTTCCTCACCCGGCCCGGCTCGCCGGTCGTGGTCTTCAACGATCCCGGCGCGACATTGCAGCGCTTCGACCTCCTCCGCCGGCTGCACGAGAGCGGCATGAACAGCTTCAACGTCTACCGCATCGACGTGCCCCGCCCCGCCATCCGTTTCCCGGTCTTCATCCGCCACGAGCGCGGCCACGGCCGCATCCTCAGCGACCTCCTCCGCGACGAGGCGGCGCTGAGCGCCCGGCTGAAGGAGATCGCCGCCGACCCCGAGACCAGCGGGGCGACCGATCTCATGATCGTCGAGTTCGCGAACAAGCCCTTCGCCGACGGCGATTACCGGAAGTACGGCGCCTTCCGCGTCGGCGGCACCGTCTATCCGCAGCATTGCTTCATCCGCAACACCTGGATGATCCGCGGCCTCCCGCCGGCCTCCGACATCACCGCCGAAGGCCTTGCCGAGCACGAGCGGTTCCTCCGCGACAACCCGCATGCCGACCAGCTGCGCAGAGTCTTCGACTTCGCCAGCGTCGACTACGGCCGCATCGACTATTGCGTGGTCGACGGCCGCGTCGAGGTGTTCGAGATCAACACCAACCCGACCGTGATGAACAACCGTCCCGACCGCTCCTCGCCGATCGACATGAGGATCTATTCGCGTCGCCACGAGGTGGCGATGGAGGCGCTTCTCCCGCTCGGCGACGCGACCCGCTTCATCGACATCCCGCAGAGCCTCCGCCTGCCCGGCCCGGTCGAGCGCGACGTCGCTAAGGCCCACGCCCGCGTGATGCGCAAGATGAGCCTCGACCGCACCATGTTCGAGAAGCGCTCCTGGCTCCGCGGCGCCACCGCCCGCCTCCGCCGCCGCCTCTTCGGCCGCCGCAGAGCCGCCTGACGCTCGCCTCCCGGTGCTTCCCCGGCCAAAGCCGGGGTCCATGCAACGTCGGGGGAGATCAAACCTTAGCGAGGGTCGTGCGTCGGGCACTTCCCTGAGAAACAAAGGGGAGCCGCGCAGGCTCCCCTTTTATCACTCGATAGCGCGCGGCTAGGCCTTCTTGGCCACCTCGTGCTGGGCCATCATCTCCAGCACCTTGACCAGCGCCGAGTGGTCCCAGCCCGAGCCGCCATGGGCGGCGGCGGCGTTGAAGAGCTCCTGCGTGGTCGACGTGTTGGGCAGCGACATCTTCAGCGCCCGCGCCGATTCGAGCGCGAGGTTGAGGTCCTTCTGGTGCAGCTCGATGCGGAAGCCCGGGTCGAACGTGCGCTTGATCATGCGCTCGCCGTGCACCTCGAGGATCTTCGAGGCCGCGAAGCCGCCCATCAGCGCGCTACGCACCTTGGCCGGATCGGCGCCCGCCTTGGACGCGAACAGCAGCGCCTCGGCCACCGCCTCGATGTTGAGCGCGACGATGATCTGGTTGGCGACCTTGGTGATCTGGCCATCGCCCACCGGGCCGACCAGGGTGATGTTCTTGCCCATCAGCTCGAACAGCGGCTTCACGCGGGCAAACGCCTCTTCGGTACCGCCGCACATGATGGTGAGGGTGGCGTTCTTGGCGCCCACCTCGCCGCCCGACACCGGCGCATCGACATAGTCGGCGCCGAGCTCGTTCACGCGCTTGGCGAAACCCTTGGTGGCGATCGGCGAGATCGAGCTCATGTCGACCACGGTCTTGCCCTTGCTGAGACCCTCGGCGACTCCGCCCTTGACGAACAGCACGGCTTCGACGTCGGGCGTGTTCGGCACCATGATGATGATCACGTCGCTCTTCTCGGCGACTTCCTTGCCCGACTTGGCGGTGAGTGCGCCCTTCTCGGTCAGCTCGGGCGGCAGCGGCTTGACGTCGAAGACGGTGACCTGGTGCCCGCCGGTGAGGAGGTGGCCGGCCATGGGACGGCCCATGATCCCGACGCCGATGAATCCGACCTTCATGTGAGTGCTCCGTTCGTTGGATCGTTTGTTTCTTAGGCGGTCAGCGTCTTGCGCCAGCCGAGGCCGTCGCTGGTCTTCCCGGCCGGGCGATATTCGCAGCCGACCCAGCCCTGATAGCCTTCCTGGTCGAGCATCTTGAAGATGTAGGCGTAGTTGACCTCGCCGGTGCCCGGCTCGTTGCGGTTCGGGTTGTCGGCGATCTGCACGTGGGCGATCTTGTCCTTGAGCCGCTTGAACTTGTTGGTGATGTCGCCCTCCATCACCTGCGTGTGGTAAAAATCGTACTGGATGAAGAGATTGTCCGAGCCGACCGTGGCGACCACCGCCTCGGTGTCGGTGCTCTTGTTGAGGTAGAAGCCCGGGATGTCGCGAGTGTTCACCGCCTCGACGAGGAGCTTGATCTTCGCCTTCGCGAGCTTGTCGGCGGCGTAGCGGAGGTTGTCGACGAAGGTCTTGCGCAGCGTGTCGGCGGGCACGCCGGCCGGCGCGATGCCCGAGAGGCAGTTGACCTGAGGGCAGCGGAGCGCCGTCGCGTAGTCGATCGCCTTTTCGACGCCCTCGCGGAACTCGGCGACGCGATCGGGCATGCAGGCGATGCCGCGCTCCCCGCCCGCCCAGTTGCCGGCCGGCAGATTGTGCAGCACCTGGGTGAGCTTGTGCTGCTTGAGGCGCTCGACCAGCGCGTCCTTCGGGAAGTCGTAGGGGAAGAGATACTCGACGCCCGCGAACCCGTCCGCCGCGGCGGCCCCGAACCTGTCGAGGAACGGGTGCTCGCCGTAGAGCATGGTCAGGTTGGCGGCAAAGCGCGGCATCGTCTCTCCTCGGGGCCGGTGGGGCTTCGGCGCAGCGTTGTGCCGCCTAGGCGCCGATCCGTCAATTGCCGCGCCGCCGCGGCTTGGGTAGCGCGTTTCCACTGCGATGCCAGATGACGGACTTCCCCCTCCCCCCTTGTGGGGGAGGTT
>CAYOET010000056.1:0-38703 GCA_964402985.1 uncultured Bauldia sp. | reverse complement strand
GGGAGGGGGGAACGGGACGGCAACCGGCGCCGCCCCCCTCCCGAAGCTGCTCGGGCAAAGCCCTCGCACCTTCGACCTCCCCGCGAGGGGGAGGTTAGGCAGCGGGTCAGGGCGCTCGACGACTCCGACGTGGGATCACAGACATGAACCGCGCCATCACCGCCTTCGCTACCGCCGACGACGCGCCCGGCGCGTTCGTGAAGGCGGAGCCCTATCTCTGGCCCTATGACGGGGACCTCCGGCCGGACAACACCGCGCTCATCATCATCGACATGCAGACCGATTTCTGCGGGGTCGGCGGGTATGTCGACAAGATGGGCTACGACCTCAGCCTGACCCAGGCGCCGATCGAGCCGATCAAGGCGGTGCTCGCGGCGATGCGGGCCAAGGGCTACACCGTCATTCACACCCGTGAGGGGCATCGTCCCGACCTCAGCGACCTGCCCGCCAACAAGCGCTGGCGGTCGCGGCAGATCGGGGCGGGGATCGGCGATCCGGGGCCGTGCGGGCGTATCCTGGTGCGCGGCGAGCCGGGCTGGGAGATCATCCCGGAACTCGCGCCGCACGAGGGCGAGCCGGTCATCGACAAGCCGGGCAAGGGCTCGTTCTACGCGACCGATCTCGACATGATCCTGCAGCGGCGCGGCATCCGGAACATCGTGCTGACCGGCATCACCACGGACGTGTGCGTGCACACCACGATGCGCGACGCCAACGACCGTGGCTACGAGTGCGTGCTCCTCGCCGATTGCTGCGGGGCGACCGACAAGCGCAACCACGACGCGGCGCTCGCGATGATCAAGATGCAGGGCGGGGTGTTCGGCGCGGTGTCGGATTCGACCTCGTTCCTCGAGGCGCTGAAGTGAACTCGCTGCCGAGTCTCGATGCCCCCGTTGCGGAGCTGCCGGCGTCCGTGGAGGGCAAGCGCGCGCTCGCGGTCGAGACGATCGGCATGACCAAGTCCTTCGGGAGCTTCAAGGCGCTCGACGACGTGTCGATCAAGGTCCGGCCCGGGTCGTTTCACGCGCTCCTCGGCGAGAACGGCGCGGGCAAGTCGACGCTCGTCAAATGCATGATGGGCTTCTACAAGCCGACCCAGGGAAGCCTCCTCATCGACGGGCGCGAGACCGAGGTGGCGACGCCGCGCGACGCGCATGCGCGCGGGCTCGGCATGGTCTACCAGCACTTCACGCTGATCCCCTCGCTGACCGCGGCCGAAAACCTCGTCACCGCGCGCCGGCATGTGCCCGCCGTGGTCGACTGGAAGGCTGAGCGGAAGGGGCTCGAGGCGTTCCTGGCCAAGATGCCGTTCCGCGTGCGGCTCGACACCAAGGTCTCTGACCTTGCGGCGGGCGAGAAGCAGAAGCTCGAGATTCTGAAGCAGATCTATCTCGACTGCCGCTTCCTGATCCTCGACGAGCCGACCTCGGTGCTGACGCCGCAGGAGGCCGAGGAGGTGCTCGGGCTCCTCCGCGGCATGACCGTCGCCGGCAATCTGACCATCCTGATGATCACCCACAAATTCCGCGAGGTGAACGCGTTCGCAGACGAGGTCAGCGTGCTGCGCCGCGGGCGCCATGTCGGCGGCGGGCTCGTCGCCGAGCTGACGCGCGACCAGATGGCGGCGATGATGATCGGGTCGAAGACGATCCAGCCGCTGACCAGCCGGGTGGGCGCGGCGACCGACTCGACGCCGATCCTCGAACTCACGGGCGTGACCATCGACGGCGCCGTCCACAAGGAGCTGGCGATCGACTCGCTCACCGTGCGGCGCAACGAGATCGTCGGCATCGCCGGCGTTTCGGGCAACGGGCAGAAGGCGCTCGCCGACGTGATCGGCGGGCAGCGCGCGGCCTCATCGGGCGAGATGAAGGTGAGCGGCGTTCCCTATCACGCGACCCGCGAGGAGACGCGCGCCGAGAAGGTGCGCTTCATCCCCGAGGAGCCGCTCCGCAATGCCTGCGCGCCGCGCATGTCGGTGGTAGCGAACCTCAATTTCCGCACCTTTGATCTGACCGAGGCCGGCAAGAGGACCGCGTGGCTCCATCCCGGCGCGATGAAGAAGAAGGCCAAGGCGCTCATCGAGGCCTTTAAGGTCAAGGCGCCGGTGCCGAGCGGGCCGATCGCGGCGCTTTCCGGCGGGAACGTGCAGCGGGCGGTGCTGGCGCGCGAGCTGACCGGCGAGGTCGATCTCCTGGTCGTCGCCAATCCCTGCTTCGGGCTCGATTTCTCGGCAGTGGCGGAGATCCGCTCACGGATCGTGGCGGCGCGGAACGCCGGAGCGGCGGTGCTCCTGATCAGCGAGGACCTCGACGAGATCCTCGAACTCTCCGACCGCATCCTGGTGATGTCGGAGGGGAAGATCGTCTACGAGACGAGCGCGGCCAAGCCGGACATCGCGGCGATCGGGCAGCACATGGCGGGTCATCATTGAGGGCGGGTCACCACTGAGGATGTCAGTCATCAACGCGGCGCCGTTTCCGCTCGAATTCGATCCCGCCACCACCGCCCTCATCATCATCGACATGCAGCGCGATTTCATCGAGCCGGGCGGCTTCGGCGAGAGCCTCGGCAACGACGTCAAGCGCCTCGCCGCGATCGTGCCGACGGTGGCGCGGCTGATCGAGGGCTTTCGCGCCGCCGGGCTGACCGTGATCCATACCAAGGAATGCCACCGGCCGGACCTCTCCGACCTGCCGCCGTCCAAGCGAGACCGGGGCAACCCTGCGCTGCGCATCGGGGACGAGGGGCCGATGGGGCGCGTCCTCATTGCCGGCGAGCCGGGCGCCGACATCGTGCCGGAGCTGGCGCCGCTGCCGGGCGAGATCGTGATCGAGAAGCCGGGCAAGGGCTCGTTCTACAACACCCCACTGGGGGCGATCCTCGCCGAGAAAGGTACGAAGACACTGGTGATCGGCGGGGTCACGACCGAAGTCTGCGTGCAGACCACGATGCGCGAGGCCAATGACCGCGGCTTCCAATGCCTCCTCGTCGAGGACGCGACGGAGAGCTATTTCGAGGAATTCCGTGTGGCGACGTTGGCGATGGTGCGGGCGCAGGGCGCCATCGTAGGATGGACCGCGCCGACCGACCGGGTTCTGGCGGCGCTCGGTAGCTGATCATGATCATCGACGACGTCATTCGGGGAGGCTGGCGCCACCTCGCCTTCGTGCCGCTCCGCGACGGGGTGGAGATCTGCCGCCTCATCGAGACGAGCGAGACGCCGGCGAGCGTCGCGGTGCTGCGCTACCAGGCCGGCGCGATGGTGCCGCGGCACCGGCATCCGGGCCTCGAAACGGTGCTGGTCCTCGAAGGAACGCAGAGCGACGAGCAGGCGACCTACGGCGTGGGGTCGCTGGTCATCAACCCGGCCGGAAGCATCCACTCGGTGTGGTCGGAGCGCGGCTGCGTGGTGCTCATCCACTGGGAGCGTCCCGTCGAGTTTCTGGAGGACTAGGGATTGCTTGAGGCCAAGCGTTCGCTCGCCGAGTTGCCGTTCACGCTGGCGTCGCTTCGCGAGGCCTATGCGGAGGGCGTCCGGCCGGCCGAATTGATCGACGAAGTCTTCCGGCGCATCGCGGCGGCGGGCGATCCGGGCATCTTCATCTCGCTGATGGATGCCGACGCGCTGCGGGCGGAGGCGAGCGCGCTGGGGGCGTTCGACCCGGCGAAGACTCTGTTCGGCATTCCGGTCGCGGTGAAGGACAATATCGACGTCGCCGGGTTGCCGACGACGGCGGCGTGTCCGGACTTCGCCTACGAGCCCGCGGTCGACGCCGAGGCAGTGCGGCGGCTCCGGGCGGCCGGAGCGCTGATCGTCGGCAAGACCAATCTCGACCAGTTCGCGACCGGGCTCGTCGGGGTGCGCACGCCCTATCCGGTACCCAAGAATGCGATCGATCCCTCCTGGGTGCCGGGTGGGTCGAGCTCGGGGTCGGCCGTCGCGGTCTCGCGCGGGATCGTGCCGCTCGCGCTCGGCACCGACACGGCCGGTTCGGGGCGGGTGCCGGCGGCGCTCAACAACATCGTCGGGCTCAAGCCGAGCCTCGGGGCGGTGTCCTCGCGCGGCGTCTTCCCGGCGTGCCGGACGCTCGATTGCGTGTCGATCTTCGCGCTCACCGTCGAGGATGCGTGGACCGCGTTCGAGGCGATGTCCGGCTACGATGCGGAGGATCCGTTCTCGCAGAAGCGCGCGGCGCGCGGCGAGGCCCTGCCGCCGCGCTTCAGGGTCGGCGTGCCGCTTGTCGAGGACCGGCGCTTCTTCGGCGACGCGGAGGCGGCGCGGGCGTTCGAGGCGTCCCTCGCGGCGATCGAAATGCTCGGCGGGACGATCGTCCCGCTGCCCTTCGCGCTATTCCACGAGGTGGCGGAGCTGCTCTACGAGGGGCCGTGGGTGGCCGAGCGCTACGCGGCCCTTCGCGCCATGATCGAGCAGAAGCCGGGGAGCATCCTCGAGGTGACGCGGGGGATCGTGGCGCGAGCGCGCGACTTCAGCGCCGCCGACGCGTTCGACGGCGAGTACCGGCTCCGCGCGCTCCGCCGCGCGGCTGAGACGCTGATCGCAGGCGTCGACCTCCTCGCCGTGCCGAGCATCCCGCGCCCGGTGACGCTGGCCGAGATCGCGGCCGAGCCGGTCGCCGCCAACCCGCGGCTCGGCACCTACACGGATTTCGTCAATCTCCTCGACCTTTGCGGGGTCGCCGTGCCGGCAGGCCCGCGCACCGACGGACGGCCGTCGAGCGTGACCCTCCTCGCGCCGGGCGGGGCGGACGGGAAGGCGGCCTGGCTGGCGGCGCGTGTCCACGAGAGGAGCGCGAGCACGCTCGGCGCGACGGGTTGGGCGGTGAACGCGAGGGGTTCGGCGATGGATGCGATCGATTTGGCGAAGGGCGCGGCGGGTTCGCCGACAACGGCGGCTTGGGCGGCGATACCGCCGGGGCGGATAGCGGTCGTCGTCGTTGGGGCGCATTTGTCGGGGATGCCGCTCAACGGCGAGCTCCGCGCTCTCGGCGCGACCTTTGTCCGCGCGGGAACGACGGCGGCCGAGTACCGGCTCTTCGCGCTGCCGGGGACGACGCCCCCCAAGCCGGGCCTCCTGCGGGTGAAGCAAGGGGAAGGGAGCGCGATCGCCATCGAGGTGTGGGCGCTCGAGCCGGCGGCGTTCGGCACGTTCGTCGCGGCGATCCCCTCGCCGCTCGGGATCGGGACGATCCGGCTCGAGGACGGCAGCACCGCGAAGGGTTTTCTGGTCGAGGCGATGGCGGTCGAGGGGGCGCGCGACGTCAGCGCCTTCGGCGGCTGGCGGCGCTTCGTGGAGGAGGCAAAGGCCGAAGCGGCGAAGGCCTCGTAGCCGACCCGGGTTTCTGAGCGCCCGGCAACCCATCGTTCAGCCACGGTTCAAGCGGCAGCGGGACAATAGAAGCCTGAAACTGAATCGGGCCAAGGGGTCGTTAGATGGTCTCGCGCGCGTCCTCGCTTCTCCACAACGCCAACCGGCTGATGGCGATGGCGGCCGGCATCTTCATCTTCCTCGCCGCCTCGGCGATCGATGTGCGGTCGGCCTCGGCCGAGGCGCTGGTCGCCCACGTCGATCTCTCCGAGCAGACCGTCGAGGTCTATCTCGACGGCCGGCACCTCTATACGTGGGCGGTGTCGACGGGCCGGGCCGGCCATCGCACCCCGACCGGGACCTGGCACCCGATCCGCCTCGAGCGCGACTGGCATTCGCGCAAATATGGCTGGGCGCCGATGCCGAACTCGGTGTTCTTCTACGGCGGCTATGCCGTTCACGGCACCACCGACGTCGTCAATCTCGGTCAGACCGCGTCGCATGGCTGCGTGCGCCTCGCGCCGCAGAATGCGCGCACCTTCTTCGACCTCGTGCTCGCAACCGGCCGGGCGAATACGCTCATCCAGATCGTGCGCTGAACGCGCCGAATCGCTCCAGCGGACCATGGGAGGCGCTCTGCAGCGAAGCTGCCGGAGCGAGGAGAGGGGCCGACACAACCTCCAATAGGGGAAGACGAGCCCCCAGCCTGCCAGGAGGCAGAAGCCGAACGTGCCAAACAGGAAACCCATGGCGGCAAGACGATGGTTGCGGGACATCGGGGGGCTGGCATCGCCTGTTGAAATGGCGGTAATCAGCCAGTTCATTCTATGACGCCGTCATGGAGCCGTCATCGCTACCCCGTTGAAAGGACTTGCGACAGGCGGGGGAGACGTGATTCAGGAAAGTCTCTCTGATATGGATGCCATGGTCGGCCTTTGTGCCCTTGGACAGGTTTAGCCGATGTCGGCTCACGAGGCCTCGGAAGTCGTACCGATCGGGTTCGGCATAAGCTCGCCCAAAAAGCGGGACCTCATGCGCATGCCCATGCCCCATATGGGTTTGGCCGACCGCATCATCTTCCGAACCACCGCGCTTCTCGGGCATCGCTTCATCGCCTCGATCGAAGGCCTCGAGCATATCCAGCCGGATCGCGATCCGTTCATCCTCGCGATCAATCACAGCAGCAGGCACGAGGCGATCTTCCTCCCGTCGACGCTCTTCATCCATCGCGGCGGCAAGCGCATCCATTTCATCGCCGACTGGAATTTCGCGCTCTTCCCGCCGATCGGGCTCCTCTATTGGCGCGGGCAGACGGTCACCATCGTGCAGAAGCCGGCGCGGCCGGCGTTCCTCAACACGTTCCAGCCGCTCTTCGACAACAAGGTGCCGGTGTTCGAACGAGCCAAGGCGCATCTTGCGGCCGGGGAGCCGGTCGGAATTTTTCCCGAGGGAACGGTCAATTCCGATCCTGAAAGGCTCTTGCGCGGCAAGGTAGGAACAGCGCAACTGTCGCTCGAAACGGGGGTTCCGGTGGTGCCGGCGGGAATCAGCTTCCCCGGCTACAGGCCGGATCGGGGACAGAAGCTGCCGCCGATGGAGGTGCGCATCGGCGCCCCGCTCCATCCGGGGAAGAGCGAAGGACCGTCGAGCGCGCGGCGGGCCTATGAGTGGCATGTTACGATCATGAACGAGATCGGGCGTCTGTCGGGCAAGGCGTGGGGGAGTCGGTGAATATCAGCAATCCCTTGAAACGCGATCGGAAAGGGATCGTCGCCGCGCGCGTCCTCGACGAGCCGTCGCGCCAGGGCGTCATCGAGATCCTCGCCGCCACTTACCAGCGCGAAAAGGGATGGGTCGCCAATCCGGCCGAGCAGATCCCGCCGGGCGACCTCACCCGCAACGACGTGTCCTGGTTCCTGGCGCGAAGCCGCAACAAGCCGGTCGGCGCGCTGCGCGTCCACTATGCGCCCTCGCTCGAGCAGTATGCGAGCTACGGCTTCAAGATGATCGACCCCAATTTCAACGTGGAGGACTTCCTGCGCCGGGCGCGGATCGCCGAGGTCGGCCGCTTCTGCGTCCTGCCGGAGAGCCGCGGCGGGATCGCCATCGTCGCCGCGCTGATGCGCTCGGTGACGCACGAGACCGTCGAGCGCGGCTTCACCCACCTCATCACCGACGTGTTCGAGGGCGACCCGCACAGCCCGTACAATTTCCACACGCGCGTCCTCGGCTTCCGGCCGGTCGCCACGCACGATCGCGGTGAACTCAACACCGACAGCAAGCGCATCACGCTCCTTCTCGACATCAAGGCCGCGTATCGCAGCCTCTCGGCCGGGAAGGGATGGCTGTTCCGCTACCTCACCGACGAGTGGGACGCTTCCATGCATCGGCGGCTGGTGGCTTAGCGCCCTCGGCTCATTCCGAGCCACTGTCCGGCCGCTTCGACCGGAACGCGGGACCGAGTCTCCCACTGGCCGGGGAGCACGGGCGGGAGCTGCCGCTCAACAATCAGGTCGTGGATTTCGGCGGGTAGGGCGCGGGCCTCCGATCGAGAGCCCCGGGGACGAAGACGACGATCACCGCCGCGGCGGCGAAGGCGAGGCCGCTCAGCCACCACTGCAGCGCCTGACCCCCGATCCCGCCGAAGGCGAAGACGGCGCCGGCGAGGTTTATCGACGCGTGGAAGATCCAGGCGAGGAGGACGCTGCCCCGCGTGTGCGTTGCGATCCAGGTGAAGAGGACCGTCTGCGCCACGACGAAGAGCGCAAAGAGGTGGAACGCTGACCAATAGAGGTCGAGCCCGGGGAGGATGCCATTGGCGAGATGCCAGGCCGCCCAGATCACGCCGAGAACGAGACTCGCGGCGAGACCGCCCAGCCGCGCCCTCAGCCGGGGCAGGGCGAAACCGCGCCAGCCGATCTCCTCGCCGAGCACGAGGAGGACGAGAACCAGGCCGATCACGCCCGGTCGCGAGACCCGGAACTCGCCGCCGATCAGGACGAACAAACCGGCGCCGATGGCGGTGAGGAGGAACGGAAGCCCGATCGCCACCGCGAACCAAAGAGGGCCGACCCGATAGTCAACGACCTTCGCGAGGAGACGGCGCACGCCGGCTGACCCGTCGAACGCCCAGGTGACGATGATCGCGGAGGCGGCCGGCCCGAAAAGGGCGAGGAGGCGAGGACTATCCAGATCTGGGCGAGATAGACGAGCGCCCAGGTGATCGCGAAGGCGAGCAGGAAATAGGCGAAAAGCGGGAAGCGGCGGCTAAACATCTCGAAGCCGGCAGCGGACCTTAGTGAACAGCCGTGGGTTAGCAGAGAGACCCACAAACAGGATTTACTTCATGGTGGTTCGCCTACTGAGCCTCCCTGAAGAACGTATGAAGCCACTCATCTCCCACGCGCTCGGCCCGCCAAAGGTACTTATTCTCAAAGGCAAGGTAGCGCAGCTCAGTACTTTCAACCGAGTTATAGTAACCAGGATAAACTGAAATAAGAAATTCGCTACGCGTTGGAATCCAACGGGCTGAGCGACAGTCACCATTCCAGTTTAGATAGTGAATCTCATTCGAGTCGTGTCTATCCCCCGTGTCAATACGTTCGTGAATAAACCCGTTTCCGTTCCAATAGGCTCTATAACCTGGTCCTTCATTCACGCCATCGCAGGTCCAATAGGCGATGATACGATCCCGATGCTGGGCTGACGCTTCAGTGGAGTACAAAGACATCCCAGCAAGCAGGGTGATAAAGAGCAGTCTCGCCAAGCAATCCTCCCCGAGTGGTTGTATGGGGGTAACGTTTTCACTGAATTGTAGCAATGTCTAGTCGGTAGGCGGGCTATCCGCTAATAAATGCTGGGCGTTCAGTCAGACTTTTGAGTTCCGAGACGATGTGCGGACGGGTGATCCAGCTTTCCAATCCGGATGCGATCCGGAAGCTGTTCGAGGCGGCGGGGACGGCGCCGAACGCGCCGCCGCGCTACAACGGGGCGCCGGCCCAGGACCTCATGGTGGTGCGCCACAATCCCAAGACCGGCGAGCGGGTCCTCGACATGCTGCGCTGGGGGCTCGTCCCCTATTGGGTCGACGACCCAAAGGGCGGGCGGAAGCCGATCATCGCCCGGTCGGAGAGCGCCGCCACCAGCCCGAGCTTCCGCAGCGCGTTCGAGAAGCGGCGGGGGATTCTCCCGGTCGATGGGTTCTACGAGTGGAAGGGCGAGAAAGGGGCCAAGAACCGCCAGCCCTACGCGGTGATGATGAAGGACCGCTCGCCGTTCGGGATCGCGGTTCTGTGGGAGAACTGGAAGGACCCGGCGACGGATGGCTGGCTGCGGACCTTCGCGGTGCTGACCTGTCCGTCGAACGAGCTGATGGCGACGCTCCACGACCGCATGCCGGTGATCCTCAAGCCGACGGATTATGAAAGCTGGCTCGGCGCGGAGCCGGACGTCGAGGCGCTCATGGCTCCCTTTCCGGCGAAGGAGATGATCCTCTACCCGGTATCGACGGCGGTGAACTCCTATCTCAACGACACGCCCGAAGCGATGGAGCCGCTTGCCGGGGCCGCGTAGGCGTTACGGCAGCGGCGGCTCGGTCATGGCGCAGTCGGCAGGGCCGCGGGGCGGGGGAGGGGCCTGGACCGGGACGACGAGCGCGGGCTCCTCGGGCTGAAGGCCGGCGATCTCGAGGATCAGCTTGTAGCGGATGGCGTCCGAGAAATCGGCGATGCTGGTGACCGGCACGAGGAGCGCGCCGTCGCCCCCGACCACGCAGTCGCGGTAGTAGCTGGCGACCCCGCCCTCGAAGACGTTGAGCCAGGGATCGTCTCGTCGGATGACCACCGGAAGACCGTTGATGGTGATGCCGCGGTTGATGACCACCTGGCGAATGTCGACGAGCCTGCGGCCGGCGTTGTTGGGCCCGTCGCCGGAAATGTCGATGACGCGGCGCTCGCCGAGATAGCGGTTGTTCACGATGAGGTTGGCGGAGAAGAGGAGCGCCTCGGAGATCGAGGTGGTGTGCTGGCGGCTCATCGGCACGTCCTCGAGGAGGTCGATGAAGACGTCGGCCGATTCCGGGCTGTCGATCACCGTCCAGGGGACGAGGATCTCCTGATAGTCGGCGCCCGACCACTCCAAGTAGGTGACGGCGATGCGGCCGAGCGCGCCGGCGCGGATCGCGTGGACTACGTCGGCGTGCCGGAACGCCTCGACATAGCCGCGGCGCTGGGTGATCCGCTCTTCATAGGTCGTGGAGACCGAGACGTCGACGGCGAGCACCAGCTCGAGGTCGACTTCGATCTCGGCTTCGGCCTCGATGATGTCCTGGGCGGAGGCAGGTGCCGCAGCGGCCAGCGTCGCGAAGACGACGGCGCAGGCCGATCTCAGTGCGCCTTTGGGCACGAGCGACGTCTCCTTGAAGGTCTGAAGGGAGACTACCCGCCGCGCGGGTCGGCGGCAAATGGGGCCGCAGGAGTCGAGAGCGGGCTGGGCTAGCCGGGCGGGACGGGCTCGGCGGAGGCGAGCGGGGCGGGGTCGGGGGCCGTCGAGGCGGGCGGTGCGGCCGGCGATGTGCCCTCGCGCTCGCGGCGATTCATCTCGTCGCGCTGGGCGGCGACGGCGTTCAGCTTCTCGCCGATCGACGGGTATTTGGCGATGAACTGGCGGAAATCCCACTGGTCGAGGGTGAGGAACTGCGAGTAGTCGATGACCGTCACGTCGGCGGTTCTCCGCCCGCCGGTGAGGAGCGCCATCTCGCCGATGATGTCGCCCGGGCCGAGGTGGATTCTACGGCCGTTGACCTGGACCTCGACCGCGCCGGAGGAGTTGAAATAGGCCTTGTCGGGGCGGTCGCCGGCGCGGATCAGGCGCTCGCCGGGCGAGGCCGAGCGCGGGCGGAAGAGGGTGAGCAGCTCCTCGCGCTGGGTGGCGTCGAGGCCCGCGAACATCGGGAACTTGTTGACGAGGTCCTTGGTGAGGTTGCTGACCCGTTCGGCTTCCTTCTCCTCGGCCGCGCGCTTGGTCTCCTCGAGCTGGCGCTCGAGCGTGGCGTAGGCGCTGGTCGGGCCGATGGGCTCGAAGCGGGCGAGCCAGGGCAGGCCGAGCAGCCACCTCGTCAGCGGCTCGACCGTGGCGAAGGCGATCGGGTTGAACATGATCGAGAGGAGCGCGCCGGCGACGATGAGGTTGCCGGCCTCGGGCGGCAGCAGGCCCTGGGCGGTGCCGAGCGTTGCCAGGATGAACGAGAACTCCCCGATCTGCGCGAGGCTGGCCGAGACGAAGATCGCGGTCCTGATCGGGAAACGGAGCGCGGTGACGATGAGGAACGCCCCTATCGACTTCGCGACCAGGATGACGAGGAGGACGGCGACGACCTCGAGCGGCTCCTCGATGAGGATACGCGGGTCGAACAGCATGCCGATTGAAAAGAAGAAGAGGACCGCGAAGGCGTCCTGCAGCGGCAGGGAGTCGGTGGCGGCCTTGTGGCTGAGCTCGGTGCCGTTGAGGACGACGCCGGCGAGAAACGCGCCGAGCGCGATCGAGACGCCGAAGAGCTGGGCCGAGCCGACGGCGATGCCGAGCGCGAGGGCGAGGACCGATAGGGTGAAGAGCTCGCGCGAGCCGACTCGGGCGACCTGCCCGAGGATCCACGGCACGACTTTCGGGCCGAGGAGGAGCACCACCGCCACGAACGCGCCGACCTTGAAGATCGTGTAGGCGATGGTGAGGAAAAGATTGCCGGTCATGCTGTCGGGGGCGTGCGCCGCCTCGACGGCAGGGGCGACGGCGTGCGCGGCTTCACCTGCCCCGGGTACGGCCGCGGCAGCAGCTTCGGGCGGGACCGCGGCCGCGACCGCGTTGGCGGCATCGACCACGGCGTGGGGGTCAACCACGCCGGTGCCGAAGACAGCGGCCAGCGTGGGTACGAAGACGAGGGCGAGGACCATCGCGAGGTCCTCGACGATCAGCCAGCCGATGGCGATGCGGCCGTTGGTGGTGTCGAGGCCGTTGCGCTGGTCGAGGGCGCGGAGCAGCACCACGGTGCTCGCCACCGAAAGGGCGAGGCCGAGGACGAGCGCGGCGCCGAGGTCCCAACCGAAGCCAAGCGCGACGAGAGCGCCGATGAGGGTCGCCCAGACGATCTGGCCGACCGCGCCGGGGATGGCGATCCAGCGCACCGCGAGGAGGTCGGAGGCCGAGAAATGGAGGCCGACGCCGAACATCAGGAGGACGACGCCGATCTCGGAGAGCTGGCTCGCGATGCCCGCGACCTCAGGACCGCCGCCGGCCAGCGGCTGAATGGCGACGCCGGCGATGAGGTAGCCGACCAGCGGGGGGAATCTTAGGCGCGCCGCGATGAAGCCGAAGGCAAAGGCCATCACGAGGCCCGTGGCGACGGTCACGATCAGCGAGGATTCGTGCATGCGGCAGTGTTTCCGGGAAGCGAAGAGGTCGGGAAGCTAAACCATTAGCATGACAAAGCAATCGTCAGGCCAGAAGGGTCACGTATCCCATTCGTAAACGGGCGCGGCGCTGCGCTGGCGCTCGCAATAGGCGGCCATCATCTGGAAGAAATTGCCGTCACGCGCAGCCAGCGACTCGCGCTGCCACGCGGCGCCCGAGCGGCGGCCCTTTGCGCGGGCGGCGACGATGTCGAGGAAGCGGATGCGGTCCTCCTCGATGCCGAGCTTGCGGAGGCCTTCGGCCGCCATCGGGATGATCTCGTCGAGAAGGAGCGTGTCGGCCTTCACCGAGCCGGTAGGCGGCCAGAAGAGGTCGGCGTCGAGGCCGTGCTGCGCGGCGGCGTAGAAATTGGACTTGGCGTCGGCGAAGCGGAGCTCGCCCGTCTCGTCGAGGCCGGTGTCGACGAGTTCATGGACGAGGCCGATGTAAAGCGCGGCGTTGGCCATCATGTCGAGGAAGCTCGGGCCGGCGGGAAGGATGCGGTGTTCGATGCGCAGATGCGGCTCGCCGTTCTCCTCGAAGCCGATGAGCGGACGGTTCCAGCGCCAGATCGTGCCGTTGTGAAGGCGGAGATGGCGGAGCGCCTCGGGCTTCTCGTCGAAGACGATGGGGAGGAGGCCGGGATAGTGGTTCTGGTTGTCCTCGACGATCTCGAAGATCGAGGATTTCAGGTAGCCGTTGCCGAAGGTGACGCGGCGGTTCTTGGAACGCGCGCCGTCGATATCGACCGCCTGCTCGAAGAGAGGAATCCTGGTCTCGTCCCATAGCGACTTCCCGAACAAATAGGGCGCGTTGGGCGAGGCCGCCATGACCGGGCCGGAGGCCATCAGCGAGGCGTTGAAATAGCGGTGGGCGAGGCGGGCCGGGGTCTTGAGGTGGACCTGGAAGGAGGTCGTCGCCGCCTCGAGCATGACGTCGACATGGTCGGTGAGGAGGTGCTCGCGGCCCTTGATGTCGACGCGGATCGGACGGCCGTTGCGACGGCGGAGCACCTCGTGATTGAGCGCGTAATAGCGCTTCAGCGGGGAGATATTGTCGAGGTTGAGGTCGGCCTCGCGGATCGTCGGCAGCGTGCCGATGAGGACGATGTTGGCGTCGAGGCCGTGGGCGACGCGGTTGCAGTGGGTCCACAGCTCGCCGAGCTCGGCGGCGACCGCGGAGAAGACGTTGCCGGCAAGTCTTCGCGGGGTGCAGTTGAGCTCGATGTTGAAGCGCGAGAGCTCGGGGACGACCATCTCGTGGTCGAGCGTCTTGAGGAAGGTCTCGTTGATCGAGCTCGGGTAGTAGCCGTGGTCGAGGAGCCAGGCCTCGATCTCGAAGCCGATGGTGAAGCCTTCCTCGGAGAATTTCTTCTCGCGGAAGAGCTTGCCGGCGAGGTCGGTCTCGGTGCGAAGGCGCTCGGCGAAGCGGTCGAAATCGGCCGGCTCGAACTCGGTCTTGGCGATTTCTTCGCCCATCGCGCTGGCTCCCCGTTGGCGGCTGACCTTAGACGAAGGGGCGCACAGAAAGTAAGCGCTTCTCGGAGCTGAAGCTTTGCTGCGAGTCAGATTGTCGCTGCTGGCGCAAAGTAGTTTATAGTTAACGCTTCGTCACCGAACGGATGGCATACGAATTGCCAAGGGCAGAACAGCGGCGCGGCGCCGCTGGGCGCCGGAATTTATTGGAGGCAGACATGATCGAGGCGCATGAAACATTGATCAGACAAAGAGCGTACGAAATCTGGGAAGCGGCAGGACGGCCCGAGGGCCGCGAGGTCGAGCACTGGGAACAGGCGATGCGCGAGCTCGAGATGCAGGTCCACGCTCAGCCGATGGTGACCGACATGCCCGCCGAGAAGCCCGCCAAGAAGAAGGCGGCGTCGAAGGTGACGCCGATCGAGGAAGCGCCAAAGGCGCGGAAGACGCGCCAACCGTCCGCGTAGGGACGCGCAAGCCAACTCCCTGGGTATGATCGCGCCTCGGTGCGAGCGCGTTCCAATCACCCTCCCCCTTGAGGGGGGGAGGGGGAAGGATGGCGTTCGTTCGGACGACAGCTACGCGGCGCCGATCTCGATGCTGGTGCCGTCGGGGCGGGTGAGGATCGCGCGATAGCCGGGATGGGCGGCGAGGAGGGGCGCGCAACCCGCTTCGCCGATCACACAAAGCGTGGTCGAGAGGGCGTCGGCGATTGTCGCGCGCGGGCCGATGACAGTGGCGTCGAGGAGCGCATGGGCGCTGCGGCCGGTGTGCGGGTCGAAGATGTGGTGGTTCTGGCCGGCGCCGCCGAAGGGCGTGCCGTAGCCGCCCGACGTCGAGACCGACGCTTCCGCGATCTCTATCGTGCGGCCGGGCGCCGAGGGATCGGCCGGGTTCTTGAGGCCGACCAGCCAGGGACGGCCCTCGGGGTGGAGGCCGAGCGTGCGCATCTCGCCGAGCTCGACGACGACGTGGTCGAACCCTTCGCTGCGGAGGAGGTCGGCGACGCGGTCGGTGATGTAGCCCTGGGCGATGGCGTTGAGGGTGACGCCCATGCCGGGCGCCGCGAAGGCGACCGAGCGGCCGGACATGTCGATCGCGCCGTAGTGGACGTGGCGGAGCGCTTCGGCGACGAATTCGGCCTCCGGGCCGGCGCCGTCGGGATGGTCGCGGAAATAGTCGGCGTTGAGCGTCCATAGCGTCTGGACCGTGGGGTCGAAGGCGCCTTCGCTCAGGGCGGCCATGCGGAGGCTCGAGTCCATGACCGAGCGGAAGTCGCCGGAGGCGCCGTCGAGACGCCCGGCGGCGTTGAGGCGGCTGATCTCGCTGTCCGGCTGGAAGAGGCTGAAGCTGCGCTCGAGGCGCTCGACCTCGCTCAGCATCTTGGCGATGGTCTGCCGCGCGTAGCCCTCGTCGGGGTGCCAGAGGGTGAGGCTGGCGTCGCCGCCCAGCACCATGCCGTTCCAGGTGTGGAAGCGCGGCTGCGGGCCGAACTGGCGGAAGAGGCCGACGGCGAGCGGAACCGCCGCGGCGGCGGCAACGACCTTCAACGCCTGGCGGCGCGAGAAGCCGGCCTGCGGCTTGGCCGGGAGAATGTCGGCGGTCGGGTCGGCCCAGGCGGGAGCCACCCCGGCGGGCGTCGGACGGTGGCGGGTGTCGAGAACGACGGTCATGCCAATGATCCTCGCGCTGTGGCCGGGACCAGAGGGGGCACGCGGATCGGCGTGCCTTTGGTCGCGCGGGCAAGCTGCTTGCGGGTCTTTACCAGCGGCGGGCAGCGCTGGTCATCATAATACTCGACCTGGCAATCCAGGCACTGGAAGCACTCGGCCATCTTGATCTTGCCCGAGGACTCGACCGCGCCGACCGGGCAGGAGGTCGCGCAGAGCTTGCACGGATTGCCACATTCGGCGCGCCGCTTGAGGACGTCGACGAGGTGCAGACGGTCGAGCGCGGCGAGCGTGCCGCCGAGCGGACAGAGGAAGCGGCAATAAGCGCGCTCGGTGAAGAGGCCGAAGACGAGGAGGCCGATGGCGTAGACCTCGAACGGCCAAGCGCGGCTGAAGAACGAGGTGATCGCGGTCTTGAAGGGCTCGACCTCTTCCGCCGCGGCGGCGAGGTCGGGCGAGGCGAAGGTCGCGGCGATAACCGCGACCGCGGCGACGTACTTGCCCACCCAGAGGCGCTTCTGCACCGCCTCGGACGGCGTCCACTGCGGCAGCTTGAGGAAGCGCGCGATCTTGGCGAGCAGTTCCTGCAAGGCGCCGAAGGGGCACAGCCAGCCGCAGAACACGCCACGGCCGAGCACGATCAGCGAGACGAGGGTGAAGCCGGCGATGATCACGATGAGCGGCTCGGAGAGGTAATAGCCGAAGTCGAAATCGTGGAGTGGGGCCATCGCGTAGTTGATGAGATGGACGGTCGAGAGCTGGCCGCCGGCGGTCCAGCCGAGCCAGACGAGGGTGAAGACCAGGAACGAGGTGCGAACCGCGTTGAAGATCCTGCGGTGCTTGGCCAGCGTGCCCTGGAAGAGGAAGATCAGCGTGAGCACGATAAGCGCGATGACGAGGATGACGACGTCGGTGCGCGCCTCGCTCCACGCCTCGACATAGGCCGGCACCGGCTCGGGCGGCGGGTAGAGAACGTGGATGTCGGGGACGCGGTAGTCGACCGGAACGGTGAGATAGGTCTGCCAGACGCCGTCGACCTCGGGGCTGTTGACCATGAACTCGAGGGTGAAGGGCTGGAGCGGCTCGAACAAGCTGCCGGGCGGCAGGACGAAGATGCCGGCGTTGTTTATCCGCGCGCCGTTCACATTGATGCGGCGAAAGTCGCTGTGGACGAAGATGAAGGACTTGTCGCCCTGGACAACGCGGAAGCGGTCGAACTTGTAGCCGGCCGCCGAATGGTTGTGGGCCTGGCCGATCACATCGTAGGACCCGTTCGAGCCGATGATCAGCGCCTCGCTGCCGGCGGGCAGCTGCTCGACGAAGTCGCGGTTGGGAACGGAGTTGGTGATGTTGCGCAGGATCGACATCGGCGTCGCGAGGCCGAAAAAGACTTCGCTGTAGAGCGCGTCCGGCGAGGCATCGAGGCGGCGGGCGAGATGCGGCTCGGTCTGCCCGGCGGCGCCAAGCATGCGGGCGACGTCGCCGCTGGTGAGGCGAAGATGGCCGAGCGAGCCGCCGGCGACGAGGTCGTCGAAGGTGATCCCCCAGAAGCCGGGGAGGTCGAGGGTCGGCTCGGTAACCGGCGGGCGGCCGAGCCGGGCCTGGAGGACATAGCGCGCGGCGTCGACGATGCCGGCGCGCATCGCGCGGGCGGAGACGGTAGCGCCGCGCACGACGTCGGCGCGCATCGCGCCCGAGGGCAGGGCGCGGTTGATGTCGTAGCCGGCCTGGCTGGCGAGGAACGTGTCGAGGAGCTCGGCGCGCCTCACGTCGCCGGTAATATGCGGCTCGCGGTGGTCGATGATCGCGGCGCCGGTGACCACGCCCTGCGGGGTGACGGCGGCGATGATGTCGAAGGGGTAGCTCGAGTAGCCGGGAGCGCGCACTACATCGAGGGTCGAATAGATGTAGGCGACGACCGTTTCCCCTTCATACACCGCGATCGATGGCGGCTTGCCCTCGGCCTCGCCGAGGCGCTGGGCATTGGGGTAGACGATCGCCATGACTTCGGGCGTCAGGCGGTCGATGAGTGGGGGCGGGTTGTCGGCGTGGGTCTGGGCCCGCACCGCGACGGCCGAGGCCCCAAAGGCGAGGAACGCCGTCAGGATCGAAAAAAGGAGCCGTGCAGCCGATCGAAGCTCAATCATACGGCCGCGACCGATCACTGACGCCAACGAAAGGGGAGGCTCGCCGCCGTGGCAAGATCAAAGTGCATCGCCGGAACGCCCCTCCCATTCAGCGGAGCGCAGAATGCCGTAGCCGCACCGGCTTAGCAATCGGCCGGAAGTCACAGAGTTGCTAGGATTTCTCTGCCCCATTCGGGGGTGGGACGGGACCAGGAGACAAGGATGACCGAGGATATACACGCCGACGCGCGCGTCCTGCAGGCGGGCGCCGATCCGCTGGAGGCGAAGGGCGCCGTGATCCTCATCCACGGGCGGGGGGCCACGGCGGACAGCATTCTCGGCCTCGCGGGGGCGCTCGACCGGCCGGATTTCTTCTACCTGGCGCCGCAGTCGGCGAGGAACAGCTGGTACCCCAACCGGTTCATGGTGCCGCGCGCGCAGAACGAGCCGAGCCTGTCGTCGGCGCTCGCCCTTTTGGGCCGGCTCGTCGACCAGCTGACGTCCGTGGACATCCCGCCGGAGCGGGTCGCGATCATCGGATTCTCGCAGGGCGGGTGTCTCGCGGCTGATTTCGCGGCCCGGAACACGAAGCGCTATGGCGGGATCGGGGTCTTGAGCGGTGGCCTGATCGGCGACGCGATCGACCCGGCCGACTATCCGGGAAACCTCGCCGATACGCCGGTCTTCGTCGGCTGCAGCGATATCGACGGGCACATTCCTTTGGAGCGGGTGAAGCTGACCTCGAAGGTCCTCGGCGGGATGGGCGCCTCGCTCACCGAGCGCATCTACCCGGGCATGGGCCACAGCGTGAACGACAACGAAATCGAGGCGCTGCAGGAGATGCTGGACGGGATCGCTTCGCTCGTCTGACCGGCCTAGAGGCCGGAGCCCGGCCGTCAACGCTCGATCCAGTCGGCTAGATCGGCGCCTTTCGACCCCTCAACCAGCCCTTGGACTGGGTCTTGATCCAAAGCTCGCCCTCGATCCGGGAAGGACATGCCTTGATGAGTTCTTCACCGTCGGCCGGCCAGCGGGCAACGACGTAACAGACCCCATGCCTCTCGCGAACCGAGAACGCCGGCACCACAGGGTCGATCGTGTTCATTGTACGGAAACGTGGGCTTCCCGCATTTCGTTCCGCTTAGAGGCCCGAATCGGCCTGGTCGCGAGCCGGGTGGTAGGCGCCGCCGGCGAGGGCGAGGAGACCGGCCCGGTACACGACGCCGATCGACCCCCGGCGATGGCTGATGACGCCCTGCTGCTGAAAGAGGTCGAGCGCCACCGACACGCTCGACCGCCGGACTCCGAGCATCAACGCCAGGAATTCATGAGTCAGGGCAAACTCGTTTCCGTCGGATCGGTCCTGGCACATCAGCAGCCACCTCGCGAGGCGTTGCTCGACGGTGAAGCGCCCGTTGGCGAGAGCGGTGTTCGCGATCTGATCGAGCATCACCCGGAGGTAGGCGAGCAGGCGATTGCGAAGGGTCCGGCTCCGATCGAATGCTGCGCCGAGCGGGTCGACCGGCATCCGCAATCCTTCGCCCGCCACCTGGACGAAGCAATCGTTGGACGCTTGTCTGGTCTGAAGGAGCACCGAAAGACCGGTCATTCCTTCCCGGCCGAGAAGGCCGACTTCGATCTTGTCGTTGCCGGAGCGGGCCACGACCGAGAGGATGCCCGTCGACGGGAAATAGGCGTGCTGGATGGGCTGGCCCGCCTTCTCCATGGTCAGGCGTACGGGCAGAGCAACGGCCTCGAGATGAGGCTCGATGAGATCGAGATCATCACGCGACAACGACGAGAGAATAGAATTCCTTAGATCGAGAGCCACGGCTCCGCCCCTTTCTAGGGCGGGAGCGCCTCATTCGCTGCTCTCTCGGCCGTCGGCGCCCGGTTTGCCTGTGCCAACGATCCCAAACCAATAGACCTTCGGCCGGGCCAGTCAAATCGCCAGGGTCCCAAACAAGATCCGCACGATTTGTCCAACTCGAGCCTAAGCCGAAAGAAGACGCGCCGACGCGAGACCCAGCGAGCGCCCGCTGGGTCAGCTAAAGCGGCTTGAGGTTCGCCTCGATTTCAGCTCGGCGGGGCTCGAGGAAGGGCGGCAACGCCAACTTCTCGCCGAGCTTGTCCATCGGCTCGTCGGCGGCGAAGCCGGGGCCGTCGGTGGCGATCTCGAAGAGAATGCCGTTCGGCTCGCGGAAATAGAGGCTGCGGAAATAGAAGCGGTCGATCTGGCCGGTCGAGCGGACGCCCATCCGCGCGAGCCGGTCGAGCCATTCGAGGTGGGACTTGTTGTCGGGGGTGCGGAAGGCGACGTGGTGGACGCCGCCGGCGCCCTGGCGCGCGGCCTGTACGGTCGGCTCGACGTGGACGTGCAGCTCGGCGCCGGCGCCGCCCGGGCCCATCTCGAAGACGTGGACGCGGCCGCCGCTGTTGGCAAGGCTCGGATAGTCGCGCACCGGCCGCATGTTCATGACCTGCGTAAGGATCGTCTCGGTCGGCTTGAGGTCTGGCACGCTGAGCGTGATCGGGCCAAGGCCGCGAATCTGGTGCTCGGCGGGAATGGGGCTCTTGTCCCAGGCGGTGAAGAGGCCGGGGCCGCTGTCGGCGACGAGCGCGAGGCGCTGGCCCTCCGGATCCTCGAAATAGATGCTCGGGCGGCCGTAGCGCTCCTTGATGTCGGTCGCCTTCAGGCCTTCGGCCTTCAAATAGTCCTCCCACCACAGGAGGCTCGTCTCGCTGCCGACGCGAAGGCCGGTGCGGCTCACCGAATGGGTGCCGCGGCGCTCGGGGCCGGTCGGGAAATCGAAGAAGGTGAGGTCGGTGCCGGGATGGGCGGCGCCGTCGGCGTAGAAGAGGTGATAGGCGGTGGTCTGATCCTGGTTGACCGTCTTCTTGACGAGGCGCATCCCCAGCTTCTGCGTGTAGAACGCGACGTTGCCGGGCGCATCGGCGCTCACGGCGGTCAGGTGATGAATGCCGGTGAGTTCCATGGCCTCTTCCTTTCGGGGCTGGATCGATCACCCCATGTAGTAAGGTAAGGATGGGGCGGCAAGCTGGCGACCATGACGGAATAGCGAGGCACCGATGCTGAAGAAGGCCAACGAGTTCAAGCGCGAAGCCAATCTGATCGGCGGAGCATGGGTGCAGGCCGACTCGGGGCAGAGTATCGCGGTCCACAATCCCGCTACCGGCGAGCTTATCGGATCGGTGCCGAAGTCGGGCCAGGCCGAGACGCGGCGGGCGATCGAAGCCGCCGCGACGGCCTATGAAGCCTTCCGCAAGACCACCGCCGAGCATCGCGCGCGACTCCTCCGCACCCTCCACGAGGCGATCCTCGACAATCACGACGCGCTGGCCGAGCTGCTGACGACCGAGCAGGGCAAGCCGCTGTCCGAAGCGAAGTCGGAAGTGGCCTCGGGCGCGGCCTACATCCTGTGGTTCGCGGAAGAGGCGCGGCGCACCTATGGCGACGTCGTGCCCTCGCCGTGGAAGGACCGCCGCATCCTGGTGGTCAAGGAGCCGGTCGGCGTCGTCGCCGCGATCACGCCGTGGAATTTCCCGTTCTCGATGCTGGCGCGGAAGATCGGGCCGGCGATCGCGGTGGGCTGCACGGCGGTGGTCAAGCCGGCCTCGCAGACGCCGTTCTCGGGGCTGGCCTGGGGCGTGCTCGCGCGCGAAGCCGGCATCCCGGATGGCGTCATGAACATCGTCACCGGATCGGCGAGCGAGATCGGGGCGGAGATGACCTCCAACCCCCTGGTGCGGAAGATCACCTTCACCGGGTCGACCGAGGTCGGGAAGATTCTCCTCCGCGACTCCGCCTCGACGGTGAAGCGCGTCTCGATGGAGCTCGGCGGCAACGCGCCGTTCATCGTGTTCGACGACGCCGATCTCGACCGCGCGGTGTCGGGGGCGATGAACGCCAAATTCCGCAACGCCGGGCAGACCTGCGTGTGCACCAACCGGTTCTACGTGCAGGCCGGGATCTACGACGCGTTCACCGAGCGCCTCGCCGCCGCCTCGCGCGGGCTCAAGGTCGGGCCGGGCCTCGCCGCCGGCACCGAGCAGGGGCCGCTCATCGACGAGCGCGCGGTCAAGCACATGGAAGAGCTGATCGTGGACGCCAAGGCCAAGGGCGGAGAAGTGGTGACCGGCGGCCATCGCCATCCGCTTGGCCACACCTTCTTCGAGCCGACCGTCATCAAGGGCGCGACGCAGGATATGCGCTTCGCGCACGAGGAAATCTTCGGGCCGCTCGCGCCGATCTTCAAGTTCGACACCGAGGAGGAAGCGGTCGCTCTCGCCAACGACACGAGCTACGGGCTAGCCGCGCATTTCTACACGCGCGACCTCGGGCGCACCGTGCGCGTCTATGAAGGGCTGCAATACGGGCAGGTCGGGGTGAACGAGGGGGCGATCACCACCGAGGTGGCGCCGTTCGGCGGGTACAAGGAGTCCGGCCTCGGGCGCGAGGGCTCGGCCTACGGGATCGATGAGTACCTCGACGTGAAGTATGTCTGCATCGGCGGGCTGGGGCTGTAGAAGCGCGCTGAACGGACACGACTAGTAACCTCCCCCTCGAGGGGAGGTCGAAACCGCGCAGCGGTTTCGGGAGGGGGGGTACCGAACCCACCGCAAGCACGCTGGCTTCGCCGGCTCCCCCTCCCGAAGCTGCTCGGGCGAAGCTTTCGCACCTTCGACCTCCCCTCGAGGGGGAGGTTAAGGTATCTGTCTTCGCGGGTTTCTGGAGACCTAGGGACCGTAGGCGTGCCGATCGTACGCATTCTCGTCCTCTTCTTGTCCGGCGGCCTCGCGGTCTGGCTGGCGGTTCGCTACGGGCTAGTGCTGGTCGCGCGCGAGTACCTGCACTGGGCGTTCCTGTCGCTGAAGCCGGTCCTCCCGGTCGTCAAGGTGTTCGCGTTCAAGCGCACCTCGCAGCCCTTCTCGCGGGTCGCGGTGAAGGGGTTCATCGCGCTTCTCGGTCCCGGCCTATGGAAGCTGATCCAGCTCCGCGCCAAGGCGGTGGGCGGAGCGTTCGCGGCCGGCGTCGCCTGGTGGATGGCGCGGCCGCTGTGGCTGCGCACGCTGATCGGGTTCGCGATCGTCGGCGGGGCGATGTTCTTCGGCTTCGGGCTGTTCGTGCTGCCGTTCTGGCTGCCGATCCTGATGCCGCTGTTCAAAAAGGTGCACTTCTTCTGGATGGACAAGCTGCTCCTCAACCGGCTGGCGCCGTTCATCCGCAAGATACGGCGGACCATGCGGTCCAACCCGATCCTGCGGACGCTGCGCCGGCCGCATCGCTGGCTGCTCTACTGGCTGATCACCAGCGTGCGGCGGGGGAGCCGCTCGACGCGCGGCTGGGTCGTGCGCCGCAATCGCCGCCCGGCGAGCAACCAGGTGGCCGCCCCGGGCAAGGCTCCGAGCGATGCCGGAGCGACGCGCGCTCCGGCCAATTCGTCCTAGCGGAGCCTACTCGGAGCCGAGGCTACTTCTTCTTCTTGCCGCCCTTGCCGGAAGGCGCAGCCATTGCCGTCGCGGCCGACGAGGCGGCCGAGGTCGCAATGGGGCCGTCGTCGAGGACGAAGGAGATGTTGGCGTTGATCCGGTAGGAGCTGATCTTGCCGGTTTCGTCGACGGTCGCCGAGAAGTTCTTGATGTTGATCGACTTCACGTGGCGAAGCGTCCGGTGCGCGCGGCCGACAGCCTGCTTGGCGGCGTCCTCCCAGCTGACGTTCGAATCTTCCAGGATCTCGATGACCTTGAGCATGCTGCCTCTCTCTTTTGCGGGAAGCCGTCAGGCGGCTCTCCTTCGCGGGTGATCAATCGACTCGGGCGGGGCGGAGTCAAGGCTGCCGCTCGTGCGGGTCGGTGGACGCGCGTCTAACGAGGGTTTCCCGTGCTCGTCACGGGAAGGAGGCGGAGGCATTGGGCGCCCCGTCCACACAGGTCGCGCGGGGATCGCGGAAGAACGCCAACCGCCCCCTCCCCCGGCGGGGAGAGGGTGGGGTGAGGGGCTCCACCTATCCGGAAGAGTCGCCGTCTCGGAGCCCCTGCCGGATGGACCTGTAACCCCTCACCCCAACCCTCTCCCTCTGGGAGAGGGGACTTGTTGTGGTTCGGCCGCTTACCGCTGCCGGCCTTGAAAGCGTCGCGTCCGCCTAGCCTTCCGCCCCCGAAACAGGGCTTGCGGGGAAGCGGGCGTCGAGGACGTCGAGGAGGTCGACGTCGCGTCTTCCGGTCAGCGAGACATAGGCGAAGGTCATGCGGGTGCGCTCGCGGACCATGCTGCCGGGGAAGGGGAGGTGGACGAGCTCGCGCGAGCCGAAACCGGGCGAGGCAGTGGCAACCTGGAATTCGGCGGTGATCGACACGTCGACCAGATACTGCTCGAGGCCATCGGGGCCGGGCAGCGAGGAAGGGATGGCGGCGAGGCGGAGGTAGCTGGTCTTGTCGTCGGCCTTCTGGAACGCGTCGATGAAGGCGGTCGCGAGCGACTGAAGCTCGCGATAGCGGTTGCGCTCGTCGTGGCCGGAGAGGTGCGAGTGGAGGTCGGTCGCGGGGGCGTTGTGGCCGCGGCCGGGGTTGTCGCGCTGGTCGTCGTGGCCGTGCGAATGGTCGTGCCGGTGCGGGCGAGCATGATCGTGGCCGTGCGAGTGGCCGCGATCGCGCGAGTGGCCGTGGCTGCCGTGCATGGCTATGGTCCCCGCGGGATGGTGACGGGCTTGTCGATGATCCCGCGGTGCGAGCCCATCTTGCCGTGCGAGACGAGCGCGCCGAGGACGTCGACGATGACGCGCGTGGCGAGGAGCGCGGTGATGTCGGAGGTGTCGTAGGGCGGAGAGACCTCGACCACTTCGAGGCCGCAGATGCCCTCGGCGGCGACCATGCCGACGAGCTTGAGCGCTTCGCGGGGGAGGAAACCGCCGGGCTCGGGCCAGCCGGTGCCGGGGACGAAGCCGCAATCGACCGAGTCGATGTCGAAGGAGATGTAGACCGCGTCGGCGTCCTTCCAGGCCATATCGAGGGCGACCTCAGCGGTCTTGTCGAGGCCCATCTCCTCGATGTCGCGCATGGTGAGGATGGTGGTGTTGCGCTCGCGCGCGACGCGCACGCCCTCGCGCGGGACCTGCCAGCCGCCGATGCCGACCTGGACGAGGTTCACCGCCGGTACGTTGGTGAGATTTGTCGCGTGGAACCAGGGCGTGGTGTGCATCCGTTCGTCGAGATCCTTCTCCTGGATGTCGATGTGGCGGTCGAAATGGACGATGCCGATGCGCTTAGAGGTGCATTGCGCGATGCCGCGCACGCAGGGAAAGCCGATCGAATGGTCGCCGCCGATCATGATCGGCAGCGCGCCGGACGAGGCGACGTGGCTGACCGCGCGGGTGATCTGGTCGAAGGTCTTCTCGATGTTGGCGGGGATGGTGAACACGTCGCCCACGTCGCAGAGGCTCATCTGCTCGCGAAGGTCGATGCCGAGCTCATAGTTGTACGGCGTGTACAACGCGGAAATCTTACGGACTCCCTGGGGTCCGAAGCGGGTGCCGGGGCGGTAGGTGGTGCCGCCGTCGAAGGGAACGCCGATCACCGCGGCGTCGAAATCGCCGACCTTGGTGACGTCCTCGATGTAGGGCGCCTTGAGGAAGGTGTTGATGCCGGCGTAGTGCGGGAGCTCGCCGCGGGCGAAGGTCGGGATCGACTTGTCCTCGAGGCTGTCCGAGCCGGTGAGGCCCATCTTGAGGGCCCAGGCGCGCTCCTTGTTCCAGGCGTCGGAGGGGAGGGTGCCCTCCTTCTCGGCCGCCTTCCAGCCGCGGGTGTGGAGGCGGTTGAAATCGGGGTGGTGATTGCGCCGGCGCGATTCCGCGAAGGGCTCAAGGCTGACCAGTCTGGTGCCGCTGGTGGTCGATCGCATCGTTACTCCTCCACGTTTCCTGTTCTCACTGCTTCAAACGGATTCGCCTCCCCGGCGGAAGCCGGGGTCCATGCGCGGGTCGGGCTTTCACCCAGGTTGCATGGCTCCAAGCCCCGGATCACGTCCGGGGCGGGAAAGCGGACGTAAGGTCTTCATCACTCAGTGCGCCTGTGGGTCCCCGTCTTCGCGGGGATGAGCGGATGGGGGGTTCGTGGCGGCCCGGATGACGGCGAGAGCGGCCGCCGACCGACTGGCCTCGACAGCGGCGAGGGCCGCTGCGGTCTCGGCCTTCCGCTGGGCGCGATCGAGGGCGAGGTCGTAGGTCACCGTCGAGCCGTAGGCCGACGGGAAGTCGGGGTCGTGACGGATCTTGTCGAAGACGAGGAGGCGGGTGGCGAGCTTGAAACCCTCGGCGATGTCGTGGGTGACCATGAAGATGGTCATCTTGGTCTCGCGCCAGAGTTTCAGGATGATCGCGTGCATGTCGCCGCGGATGCCGGGGTCGAGGGCGCCGAAGGGCTCGTCGAGGAGGAGAATTTTCGGGCGCATTACGAGCGCCTGGGCGATGGCGAGGCGCTGCTGCATGCCGCCGGAGAGCTGCAGCGGGCAGCGGTCGCGCGCCTCCCAGAGGCCGATGCTCTTGAGGGTATCGGCGACGCTGTCGCGGATCTTCCTGCGCCCCGGGCCGAGGACGCGGCCGAAGAATCGCGAGGCGGCCAGCTCGGCGGGGAGCATGAGGTTCTGCGTTACTGTGAGGTGCGGGAAGACCGAGTAGCGCTGGAAGACGACGCCGCGCTCGGGGCTCGGCTCGGGCGGGATCGGCTCGCCGTCGATGAGGATGGTGCCCTGATCGGGCTGCTCCTGGCCGACGAGCATGCGGAGGAAGGTCGACTTGCCGCAGCCGCTCGCGCCGACGATGGCGACGAAGCTGCCCGGCGCGACCTCGAGGTTCAGGCGCTCGATGACGACGGCGTCGCCATAGTCCTTGCGGACGCCGCGGACGGAGACCGAGCTGCTCACAGCGGCCCGCCGTCGCCGTAGGCCCAGCGGAAGGCCCGCCTGGCGAGGAGGCGTAGCGCGAAGTCGATCGCGAAGGCGATCAGCGTGATCCAGAAAACGTAGGGCAGGATCACGTCCATCGCGAGATAGCGGCGGACGAGGAAGATGCGGTAGCCGAGGCCGCTGGTCGAGGCGATCGCCTCGGCCGAGATGAGGAAGATCCAGGCCGGGCCGAGCGCGAGCCGCGTGGTCGAGACGAGCTGCGGCAGCATCTGCGGCAGCACCACGCGGGTGACCATCTGCCAGGTCGAGGCGCCGAGGGTCTGCGCCTTGACGATCAGCTCGGTGGGGAGCGAGGCGACCGACTGGGACATCGAGCGGACCATGACCGGCGCGATGCCGATGATGATCAGCATCACTTTGGCGAGTTCGCCGAGGCCGAAGACGATGAAGAGGATCGGCAGGACGGCGAGCGGGGGGATCAGCGAAAGGGCGGAGACGAAGGGCGCGAGGCCGGCGCGGACCAGCGGGATGAAGCCGACGGCGATGCCGATGGTCAGCGCGAGGAGGGCGGAGATGCCGACGCCGATGGCGAGGCGGGTGAGGCTTGCCGCGGTGTCGACCCAGAGGAGGTAGTCGCCGGTGCGGAGCTCGGGCGTGAAGGCCACCGTGTAGAAGCTCTGCACCATCGTTCCGAGGGCGGGCAGGATCTTGTCGGCCGGATTCTCGGAGAGGCGGAGATAGGAGCCGATCGAGTAGGCAATGATGACGAGGACGAAGGGGATCGCCGCGAGCGCGAGCGCGACCGTGCGATTTGGCTTCCTGTTGACGAGGCGCACGCGGTGTTTTCGCGAGGCGCGAATGGCGGTGGTTCTTCCACCTTCCCCTTGAGGGGGAAGGTCGGAGCGCGGCACAGCCGCGCTCCGGGATGGGGTGGACGGCGGCGTGCTTTCCGGTGGGACCGCCGCCGTCCACCCCACCCCGTCGGCGGGCATAGCCCGCGGCCGACCCTCCCCCTCAAGGGGAGGGTGGATGGGGGGTGAACCCGCCGTGGTCGAACTCAAAACGAGCCTCGGTCTAGTCGGCGATCGCTAGAGGCCGCCGTCGGCAGCCATTGCCATGTAGGTGGGGTCGAAGCGGAGTTTGACGTTGTTGGCGTCGCCCTGCACCGAGCCGTCGGCGAACTCGATGCCGACGAAGTCGGGGCTCGGCGCGCCGGTGCCGAGAATGCCGTGGTCGAAGAGGAAGGTGCGGACGTAGTCCATGGTGGTCTTGAGCTCGGGGCTCTCGGCGAACTCGACCGCCGCGTCGGGGGCGTAGAACATCTCGGTGGTGGCGAGCTGGGCGTCGAAGCCGGCGAGATCGGTGCCGGAGGCCGTCGCCATCGCCTCCTTGGCGGCGATGCCCTCGGGCGTGTCCGAAGCAATCAGCGCCATCGCCTCGTACCAGGCGCCGACCAGCGCCTTGCCGAAGTCGGGGTTGGCGGCCCGCGTCTCGGTGTTGACCATCATGGCGTCGATGATCTCGCCCGGGATCTGCGAGGAGTCGAAGACATTACTCGCGCCGGGCGTGAGCAGGATCTCGGAGAGGAGCGGGTTCCAGGTCACCACCGACGTGACGTCGTTGGTGGCAAAGGCGGCGACCATGTCGGCGTCCGACGTGTTCACGACCGTGATGTCGCGCTCGGTGAGGCCGACGCTATCGAGGGCGCGGGCGAGGAGGTAGTGCGAGACGGAAAGCTCGACGAGGTTGACGTTCTGGCCCTTGATGTCGGCGAGGGTCGGCGCGTTCTTGAGGATGACGCCGTCGTTGCCGTTGGAGAAGTCGCCGATGATCAGGGCGGTGGTGTCGACGCCGCCGCCGGCGGGGATCGAGAGGGCGTCCATGTTGGTCATCGAGCAGCCGTCGAACTGGCCGGCGGTGTACTGGTTGATCGACTCGACATAGTCGTTGATCTGAACGATCTCGACGCTGATCCCGTACTTGTCTGCCCATTCCTTCATCAGACCGGAATCCTGGAGGTAGCCCCAGGGCATCCAGCCGACATAGATCGACCAACAGACCTTGAAATCCGTGCGTTCGTGCTGGGCGGCGGCGGGGGTAATGGCAGCGGCGGAGAGCAGCGCGGCTCCGATCAGGGCCAGCGCGCGTGGTGAAAATCTGGGCATTCGCGACTCCTCAAACCAGGTGCTTCATGCCTCCCGGATGAGAGCGTTCGCGTCCGGAAGGTCGACCCGCTTTCGGCAGGACGAAGTGCAGGGACCTCCCGGGGTTTTGGCCCGCCGTGTGCCCGGAACCTCCGGGTCGCGTCTCTCGGACCAGGCACCTTGCGGCCGGAACCCTAGACGCGCTGCACGAGCGGGAAGCTGCAGGTTCTATGCCAGCGACGCGGTCAGCCGGCCTTACGGACCCGGGTCACCCGGATTTGGTCCTGATGCTTCCTAGCCGCCGCAAGCTCGAAGGCGGTTTGCATGCCAAGCCACATTTCGGCCGAGGAGCCGAAGGCCTTCTCCAGCCGAATGGCCATCTCCGGCGAAATTCCGGCGCGCTCGTTGACGAGATTGTTGAGGGTCTGGCGAGTGACGCCCAGCACCTTGGCGCCCTCGGTGACACTCAGCCCCAACGACGCAAGGCATTCCTCGCGGACGATCTCACCAGGATGGGGCGGGTCAAACATAGGCATAGGCTTTCTGCTCCTCAGTGGTAGTCGACCAAATCGACGTCGGACACGTCGCCGGCCTTGAAGCGGAAGATGATCCGCCAGTTTCCCGAGATCGATACCGACCAGAAGCCCGAGAGGTTGCCTTTCAAAGGGTGGAGGCGCGTACCGGGGAGCTGGTCGACGTCTTCGATGCGGCGGGCGTTGTCGAGAACGCTCAGGACGCGGCGAATTCGCCTCACCTGATCCTGGCGGACCTCACGCCCGTCGCCTGTCTCGTAGAGCCGGCGTAGTCCGCGATGTCGAAAGCTGAGGATCACTCTCCCGATCCGCGTCCGTGACAATTGTCACTTATCACATCAGGCGAGTGATGGGAAGTGCTGTTGGTGGGACGACTAGGCGAGCGGTTTCTGGTGTTCAGCCGCGACGGTCAGCAGGGCGCGGAGGAACAGCGCCGGGTCCTGGGCGCCGGAGAGGGCGTATTTGTTGGCGAGGATGTAGAAGGGGACGCCCTCTATCCCGTAGCGCATCGCGAGGTTCTGGTCGGCGCGGACGGCGGGGAGATACTCGTCGGCGTCGAGGGAGCGTTTCGCGGCCTCGCGGTCGAGGCCGATGTCGGCGGCGAGGGCGGCGAGTTCCTCGGAGCGGCCGAGGTGGCGGCCTTCCATGAAGTAGGCGCGCATCACGCGCTCCTTCATCTCGGCCTGCTTGCCGTAGGCCTTGGCGAAGTGGAGGAGCTGGTGGGCCTTGACCGTGTTGGTCATGCGCACCGCGTCCATGTCGTAGGCGAGGCCGATTGCGGCGGCGAGGTCGACGACGCGCTTCTGCATCTCCGCGAACCGAGCCGCCGGGATGCCGCGCATGCGCTCGAAATAGTCGGCCTGGCTGCCCTTGAAATCGACCGGGAAGCCGGGGTTGAGCTCAAAGCTGTGGAACGTCACCGCGACCGGCGGGGCGCCCGGCTGCTTCTGGAATTCGGCGAGCGCCAGCTCGAAGCGGCGCTTGCCGATGTAGCACCAGGGGCAGGCGACGTCCGACCAGACGTCGACGGAAATCGGCTCGGCCGAAATCGGCTCGGTCACTCTAGGGTCGGGCCAGTCGCCGCTATTCGGCGGCGACGGCCGGGGGTTCGGCGGGGCGGGCGTTCGGGGTCCGCTCGCGCCACTCCTGGGCGGTGGCGGGAACCGGCTGCGGCTCGAGGTCGAGATCCTCGTGGAGGTCGTCGGGCGCCTTCGGGAAGAGGCGGCGGATGCGGCGGCCGAGGCCGTCGAGATAGGTGAGCATCACCGGCACCACCACCAGGGTGAGGATGGTGGAGCTGATGAGGCCGCCGATCACCGCGTGGGCCATCGGCGCGCTCGACTCGCTGCCTTCGCCGAGGGCGAGCGCCAGCGGGGTCATGCCGAGGATCATCGACAGCGTGGTCATGACGATGGGCCGGAATCTGGTCGTGCCGGCGTCGAGGAGCGAGTGGTAGAGGGTGATGCCCTCCTTCCGCCGGCGGTTGGAATAGTCGACGAGCAGGATCGCGTTCTTGGTGACGAGGCCCATCAGCATGATGAAGCCGATGATCGAGAACACGTTGAGCGTCGACCCGGCGACGAGGAGGCCGGTGACCACGCCGATCAGCGAGAGCGGCAGCGAGACCATGATCGCGAAGGGCTGCAGCAGGCTGCCGAACTGCGAGGCGATCACGAAGTAGATCAAGAACACCGCGAGGAGCAGGGCCGCCCCGGCGGCCGCGCCGGATTCGGCGAGGTCTTCCGCTTCGCCGCCCTGGGCGATGCGGTAGCCGGTCGGGAGGTCGAGCGCCGCGACTCCCGTGCCGACCTTGGCGAGAACGTCGCCGCTGGCCGGGATCGTGCCGTCGGGGAGCGGACCGATGGCGGCGGTGATGGTGACCTGGCGGCTGAGGTCCTGGCGCTCGAGGGCGGCCGCGCCGACCGACTGGACGATCTCGGCGACCTGGTCGAGGCGCACGGTGACGGGCTCGCCATTGGCGTTGACGTTGCTGGTGGTGATGGGCAGCGACTTCAGGGCGCCCACGTCGTTGCGGGCGCTCTCGGGGAGACGGACCACGACGTCGTAGGACTGGCCGTTGGGCGCGTTCCAGTTGGTGACGTCCTCGCCGGCGATGAGCGGGCGAACCGCGGAGCCGATCTGCTGCATCGACACGCCGAGGTCGCTGGCGACGTCGCGGTTGACACGGATGGCGAGGATCGGCCGCTGGTCGTCGAGGCTCGACTGGATCTCGACCGTGCCGGGCACGGCGGCGATGGTCTCTGAGACCTCTTCGGCGACCGCGCGGAGGACATCGATATTGGGGCCGAGGATGGTGACCATGATCGGCGGGGCGCCGCCGAAGGCGCCGACGCCCATGCTCGACTCGACGCCGGCGATCGGCGCGATGAGGTCGCGGATGACCGGCTGGAGCTCGGTCACCGACCGATCGCGCTCGGCGCGCGGAAGGAGGCGGACGGCGATGTTGCCGGTGTTGGAGCCGGAGGCCCCGCCGCCCGGACCCTGGGACTGGCCGGAGTTGACGGTCGAATAGGTGGAGACCAGCTCGGGCAGTCCTTTCAGCGCCTGCTCGACCTGGCGGATCTTGCTCTCGGTGTAGTCGACCGAGGAGCCGACCGGCGTGGTGATGGCGATCTGGATCTCGCCGGTGTCCTCGGGCGGCGCGAACTCGACGCCGACGCGGCCCTGGGCGAGAAGCACGATGGCGAAGACGAAGGCGGCGAGCGCGACGAGGAGCGTCGTCTTCCGGTGCCACAGCGCCCAGGTGAGGATGTCGCGATAGCGGCGGCCGAGCCACATGAAGGCGTCGTCGAACTTCTGGATGAGGCGGGAGAGCCCGCGGCGCCGGATGTTGGGCTGGGCCGTCGGGTCGTACCAGAGGCTCGACAGCATCGGGTCGAAGGTGAAGGAAACGAAGAGCGAGAGCAGCACCGCGACGCTGACGGTGATGCCGAACTGGAGGAAGAACCGGCCGATGATGCCTTCCATGAAGGCGACCGGCATGAACACGGCGACGATCGACAGCGATGTCGCCAGCACCGCGAGGCCGATCTCGTTGGTGCCTTCGAGCGCGGCGCGCCGATGGCTCTTCCCCATGTGGAGATGGCGCGTGATGTTCTCGCGGACGACGATGGCGTCGTCGATGAGGAGACCGATCGACAGCGAGAGCGCGAGCAGGGTCATGAAGTTGAGCGTGAAGCCCAGGAAGTAGACCGCCGCGAAGGTGCCGATGACGGTGATCGGCAGGGTGAGGCCGGTGATGATGGTCGAGCGCCACGAATTCAGGAACAGGAAGACGATGGCGACGGCGAGGATCGCGCCCTCGACCAGCGTGGTCTGGACCGACTCGACCGAGTTGCGGATCGAGTTCGAATTGTCGCGGATGATGTTGAGCTTGACGCTCTCAGGCAGCTCCTTCGCGGCGAGTTCGTCGAGCGCCTCGCGGACGCCCTCGGCGACGGCGATGGTGTTGGAGCCCTGGACCTGGATGACGTCGATGGCGAGCGCTGGGCGGCCGTCGATCAGCGCGCGGCTGTCGGCGTCGGCCTGGCCGTCCTCGACGGTGGCGACCTCGGAGAGGTAGATCGGCTGGCCGCCGCGGCGGGCGACGATGATGTCGAGGAAGCCCTGCGGGTCGTCGATGCGGCCCTCGACCTGGACGGTCGTTTCCTGGAGGTCGTAGGTGATCGCGCCGGCCGGGATGTCGGTGTTCTCGGCCTGGATGGCGCCCGCGACCTCGTTGATGCCGATGTCGAGGGCGCGGAGGCGCGCCTCGTCGATGAGGATGTTGATCTGACGGTCGACGCCGCCGATGAGCCGCGCCTCGCCCACGCCGACGACGGTGTTGAGGCGCGGGATGATGGTCTCTTCGGCGAGCGCGGTGACGTCTCTTATCGGCATCGTCTCGGAACTGATGCCGATGGCCATGATCGGCAGCGCGGCCGGGTCGAAGCGCAGGATCTGCGGGCGACCGGCATCCTCGGGAAGGCTCGACTCAATGGTCGAGACGCGATCGCGGACGTCCTGGGCGGCGACCTCGCTGTTCACCGAGAGGTCGAACTGGGCGACGATCAGCGACTGCCCTTGCGTCGAGGTCGAGGTGATCGTGTCGAGGCCGCTCGTGGTGTTGACCGAGTTCTCGATCGGCCGCGTGAGCTGGTCCTCGATGGTCTCCGGCGAGGCGCCCGGATACGAGGTCAGAACCACCACGACCGGGAAGTCGACGGAGGGGAATTCCTCGATCGCGAGGCGCTGATAGGTGAACCAGCCGATCAGGGTGATGGCGAGCATCACCATGAGGGTGAAGACCGGGTTGTTAACCGCGATGCGGGTCAGAAACATGACTCAGGCGCCTTCGATGGTGACCGGCGCGCCGGCTTCGAGGTTGGGAAGCGGCGCGACCACGACCCTATCGCCGACCGCTATCCCATCCGTTACTTCGACGAGCGCGCCTTCGTTCCAGGAGTCGCCGACGGTGACCGGCTGGCGGACGAGTTCGCCGTCGAGGATCTTGAGGACGTAGGCGCCCGCGTCGTCGCGGCGGATCGCGGTGGGCGGGAAGGCGATGGCGCCCGCCTTGGTCGCGAGCTCGATCGTGCCGGTCGCGAACATGCCGCCGCGCAACGCGCCGTCGGAATTGTCGAGGTTGAGATAGACCGGGATCGAGTGGGCGCCGGACGAGGCGGTCGGGCTGATGCGCTCGACCTCGGCATCGAAAATGCGGCCGGGGATGCCGGTGATCGCGATCGCGGCCGGCTGGCCGACGCGAACCGAGGCGATCACCATGGTCGGGATCATCGCCTCGACCTCGACATTGGCGAGGTCGACGACGGTGAGGAGCGGAGTGCCGATCGACACGCTTTCGCCTTCCGAGACGTCGCGCGTCGCAACGACGCCGGCATAGGGGGCGCGCACCGTGGCGTCGCCGAGGGCGCGCTCGGCCGCGCGGACCTGCGCTTCGAGGGTGGCGACGGCGGCTTCGGCCTGGCTGACCTGCGCCTGAGCGGTGTCGAGCGTCGCCTGGGTGGCGACGTTGCGGGTGACCAGCGTGCGGGTGCGCTCGAGATTGGCCTCCGACGTCTCGAGCTGAACGCGCGCGTTGGCGAGCGAGGACTGCTGGTCCTCGAGGCGGTCGTTGAGCTCGTCGGCGTCGAACTCGAGCAGGATATCGCCGGCGGCGACGGCCTGGCCCTCGTTGACGGTGATGGTCTCGATCGTGGCCGAGACATTGGCCGAGAGGCGGGTCTCGCGGTCGGGACGGACCGAGCCGGTGACGCGGATGATCTCGCGGAGGTCCTGCGGGGCGACCGTCGTGACTTCGATATTGCTGAGAACGGCGGGCGGAGGCGGCGGCTCGACCGGGGGCGTCGCCACGGCGACCTCCGTCCCGGCCGGAGGGGCGGGCGGCGGGCTCAGCGAAGCGAGCATGCCCATGAGCCCGGGCAGCGCGAGCTGCGCGAAACCGAGGCCGAACAGGAAGCCCAACAGCGCCCACGTCCAGCGGCGGCGCTTCCTGGGCTTGGTGCTGGCCGGGTCCCACCCGGGGAGCTTGTTCAGCTCCTCGGCCGTGAGATCGTTGGCAGGCACGTTGCGGTTGTCGACATTACTCATGGTTACGACTGTCGTCCCGATGTTGGTTGTCACCCGCCAGGTCCCCCCAGGGACGGCAGGAGTCCCGCTCATTCGGCGGGGGGCAAGTCTTTGGCCAGCGCCTTCATGTGGCGGGTGACCATGGCGTAGAAGTCTCCGAACGAGCGGACGCGGCGGCGAGCCTCATCCAGCTCGCGGGGAAGGTTCTTCTCGGCGCCGCGAAGGGTCTGGTAGGTCTGCTCGAGCCGATCGAGGACGCCGGTGAGGATGCGCGCCCCGGGATTGTCGCCGAGGGCGTAGTAGTCCTGGCGGTCCCCGGAAACGGCGACGCGCTCGATGACCCCGGTCTTGGCGAGGAGTCGGGCGTTGGTACTGACGCTGGCGCGGCTGACGCGAAGACGTTCCGAGATTTCCTTGAGCGTGAACGGCCCGGCCTCGAGGATGAGAAGGCCGAAAATCCGCCCGGAAATGCGCGGAAGCCCATCGGCCTCGCACAGGAAGCCCATGCGCTCGATGAAATCGGCAGCCGGATCGGGACGCTCATGTCTCATGCCCGCGGAGCTATGACGTTAAGATCGTTCAGTCAAGACTGATCGGAGCGAACGCCTACCCCGGCACTCGAGCTTCGAACGGAGGGCGGCCCTCCCGCTTGCCCGGTCACATGGGTGTGACCGGAGGTCGGTTCAAGCAATCAATTGTGGCGGAGCGCCAAGGCTTTAGGGGCTCCAAAGAGCCGCCCCGCGGTTGCCGTCCGCACACGATCCAGGGGGGCCGCGACGCGTCAGGTGGGAGGAATCCGCATGGCTTCCATGCGGCTGGAGCTTCGCCGCGACGGCGCGCCGCATGCCCGGTTCGGGTTGGAGCCCGGGCAGAGCGCGCCGCTGAACCGGGTCACGGGTTGGCGGCGAGCCAGGCCTGCATGTCGGCGATCTCCGACTCCTGGGCGGCGATAATCGCCTCGGCGAGGGCGCGGATCTCCGGGTTCGTGCCGTGCTCGAGTTCGACCTTGGCCATCGCGATGGCGCCCTCGTGATGGGGGATCATCATGAGGACGAAATCACGGTCGGGCTGGCCGCTGAGGGTCGGGTTCATTGCGGTCATCATCGCGTGGTTGGCCGCCATCAGGGCGGCCTGGTGCGGCATCTGTGCCGAAGGGGCGCCGCCCATTGCGCCGGGACTCATCCCGGGCATGCCCTGGGCCAACGCGAGCGCGGGCACGGCAAGGATGCCCGCCAAAGCGATCAGTGTGCTCGTCTTCATGTCGCAATCCTCTCAATCCCGCCCCAACCATCTATACCCCTAGGGGGTACATGGCGCAAGCGGGTTGCGGTCGCCGAAGCGAATGTGGTCCCTTCGAGCGACCGCTCACTGCTCAGAGGCCCATGGCGCACGACATTCCGCTCATCACCATCATCGTCGCCGGGCTCGGTGGCGCTTTCATCTTCGGCGCGATCGCCCAGCGGCTGAAGATTTCGCCGCTGGTCGGGTATCTCCTCGCGGGCGTCATCATCGGGCCGGCCACGCCCGGCTTCGTCGCCGACGTCGCTCTCGCCCAGGAGCTCGCCGAGCTGGGGGTGATCCTCCTGATGTTCGGCGTCGGCCTCCACTTCTCGTTCAGCGACCTCCTCTCGGTGCGGGCCATCGCCATCCCGGGGGCGATCGTGCAGATCGGAATCGCGACACTGATGGGGCTGGGCCTCGCGCTCGCCCACGGCTGGTCGGTCGGAGCGGGCCTGGTGTTCGGCCTCGCGCTATCCGTGGCGAGCACGGTGGTGCTTCTCCGCGCGCTGCAGGAGCGGCGCATGGTCGACACCGAGAAGGGGAGAATCGCGGTCGGCTGGCTGATCGTCGAAGACCTCGCGATGGTCCTCACGCTGGTGATGATCCCGGCGCTCTCCGGCGTCCTTGGCGGCGACAACGCCCCGGAAGGCGCGAGCGCGGTCGAGGCAGGCCGTGGGGGTGGCCAGAGCCTCCTCGTCGCGCTCGCGATCACGCTCGGCAAGGTGGCGGCGTTCGTGGCGCTGATGCTGATGGTCGGGCGGCAGGTGATCCCGTGGATCCTGCACCGCATCGTCTATTCGGGGTCGCGCGAGCTGTTCCGCCTGGCGGTGCTGGCCATCGCGCTCGGCGTCGCCTACGGCGCGGCGGTGCTGTTCGGCGTGTCGTTCGCGCTGGGCGCCTTCTTCGCCGGCATGGTGATGAGCGAGTCGCCGCTCAGCCAACGCGCGGCGCAGGAAATCCTGCCGCTCCGCGACGCCTTCGCGGTGCTGTTCTTCGTATCGGTCGGGATGCTGTTCGATCCCACGATCCTCATCGAGATGCCGTTCGCGGTGATCGCCACGCTGGCCATCATCCTCTTCGGCAAGTCGATCGCGGCGTGGGGGATCGTGCGCCTCTTCGGCCACCCCAACGAGACGGCGCTGACCATCTCGGCGAGCCTCGCGCAGATCGGCGAGTTCTCGTTCATCCTCGCCGCGCTGGGGGTCTCGCTGCACCTCCTTCCCGAGGAGGGGCAGGACCTCATTCTCGCCGGCGCGATGCTGTCGATCCTCGTCAACCCGATCTTCTTCGCGCTCCTCGAGCGGCTGCAGAACAATCACGAGGTGGCGGCCGCGCGCGAGCCGGAGAAGCATGGGCCAGCGGTTGCGCACCCGTCCTTCGCGCCGCCCGAGCGCGACCATGCGGTGGTGGTCGGCCACGGGCGGGTGGGGAGCCACATCGCCGGCGAGCTGCGGCAGCTCGGCGTGCCCCTTGCGGTGACCGAGGAGAATGGCGAGCACCTCGCCGCGCTCAGGGACACCGACGTGCCGGTGATCGTCGGCAACGCGGTGCGGCCGGAGATCATGGCGGCGGCGAATGTTTCGAGCGCGAAGTATCTCTTCTTCGCCATCCCGGAGGCGTTCGAGGCCGGGCAGATCGCCGAGCAGGCGCGGGCGGCCAATCCCGATCTCATCATCGTCGCGCGCGTCCATTCCGATCCCGAGATCGACCACATGCTGCGGCACGGGGCGACCAGCGTGGTGATGGGCGAGCGCGAGATCGCGCGCGGGATGCTCGAGCTCGCGTTCGGCGAGCCGCGGGGCGGCGTGCCGGCGGAAGGATCGCTCGGCCCCGGGCCGGGTTCGGCCGAGCCGGAGCCGAAGCCGGCCTAGCCTCACTCGAGTTCTTGGCCCTTCTCCCAGCTCTGGAAACTCCAGCAAGTCCCCTCTCCCAGAGGGAGAGGGTTAGGGTGAGGGGTTACAGGTCCATCCGGGGAGGTGCCGAGGTGGAGACCCGTCCGGATAGGTGGAGGGGCCCCCCCCCCCCCCCCCCCCCCCCCCCGCGGGGGGGGGGGGGGGGGGGGGGGGCGGGGGGGGGGGGCGGGGGGGGGGGGGGGGGGGGGGGGGGGGGGGGGGGGGGGGGGGGGGGGGGGGGGGGGGGGGGGGGGGGGGGGGGGGGGGGGGGGGGGGGGGGGGGGGGGGGGGGGGGGGGGGG